>JAFAHO010000106.1 GCA_019237205.1 Hyphomicrobiales bacterium
TTGCACGTCCTCGGCCGCCGAGTCGACGGTGCGGTCGCGGCTGAACTGGAGGGTGATCTGCGTGTAGCCGAGCGCGCTCGAAGACGCCATCTGTGTGAGGCCCGGAATCTCGCCGAACTGCCGCTCGAGCGGCGTCGCGACGGAGGACGCCATTGTCTGCGGATCGGCTCCGGGCAGTTGCGCCGTCACCTGGATCGTCGGCGAATCGACGTCGGGCAGCGCAGCCACCGGCAAGAGCCGATAACCGAGGGAACCGAGAAGAACGATCGCCGCCATGAGCATCGATGTCGCGATCGGTTTTTGGATGAACGGCGCGGAGAGATTCACGGCAGCATCCCCGCGCCTGCGGTGGTCGGGTTCGGCACTGCTTCGGGACGGCTCGGATCGGCGAGCGTCACCAACGAGCCCGGCAAGAGGCGATATTGGCCGCGGACCACCACCGTCTCGCCGGCTTCGAGCCCCTTGTCGATGAGCGCCTCACCGTTGAGCGACTCGCGGATCGACACCGGGCGGATCGCGATCTTCCGATCCGATCCGACCACGTATGCGACCGGCCCCTCGGAACCCTGCTGAACGGCGTTGAGCGGGATCGTCAGGCCGTCCTTTTCGGTGGACAGGATCAGCTCGACGTTGACGAATGCGCCCGGCCAAAGCAGGCGCTTCTCGTTGGGGAACTGCGCCTTGAGCTGAATGGCGCCGGACCCGGGGTCGGCCTGGTTGTTGACCACGAGAAGCTTGCCCTCATCGAGTTTGCTCTTGCCGTCCTGGCTGAAGGCGATCGCCTGAAGCGGGCCCTTGGCGATCGCGGCTTGGACTTCAGGCAGGCTTTGCGTCGCAAGGCTGAAGATCACGCTGATCGGTTGAAGCTGCGTTATGACAACCAGCGCGTCTTGGGCGCCGGTTGTCTGCGTGGTCGGCGGATGGATGATGTTGCCGACGTCGAGCAGGCGGAACCCGGTCGCCCCATCGAACGGTGCGACGAGCGAGGTGTAGCTGAGCTCGGCCTTGGCGTTCTCGATCGCGGCCTCATCGCTCTTGATCTGCGCCTGAAGCTCGTCGACCGCGGCGCGCTGGTTGTCGACCTCCTGGACGGCAATCGAATCCTGTTTCGCAAGGCCGGTATAGCGTTGGAGGTTGACCTCGGCGTTCTTCAGATGCGCCTCGTCATGGGCGAGCGCCGCCTCCGCCTGATCGAGCTGCGCCTGATAGGTGCGCGGATCGATTTGCGCGAGGAGATCGCCTTTCTTGACGAACTGCCCCTCCTGAAAATCCACGCTGGTGATGAGGCCCGTCACCTGACTGCGGACGGTGGCGGTGTTGAACGGAGTCACCGTGCCGAGGCCGGTCAAGACAATCGGCATGTCGCGGCGCTCGACAGTCGCGGCGATGACCGGAATCGGCTGGGGCGGGTCCGCGGCGGCAGAGGCGCGGTTTTGATGAGATCGCACGTAAGCCGCGATGGAAGCCGCCGCCACCGCGAGGATCGCAATCCAAAGCGCAAACGTCCTTCGTCGCTGCATCCGAGATCTCCATCCGCAGCTGCAGCCAGCCCATTTGGTCTTCCGACTAACGCCGCTCCATGTCCAGCCCCTCCGCCCACCTGGTTGGCGCAATTGTCGACAACGTCCTGAACCTTCAGAAAATCCCGGCTGCCTTACGTCCGCGTCTCGTCCTTCAAGATGACGCTTTGGTAGCGCCGACCTCGGCGGTAGGGATCGCGCTGGCTTTGGCTTTTTCGCGCAAGATGCGTTCGGTGACGTCGCGGGCGATCCCGACCGCGCCCGCCGCCACGCCATCCAGCAGGACCAGATGAAGTCGGCGCCGCTGGAGCTCGGCCGCCACAAGATCACGGTCAACGCGCTCATTCCGGGCTTGATCGACACGGCGCTCACGCGCCACGAGGAACGATATGCGCAGGCGATCCAGGTCGCCGGCGGAACGCCAACGGGCGTGCTCGCCACTGACCAGGAGACTGCCCGCCAGGGTCTCGCGCGGCATTCGCCGCTCGGCGTTCCCTGGATCGATCCCGCAGATGTTGCGCCGGTGGTGGTGTTCCTCGCTTCCGACGCAGCGTGCATGGTTTCTGGCGCGACCTACGCGGCCACCGGGGGCGACAGCGCTGAACATCACCGCTTGATCAGGCAAACCTGAGACGATCTGACCGCTAGTCACGGGCTTGAGGTCGATGAACGAGCGGTCCTAGGGGGGGGACTATTGTGCAAGCGCTGCCAGAAGCCAGTGCGCCTCCGGGACCTCCAGCATTCCGCCGTCGGCGAAAAGCCTTCGAGCGCGGGCGCGAGGACGGCGCGGGCCTCCACAAGCAGCCCGGTGGGCGAGAGGGAGAAAGAAGGTCGGGCGGCTCAATCACCCCTCTCTTGAGTCAGATTCGCGGCTCGCCCGCTGGATCTGCTCGGTTCGTTCAAAACGCTATTTTACGCCGGCAGCGGCGGCGTCCGCGATCTTTATGTCGTTGCCCGTAACGAGACCGCTGACCCCAACGGCTCCGACGACTATACCCCCAACACGGACTGGCACGCCGCTATTCGTCTGGATCATCTCAGCCGTGATCGCCGCCGGCCGACCGGCGTTGATTGTCGATTACGCGATTACGCGATTACGGTGACACGCCCGTCTTTACCTTATTGGCCTCCGCGGGGCCGCTTTCCTGACGCGGCCTGC
Source organism: Hyphomicrobiales bacterium (assembly GCA_019237205.1). Taxonomy (GTDB): domain Bacteria; phylum Pseudomonadota; class Alphaproteobacteria; order Rhizobiales; family Beijerinckiaceae; genus Roseiarcus. The sequence continues at coordinate 2,680 of JAFAHO010000106.1, forward strand.
GGCCGCCTTGCCGGGCGCGAGCGTTCGCCCGAGGCGCTTCTCCCAACCGAGCCGAACCGGCCCTGAAACAGATGGCCGGTCTGGCGGCGCGGGCGTTGACGAAGCCGGCGTAAAGCCGGTGCGCGCGCGACAGCGCCAGCGCCAGCCCCTCCCCGTCCTGCGGCGTCAGGATCAGGTGAACGTGGTTCGGCATCTGGCAATGGGCTTGAGATCTCGACGCCGAAGCGCCGGCAGGATTGGCCGAGCCAGTCGCGATAGAGCGCATAGTCGCGGTCCTCGAAGAACCACGCGCTCACGTCGGTTGCCCCGCTGGGTGACATCATGCGGCAGGCCGGGAACGACTATGCGGGCGATGCGGGTCATGGGCGAACGATAGCACAGATCTGCAATTCGGTAAGGATATCGGGTAAAGACGGGCGTGTCACCGTAATTCTCGCGTCGGGGCGCCGTCCACCCCATCACCGTAATTCCGGTCTGCTCCCCGCAGCTGATCGCGGCCGAGCGGCCGCTCAAGGCCCCCGGAGACCTCAAGCGTCACACGCTGCTGCATCTCGAATCAAGCCCGGCCTATCCGTCGTGGCCAACCTGGTCCGACTGGCTCAGGGCCGCCGGCGCGAGGGACGTCGACGCGGCGCATGGCGTTTGGCTCAACAACATGGCGATGGCCATGCGCGCCGCCGCGCAAGGGCAAGGAGTCGCGTTGAGCTCGTTCGCCATCGCCGCCGCCGAGCTCGCTGCGGGCCGGCTCGTCGCGCCTTTCTCCATCAGCGTCGAAACCCCGTTCGGCTATTATTTTCTTTGCCGGCCGGAGGAGGCGGGCGCGCCCCGCATCAAGGCTTTGCGCGAGTTTTTGGTGAAGGAGGCCGAGCTCTCGGCGGCCAAGCCGGAGTAAGCGCTTCGATGTCCGGCGGGCTCCGCGTCGCCTCTATTCGAAGGGGTTTCGTTCTGGCTCCTCGAGGGGCAGGGTGAAGCAAAAGGTCGCGCCCGGCCCCTCGTTGGCGCGCGCCCACAAACGGCCGCCGTGCGACTCGACGATCTGGCGGCTGATCGAGAGGCCCATGCCCGTCCCTTCGGGCTTGGTCGTGTAGAAGGCCTCGAATATTCGCTCGCTGTCCTGAGTGGGCAGTCCGACGCCCGAATCCGACACCGAAACCATAAGCTGACCGTCCTCGCTTCGGCTCGACGCAATCTTCACTTCCCCGCCTCCCTCTTTCATCGCCTCGATGGCGTTGAGCATGAGGTTCATGAGCACCTGCTGCAGTTGCACGCGATCCGCGAGCGTCTGCGGAAGCCTTGGGTCGAGCTCGGCGCGCACGGAAGCGGACCGCCAGGTCGCCGTTTCGCGCAGCAGCGCGACGATCTGGCGAATGACTTCGTTCAAATCGACAAGCTCCCGTTGCGCGTCGCTCCGCCGGTAAAGCGATCGATTGCGCTCGACGATGTCGGCCGCCCGGTTGAGGTCGTGGACGATCCTCGCCGCGGTCCGCCGCGCCTCTCCGATCTCGGCAGGTTCGCGCTCGAGCCACCGCAAGCAGGTCCTGGCGTTGATGAGCGCGCCGGCGATGGGCTGGGTGATCTCGTGCCCCAGGGAGGCGGCGAACTCACCCATCATGCTCACCCGGCTCTTGTGAGCGAGATCCGCCTCCAGCTGGCGCAATCGCTCGCGCTCGAGCTCCACTCGTTTGCGGTCTTCAATGTCGGTCAGGGTCCCGTACCATCTGACGACCTCGCCGCGCTCGCCGCGCAGCGGCGCCGCCCGGACCAGGAACCAGCGGGATTCGCCCCCGGCGCCGCGAAGGCGGGATTCGGTCTCGAAAGGCTCGCCGGTCGCGACTGACCGCAGCCACTTGGCCACATGCTGATCGAGATCGTCCGGATGAACGGCCACGCGCCAACCCGATCCGGCGGTCTCCTCGATGGACATTCCCGAATACTCGACCCAGCGGCTGTTGATCCAAATGTTGCTGCCATCCGCCGCGGTCGAAAACGTAATCGCCGGCATCGCCTCGATGACGTCGCGCAGCTCTTTTTCACTGCGGCGAAGTGAATCCTCTGCCCGCTTGCGTTCGGTGATGTCGTTGTTGGTTTCGAGGATCGTCGCCGGCTTACCCATGTTGTCGCGCTGCAAGGACCATCGGCTCGCCACGACCACCTGTGCCCCGTCCTTGGTCCGGCGGACGAATTCGCCTTCCCAGCGTCCCTCCTTCAGCTCGAGCGGGGTCGGGAACGACGTCTTCAGGAGCTCCGAAGCGACCTTGCCTTTGGCTTCGTCCGCCGCCCACCCGTAAAGCGCCTCAGCGCCACGGTTCCAGAAGGTGATCACGCCCTTCATGTCGTAGACGAAGATGGCGTCATGGGTGAGGTCAAGCAGACTAGCCTGAGCCCGCAAGTTGTGCTCGACTTGCTCGCTTCGGCGCAGCGCGTCCTCCGCCTTCCGGCGTTCCGCCCGTTCCGCGACTTCGCGCGTGGCGCGGCGCACCACCGGCGCGAGACGTGCGAGCCCTGTCTTCAGGACGTAGTCGGTGGCGCCGCTCTTGAGGGCTTCAATCGCGACCTCCTCGCCCAGAACGCCTGAAACAAGGATGAAAGGCGTATTGAGGCGGGCCTTTTGCACGACCCTCAGTGCGGAAAGGCCATCGAAGGACGGAAGCTTGTAGTCGGCCAGGATGACGTCAAACCTGTCCGTATCGAGCGCCGCCGAGAATTGCGTTTGCGTTTCGACGCGCGTTATTTCGCAATCGATATGGTCCGCCTCAAGCAGGGCCTGAACGAGACCCGCATCCTCGGGATCATCTTCCAGAAACAGGATCCGAAGCGAAGAGGTCACGAGAGTTTCTTGGCGCTTCCCGGGGGCGGCTGATTGATGACCGCCCAGAACATGCCGAGTTCCTTCACGGCGTTGACGAACTCATGGAAATCGACGGGCTTGACCACGTAAGCGTTCACCCCGAGCTTGTAGCTCGAGAGCATGTCTTTGTCTTCATGGGACGATGTCAGCACGACGACAGGGATCATTTTCAGCCGCTCGTCGGATCGGATCTGCTGCAAGACCTCTATCCCGTTGACCTTCGGGAGCTTCAGGTCCAATAGGATGACTGCGGGATTTTCACTGGAGCGGCCCGCGTACTGTCCCCGGCAATAGAGATAGTCAAGGGCTTCCTTGCCGTCGCGGGTCGCGACCACCTCGTTGACAAGGTTATGTTCCTCGAGAGCCGTCAACGTGAGCTCCTCGTCTCTCGGGTCGTCCTCGACCATCAGGATGCGCGCGAAGGAGTTCATACGCTGGCTGCTACCGCCTTCGGTTGAGTCTGCCTCTTCGGGAGCGAGAAATAGAACGTCGCTCCTTGATCGACCGCTCCTTCGGCGCGGACTTTTCCTCCGTGGCGGTGGATGATCCGCTGCACGACGGCCAATCCGATGCCCGTGCCCTCGAACTCTTCCAGTCCGTGGAGCCTTTGGAACACGCCGAAGAGCTTGTTCGCATACTGCATGTCGAATCCGGCCCCGTTGTCCTTCACGAACACTTCCACTTCATTGGGATAGTCCGCCGAGCCGATCTCGATTTGGGCCTGAGGCCGGTCCCGCGTGAACTTAACCGCATTCGACGCCAGATTCAAAAGGGCAAGCTTCAGCATGGAGCGATCGCCGTGACAGACCGGCAGCGCGCCGATTTTCCACACGATGTCCCGACCGCCGGCGTCCTGCTCGGCCTCGGCAACCACTTCCCTCGCGAGCCTCTGGAGGTCAACCGCCGCCTCTTTGGTCTCGGCGCGTCCGAGCCGCGAAAAGGCGAGGAGGTCGTCGATCAGATTGCCCATTCTCTTCGACGACTCCAGAACCATTTTCAAGTATCGGGCGCTTTTTTCGTCCAGACTGGACGAGGCTTGCTTCTGGAGCAGCTCCGCATAACCGGTCATGTGCCTAAGCGGCGCGCGAAGATCGTGCGACACTGAGTAGGCGAACGATTCGAGTTCCTTGTTGGCCGCTTCCAGCTCCGCGGCCCGCGTGGCGAGGTCCTCGCTCAGTCCACGCATCGCGAGCTCGCGCGATTGATTCTTCAAGACAAGATACGTCGTCAGGACGATGACGATTAACCTGATCAGGAGGTTGGCGACGCCTTCAGGGGTATGCTGCGGGTGAACGGCGAGGAAATAGCTCAACACCTTGAGCCCCATGCAGCCGGCTGCAATCCACTTCACGCCTGAAGACCCGCAAAAGCGGGCGGATAGGATCACAACCACGACGTAAAAATTGCCGAAGAAGATGCCGAGCGCATTCAGCGTGTCGGCGAGGAAAATCGCCGCCGCCAGCACGGCCGTCGCGACGGGCAGCGCCAGCCGGGGCCAGGCGGCCTCTTCCGCCGTCAAGTTCTCGCGCGCTTGAGCTTCGTCCGGCTCCGCCACGCTGCGCCCTCTTCCGAAAACGCACGTATTATAGAGGGCCCAAACGCGAAGCGCACCGCAAAGCTGAACCCAAGCAACGGCGTCCTTGCGCCCCCTCGCTACGGCGCCGTGTCCATGTTAAACGATTGCTCATAAGTCGCGCACGCATCCCCTGTCGAACAGGAGAAGATGCCGGGAGGATAAGGTGGCGCCCTCCGAAAAGCTGCTGTGGACGGCGGCGGCCGTACTGGGCGCAGTTTCGCTCGCGCTCGTCGCCCTGGTGCGCGGCGAATCCGTCAACGCCGCCTGGCTCGTGGTCGCCTCGGTCTGCATCTACTTCATCGCCTACCTTCTACGCGCTCTTCATCGCCACTCGCGCGCTCGGCGTCGACGCCAACCGCGCAACGCCCGCCTATCGCCACAACGATGGGCTCGATTACGTCCCGACCAACCGCTACGTCCTGTTCGGACACCATTTCGCGGCGATCGCCGGCGCAGATGGGCTACCTGCCCGGCACGCTCTGGATCCTCGCCGGCGTCGTCTTCGCCGGCGCGGTCCAGGACATGACGGTGCTGTTGCTGTCGACCCGACGCGACGGCAAGTCGCTCGGCGACATGATCCGCGCCGAGATGGGGCCCATCCCCGGCGCCGTCGCCGGCGTCAGCGTGCTGCTCATCTGCATCATCATCCTGGCGGTGCTGGCGCTGGTCGTCGTGAACGCGCTGAAGGGCAGCCCGTGGGGCGCCTTCGCGGTGTTCTGCACCATCCCGATCGCGCTGATCATGGGTCTACACAGCCGCTTCATCCGTCCCGGGCGGATCGGCGAGATGTCGCTGATCGGCGCCGCGCTCCCGCTTGCTCGCACAGCTTGAGAACCTGCGCGAACAGGCCGGCGAGCGCCTTCAGGTGACGCTTGCGGAAGTCGGAGACGGTGCGGAAATCCGGCGGGTCGAGCCCGACGATGCTCATGAAGTCAACTCGCTCGCGCGCCGCTTTGGCAATGCGACGCGACGAGTAGAGGCCGTTGCAATAGGCGTAGAGCAAGAGCGCCGTCATCGCCGGATCAAACGGCGGCTGCCCGCGCTCGCTCGCGTAAGCCGCTTCGATCTCGCCAAGATCGAGATGCTCCAGCACAAGCGCCAAAACGAACCGAGCAAGGTGCTCCTCGCCGACAAAGTCCTGCACCTTCGCCGGCAAAAACAGCGGCTGATCGATCTTCCAGGGGCGGAACGTCTTGCTCATAGACAAGCAGAATCCGATTCGCGTCCCCGACGCCACCAAAATCCGCTATTTCTCGGACAGGCTCCCAGAGAAACGCGCCTTCAGGGCGCACACGGTGACACGCCCGTCTTTCTCTTATTGGCCGCCGCGCGGCCGCTTTCGTGACGCGGCCGGCGGCCGCGCTTGCCGGGCGCGAGCGCGCGCCCGAGGCGCCTCTCGATCGCAGCGAGGAACGCCGCCGATCCGAGCGGGCGGCCGATCAGTTCGCTTACATCTCAGCGGGGCGAACGCGGCGGCGTCCGCCTCGCCCGCGATCAGGTCGGCGAACCGCGGCGCGCGATCGAGCAGCGGCTGGACCTTGACCAGCCCGTCGTCGCGCCCGTAAAAGATGCGCGCGCACGCTCGAATGCGGCCAGTCCTGAAGCGCGCGCCACGAGCCCCGCCCGCACCGGGTTCAGCGCGACATAGCGCGCCCGAGTTCATCAGATGCTCCTCGTCGAGCGCAACCGAGCCGAACCGGCCCTGAAACAGATGGCCGGTCTGGCGGGCGCGGGCGTTGACGAAAGCCGGCGTAAAGCCGGTGCGCGCGCGACAGCGCCAGCGCCAGCCCCTCCCCGTCCTGCGGCGTAATGGGCTTGAGATCTCGACGCCGAAGCGCCGGCAGATTGGCCGAGCCAGTCGCGATAGAGCGCATAGTCGCCGTCCTCGAAGAACACGCGCTCGCGCCAGTTGCCCCGCTGGGTCACGTGATGCGGAAGGCCGGGAACGACGACGCGGGCGATGCGGGTCAAGGGCGACGCGTAACACAGATTTGCAATTCGGTAAAGACGGGCGTGTCACCATAATTCCCGGTAAAGACGGGCGTGTCACCATAATTCCGTAATTCAGGGTCGATTGCACCTATTCCGGGACAGTCGTTGTGGAATCACCGCCCTTGCGAAGTGCGGTCGCCCACTGCGCCGTCCTCGCGCGGCAGCAGTCTCTCAAGCGGTCGCGGGGGCAAAGGGGCGATTGGGTTTTGACTCTGGACTGCGGTTCACCCCTTCTTGTGCCTCTCGCGAAACGCCTTCGCCCAGCCGGACCGCTGCTCCTGCCGGCCGCGCGCCACGGCGAGCGCGTCGGGCTCCACATTCTTCGTGACGACGGAGCCTGAGCCGACATAGGCGCCGTCGCCGATCGTCACCGGGGCGACGAGGGCCGAGTTGGAGCCGATGAAGGCGCCCGCGCCGATGTCGGTCCTGAACTTCGAGAAGCCGTCGTAATTGCAGGTGATCGTGCCCGCGCCGATGTTGGCGTTCGCCCCCACGCGGGCGTCGCCGATATAGCTCAGGTGATTGACCTTGGCGCCCGCCTCGATCGTCGCCTTCTTGACTTCGACGAAATTGCCGACCTTCGCCTTGGCGCCAATGTCGGCGCCCGGCCTTAAGCGCGCAAAAGGGCCGACGGCTGCGCCGCCCGCGACCCGCGCGCCTTCAAGATGGGAGAAGGCGCGGATGACCGCGCCGTCCTCGATGACCACGCCCGGGCCGATCACGACGTGCGGCTCAATGAGAACATCGCGCCCGATCTTGGTGTCGAACGAGAGAAACGTTGTCTCCGGCGCGACCAGCGTTGCGCCTTCGATCATGGCGCGGCGGCGGAGCCGCGCCTGCATCCCGGCCTCTGCCGCGGCGAGCTGCACGCGATCGTTGACCCCCATGACCTCGGCTTCGTCAGCCTCGAGCGTCCGCGCCTGCAACCCTCGCGCATGCACGATTTCGACGAGGTCGGTAAGGTAATATTCCTTCTGTGCGTTATCCGGAACCACCGCATCGAGCATAGCGAGCGCCTCGGCGCCCCGGATGCCGACTGGCCCGGCGTTGCAGAGCCGCGCCGCCTTCTCGTCGGGGCTTGCGTCCTTGTGTTCCCGGATCGCTATGAGCCGCCCGTCGCGCTCGATCAGGCGGCCGTAGCCCGCAGGGTCGTCCGGAGCGAACCCAAGCGCGATGAGCCCCGCGCCGTCGGCGAGGGCCGACCGCATCGCCGCCAGCGTCGAGCCCCGAATGAGAGGAATATCGGCGTAAGTGACAATGATGTCGTCGTAGCCGCGCGCGATCGCCTCCCGCGCGGCAAGTACGGCGTCTGCCGTCCCACGGCGCTCGCGCTGAACGAAAATCGCCGCTCCCGTCGCCGCGCGCAATGCTTCCGCAGCGACGTCGTCCCGACCCGGACCGACGACGACCGCGACGTCGCTAGCGCCGGACTCGGCGACCGCCGCGAGCACATGGGCAAGCATCGAACGGCCGGCGATGCCATGCAGCGCCTTGGGCCGGTACGAGCGCATGCGAACGCCCTCGCCGGCGGCGAGAACAACGTTGAGGCAGCGTCGGGCGTCAGCGCCCATGGCTCATGCTCCCGTTCGAACGACCGCATCGAGCGCGAAAAGCGGTCACAACGGCGCCCGAATCGCGGTCCCGCGCGTTATTGCCGAGGTCGCGCGCCGGTTCTAGCCGAGGAGGCGAGGGCAAGCGAGATTCCTTTTTCAATCATGGGACAAAATGCGTCTCGCTGCGCCGCAAAAAAGCCTATACAACAGCCCCGATCGAGGGGCGGGCCCGCCGCGGGGCGACGAGGTTTCGCATCCCTATGGCGCTGATTCATCGCGATGATTTAAGCTTGTGTCCAAAATGAAGACGCCGGTCCGCCGTTAGGCGCGGACGGACCCGGCGAGAAGCAAACGAAGAGCACGATGGCGGGTCCTCAGCGTCGCGAATTCTTGGGTTTGGCCCTCGGCGGGGCGCTCGCGGCGGCAGGCTCGCGCTCGGGCGCCGGGACCGCCGCAGCCGAGCCGCTGGGGCAGCCTGCGCCGTTTGCAGCCGACACGGTGCTGAAGGCGGCCGCCCAACTCGCCGCCGCCCCGTTCAAGGCGCCCGACGCGCCGTTGCCGAGCCTCTTTTCCGGACTCAATTTCGATCAATACGCTTCGATCCGCCGCGTGCCGGGGAGCGCGATCTGGGCGGACGACAAAGTCGGGTTCTCGCTCGAGCCTCTGCATCGCGGCTTTGTCTATACGACGCCGATCGCGATCAACATCGTCGAGAACGGACTTTCGCAAAGGGTCATCTACGAAGCAGGCGATTTCGATTTCGGCAAGCTGCAGCCGCCCGCCGCCATGGGTGACCTTGGCTTTTCAGGATTGCGCATCCTCCGGGCGTCGGACCAAGGCTTCCAGGACGCGGCGATTTTCCAGGGCGCAAGCTTCTACCGCTCGCGCGCCAACGGGCAGAATTTTGGCGTCACCGCGCGCGGCCTTGCCATCCGAACCGGCGATGAGCCCGGCGAAGAATTTCCGCTCTTTCGCGAATTCTGGATCGAGAAGCCGCCGCCGGCGACAAACACGCTCACGATGTATGCGCTGCTCGATTCGGCGAGCATGACGGGGGCCTTCCGCTTCACCATCCGTCCGCTCGAGACGACGATCATCGACACCGAAATGACCCTGATCGCCCGCGTCGCCACGGACAAGTTCGGCATCGGCGCGATGGCTGCGGACTACCTCTTCAGCGGACTCGATCACCGGCGAGCCGACGACTGGCGCGCGGCCGTCTACGAAGCCACCGGCCTGCAAATCCTTTCCGGGAAAGGCGAGTGGCTCTGGCGTCCGGTAAGCAATCGCGAGACTCTGCAAATCTCGGCTTTCGCGGACCTCAATCCGCGCGGCTTCGGTCTGTTGCAGCGCTCGCGGTCCTTCGACGCTTTTTTTGACGACGAAGGCCGCTGGGAACTGCGTCCGACGCTTTGGATCGAACCGATCGGCGACTGGGGAGACGGCGACCTGCGGTTGCTCGAAATCCCCGCGGCGTCCGAGAACAACGCGAATATCGTCGCCCAGTGGCGTCCGAAGGCAGGCATGGCCGCCGGCACGAGCCAGTCGCTCGCCTACCGTCAGTTCTGGTGCTGGACGCCGCCCTCGCGGCCGCCGGTCGCCGTTTGCACGTCGAGCCGCGCGGGAAAGATGGGCGCCCGTCAACGCTTCACGGTCGAAATGACCGGCGACGCCTTCGCCGATCCGCAGAAAGCCGCAAACGCGACGGCAGACGTTCAAGCCGCTCCGGGCAAGATCGCCTCGGTTCGGGTGTACCCATATAAGGACAGGCGGTCTGTGCGCGTTGTTTTCGATCTCGAGCCTGGATCGGAGCCCTATTCCGAGCTTAGGCTGACGCTCAGCCTGGACAATCAGCCCGCCAGCGAGACATGGCTCTATCGATGGACAGCGTGACGCTGACGCCGGCCGAGGCGCCGCCGGGCGACATCGGCTCGTCCCTGGGGTCGGCGATGCCCGGCTTCGCGCCGCTCGCGATGCCGGCGCAGTCCTTTCGCCGGTTTTCGCGACGCGACGGGCGCGCCTGGGTCAATCCGCGTCTCGCCGTCGCACCGTTCCTTTCGCGTCTCGCCGTGTTCGGCGGCGCAGTCGCCCTCACCGCCTACGGCGCGGACCAGATGTACAAGGTCGTCGGCGTCGGCACGACGACCGCGCTCGAATGGGTGATGGTCGTCCTCTTCGTCATCACCTTTTCCTGGCTCGCGCTTTCGTTCACTTCAAGCGTCGTCGGCTTCATCTGGCTTTTGACCCATCCGCGAAAGCCCGAGCCTCTACCCGCCACTCTGTCCGAAAGAACCGCCGTCGTCATGCCGATCTACAACGAGGCGCCGTCGCGCGTCTTTGGCGCGATGCAGGCGATGTTGGAAGACGTCGAACGCACCGGCCGCGGCTCGACGTTCGACTACTTCCTCCTCTCCGACACGACCGACGCGAACGTCTGGATCGCCGAGGAACGCGCTTTCGTCGCAATGCGCGAGCGTCTGCCGAAGGCGCGGATCTATTATCGCCGCCGCCGTAAGAACTCGAGCCGCAAAGCCGGCAACATCGCCGACTTTGTCACGCACTGGGGCGGACACTATCCCCACATGCTGGTGCTCGACGCCGACAGCCTCATGGCGGGAGAGACGATCGTTCGGCTGGCGGCGACGATGGAGGCGGACCCGGACGCCGGCATCATCCAGAGCCTGCCGCTCATCGTCAACCGCAACACGATGTTCGCCCGCCTGCAGCAATTTGCCGCCCGCATCGCCGGCCCCGTCATTGCCGCGGGACTGACCGCCTGGATGGGGCGAGACGGCAATTATTGGGGCCATAACGCCATCATCCGCACTCGCGCCTTCGCTGATCATTGCGGCCTGCCGGATCTCCCCGGCAAGCCGCCGCTCGGGGGCCATATCCTGAGCCACGACTTCGTCGAGGCGGCGCTCATCCGCCGCGCCGGATACGCGGTTTATATGCTGCCGAACCTCGGCGGCTCGTATGAGGAAAGCCCGCCATCGCTGATCGATCTCGCGGCGCGCGACCGGCGGTGGTGCCAGGGCAATCTCCAGCACTCGCGCATCATCGGCGCCAAAGGGTTCGTTTGGGCGACTCGACAACATTTCGCGACCGGCATCATGGGCTATCTCGCCTCTCCCGTGTGGATGGCGCAGCTCATCGTCGGCATCGTGCTGGTCCTGCAGTCGCATTACATCCGACCGGAATATTTTACTGCAGACTTCTCGCTGTTTCCCGCCTGGCCGCGGTTCGACTACGAACGCGCGCTGCAATTGTTTGAACTGACGATCGCCATCCTGCTTGCGCCGAAGTTTCTCGGCCTCGTTGTGGCGCTCTTCGATGGGCCGACCCGCCGGGGCTCGGGCGGCGCGCTGGCGCTCGTCGTCTCGACATGCGTCGAGATCGTCATTACGGCCGCGATCGCGCCGATCATGATGCTGATCCAGTCCGGCTCGGTGGCGCAGATCCTCTCGGGACGGGATACCGGCTGGAACCCGCAACGGCGCGACGACGGATCGATCCCGTTTGGCAGCATCGCGCGACGTCATCGGTCACATGCGCTTCTCGGCCTCATCACGCTGTTCGCCGCGGCGCTCATCTCGCCCTCGCTCGTTATTTGGATGTCGCCGACGATCGCGGGCCTCATCCTTTCCATTCCGCTTTCCTGGGCGAGCGGACAATTGTGGCTTGGCCTTGGCTTGCGAAGGATCGGCCTTCTGCGCACGCCGGAGGAGACGTCGCCGCCCGAGGTCATCCAGCGCGCCAATGCGCTCGCCGCCGAACTCACGCGCATCGGTCATGATCACGAGGACGCGCTCGTCGCCATCCACGACGATCCGGCGTTACGCGCGATGCACGAATCCTTCCTGCCGGAGAAGCCCCGCCATCGGCTCGGCGACGTCGATGTCGACGCCGCTGTCGCCGCCGCCAAGCTCAACGACGCCGAAACGATCGAAGACGCCTGCGCCTGGCTGAAGCCGCGCGAGCGGGTCTCTGTCCTCGCCGACCGGGCGCTGATCGCAATGCTCGTCCGTTTGCCCAGCGCCGTCGGGGCGGCGCAGCGGCCGGTCGGCTGACCGCGCCCTCACACGGTCGATCGTCGCGGCCGGTCAAACAGCGTAAATAGAACCAAGCCTGAGGCGAAACCGCCGAGATGCGCCACCCAGGCCACCGGCGCGTCCGATAAGCCGAGCGTCTGCGCGAAGGCGCCGAAGATGAAGTTCGTCGCGAGCCAGATCCCGAGGAAGATGCGCGTGCGAGGGTCGACGAAAACTCCCTTGAGCGACGCGGCCGGAACGGTTTCGACCTCGGCCCGCCTCCCGACCCTTTGCGGCCCGAGCGGCGCCCCAGGCTGAAACATGAACCGGGTCACTGCGCCCATAAGCCCCGACACAGCGCCAGAGGCCCCGATGAGCGGGGCGAAATCCATCGGCGCGCTCATCCAATGCGCGAGCGCGCTGAAGATCGCGGTCACGGCCATGAAGATGAGAAACCGCATCGTCCTGAAGCGGCGGGCGACCGGCGGACCGAAGGCGACCAGCCATATGGTGTTGATGAGGACATGCGTCCATGAGCCGTGAAGGAAGGCATAGGTCAGCAGCGTCCATAGTTTGGGGCCGCCGCTCAGCGCACGAAGATCTCGCATTGCGCGCGCCTGCTCGAGGGCGGCCGGGTCGGTGTTGGCCCGGATGAGCAAGTCGATTGCGCGCGCCGGCCAGAAGGAGACCGTCAGCCGGCCGGGCACAAAAGCGAAGTCGCGGATGACGAGATCCTGGATCGCCGGGCGCGCCCAGGAAAACGCCGCGAAGATCGCAATGAACAAGACGGCGAGAACGACGACGACGCCGGGCGCGTTGAACATTGGCTCCCGCCGCGGCGGAGGGTTCGACGGTTCAGTTCCATCCATGCGCGCCCATGCCTTTCAGTCGGCCTTGCGCTTGACGGAAATTGCGGCCGATCGCAAGCGGGAACCGGCGACGGCCAGGCGCCGCCTTTCGAATGCGGGCGCGATGCGGGCGCGGACCGTCTGCAATCGACGCGGCTTGTTATTGTTAACTTCATGTCCCTGGGGAAAGTCCGACATGCTGCTTGTCCCGCGCCGGGACGGCATGCTGCCTGCAACGCTCGAGGCGGCCGGGCGCAGCCGCCTCGTCACGTTCCTTTGTGAAACAGGCGCAGCCGGGCCGCAGGGGGTTAGAGACATATGCAACTCGCGATCTCCATAGAACTCTACGCGTACTGGAACGCGCTCAGAGCCGGGCGGAGCGCGCCGGAGCGCAACGACATCGAGCCGGGCGCCATCCGCGGCATCCTGGCCGATACGTTTGTCCTCGAGTTCGACAAAGAGAACGGGTTTCCGTTCCGTATCGCCGGATCGAGGGCCAACGCTCTCTTCTTGACAGAGCTTCGGGGACTTTCGTTTCTCCTGCTCTGGCGCGAGGCCGATCGCCAGACGGTCAAATCCGTTGTTCAAGCTCTGGCGAACGAATCCAAACCCTATCTCCTCTGCGCGGAAGCCAGGCCGTCAGGGCTGGAGTCGCTTCAAATCGAGACGATGCTGTTGCCGCTTCGGCACCACGGCTCGACCCATGCCCGCGTCCTCGGAAGCATCGCCGTCAAGGCGCCGCCGCACTGGCTCGGCCTCATTGGCGCAGGCCCCGCCTCGCTCATATCCACGAGGCCGCTTGATTCGGGCACGCCGACCAAGGCCGATGGAACCCCGCCGGGCGCGGGCCGCCGCTTTGCCGGCCCGAAGGCGCGCGGGCGTTTCCTTTTTGGCTGGCGCGACGGTCAGAGGACCTGACGGCTTCAGGACTGACCGTCGCTCCGCGTGAGTCGCGCGAGGTATTGGCGCCATTTCTCGACATAGTGCCTGGCGGAGTCGAACAGGCCCGCAATCTCATCGGCGTCGAGCGTCCGGACCGCCTTGGCTGGAGAACCGATCACGAGAGTGTGGTCGGCAAAACTCTTGCCCTCCGTCACCAGCGCCCGTGCGCCGATAAGACAGCCGCGGCCGATTCTTGCGCCGTCCAGCACCACCGCGCCCATGCCGACCAACGAGCCCGCTCCCACCGTACAACCGTGAAGCACGGCGCTGTGGCCGACGGTGCAGTCCTCTCCCACCTCGAGCGGATATCCCATATCAGTGTGCAGCACGCACAGTTCCTGGATGTTTGAGCGGGCCCCGACGACGATCGGCTCATTGTCGGCTCGCAGGACCGCGCCGAACCACACGCCGGCGTCCTGACCGAGCCTGACGTCGCCGATCAGGGACGCGTTTGGCGCAACCCAATATTGGCCCTCCGGCGGCAGGGTCGGACGGCGATCGCCGAGCGAATAGAGCGGCATGCGGGAGCCTCCAGGATGGCGGGGCGAAGCTCCTTCAAAGCGCGCGACTGCGCGCCCGAAGCCTCACTCGTCGTCGAGATCGATATCGAGGATCGCCATTTGCAGCGTGAAGGTCGAACCCTTGGGATCGTCGGCGGAAACCACGCCCAGGAACTCCGGGCCGTTGTTGAGCTCGACTGCATCCGTCTTGTTGAGGTGCGGCGCCACGGTGAGCTGGTCGTTCTCGAACAGGCGGCGAAAATAATCCTGCAGCACGGGCCGTCCGACCGGAACGCTCATGGCGAAGGAAAACGAGCGGTCGCCGTCTTCGTCGTCCACCGTAATCTCGCCGAGCTTGCGCTCCCCGAGCCGGACGTCCGCAGCGTCGGCCGACTTCGAATTGGGCGCGACCTGAAGCGTCGGCGCGCCGAACGATCGACGCAGGAATTCACGCAGCTTGACGATCTCGGCCTTGTGCACGGGGGGTTGGTTCTCGCTCTATTGTCTCACGCGGGCAGGCTTTGGCACAAAGCGACCGCGCCCTGCAAGGCGCCCCTCCGTTGGGATCCGCGGGGCTGGTTAAGCCTCGTACGCCTTCTCGGCCAGAATCTGGTTCATGTCGCGCGCCGGCTCCGCGCAGCCGGCCTCGCCGACGATGCGCGCCGGCACGCCGGCCACCGTCTTGTTGTGCGGCACCGGCGCAAGCACCACCGAGCCCGCGGCGACGCGGGCGCAATAGCCGATTTCGATATTGCCGAGAATCTTCGCCCCCGCGCCGATCAGAACGCCATGCCGAATCTTCGGGTGACGGTCGCCGGTCTCCTTGCCGGTGCCGCCCAGCGTGACGCCCTGCAGGATCGAAACATTGTCCTCGATCACGGTCGTCTCGCCGACAACAAGTCCGGAAGCATGATCGAGAAATACGCCCTTGCCGATGCGCGCGGCCGGATTGATGTCCACGCCGAAGGCCGCCGAAACCAGGCTTTGCAGGCTCAGCGCGAAATCGCGGCGGCCGGCCTTCAACAGCCAATGCGACAGACGATAGGCCTGGAGCGCCTGAAAGCCCTTGAAATAGAGCAGCGGCTCCATCATCCGCAGGCACGCGGGATCGCGGTCGGCGACAGCCATGATGTCGGCGCGAATGGCGTCCCCGATCGACGGATCGCGAGCGATCGCCTCGGCGAACGTCTGCCGGACGAGCGCCGCGGAGACGTCTCTGCTGTCGAGACGCGCCGCGACCCGGTGGGCGACAGCGCTTTCCAGCGTCTCGTGGTTGAGGATCGTCGTCATCAGGAAGGTGGCGAGCTCCGGCTCGCGCCGCAAAGCCTCGTCTGCTTCCTGGCGGATTCGCGCAAACAGCGGGTCGCTGCCGGCAAGCCCGACAATCCGGGCGGACAGACCCTGCGCCATGATGAACTCCTGATCCCCCCTCGCGGTCGGCTCAATGTAGCATGCGGGGCGCGCTTTTGCGAGGGCTGGCGCTCGGAGTCAGCGTTGGACCGGTCTGGGTCGGAAGCGCGGCCACATCCGCGTCAGCACTTCGTCACGCTTGACCCCCGCGTGCCAGACGACCGCCCCGAGATGAAGAACAAGCGTCACGCCGAGCGCCCATGCGAACACGTAGTGGGCCTGGCTCGCCGCCTCGTCCAGCCCCTTGTTCCTGGGAACCAGGTTGGGCAAATCGAAAAGGCCGAAGAAGGAGACTTCGTGCCCACCGGCGACGGACGTCAAGTAGCCGCTCACCGGCATTGCGATCATCAAGGCGTAGAGGGCCAGATGCCCCGTCCCTGCCGCGGCATGCACAAGTCTTCCCAAGGGCCGGGCATAGGCCGGAGCGCCGACGATCAGCCGGATGACGACACGCAGGATCACAAACGCCAGCACTGTTACTCCAAAGGACTTGTGGACGAACAGCACTTCGGAGCGAAAGTCGCCCCGCGGCAGTTGACCGACCCAAACGCCGAGCGGGATCGCGATGAAGATCAGCCCCGCCATCAGCCAGTGCGCGGAGCGCAGGGCGGGATTGTATGCTCCCACGACGCGGGGCGGAGTAAAGGCTTTCACCGACAGCCCTCCGGATGGGTTGATATCGGGCGCTCTGGTCGCGCAAAGGCGACAATCTCAAGGCCGATCGCGACCTTGGCCGATCACGCTTCGATGATCGCGACCGCCCGCGTCCAGCCGGCCGAGGCACGCTCGATCTTCATCGGGAAGCATGAGACCCTGAAGCCGGTCGAGGGAAGCGCCTCGAGATTGTGCAGCTTCTCCAGATGGCAATAGCCGATGTGGCGCCCGGCCTTGTGGCCCTCCCAGATGATCGAGGCGTCGTGGGTTTGCGCGTAGCGCTTGGCGGTGTGGACGAACGGCGCGTCCCAGCTCCAGCCGTCGGTGCCGGTCAGGCGCACGCCGCGCTCGAGCAGATAGAGCGTCGCTTCGGCGCCCATGCCACAGCCGCGGGCCAGATAGTCGGGCTCACCGTAGGCGGCGCCCGCGCTGGTGTTGACGACGACGATGTCGAGCGGTTGCAATGTGTGCGCGATCCGCTTGAGCTCGGCCTCGACGTCGGCGGCGGTCGCCACATAGCCGTCGGCGAAATGGCGGAAGTCGAGCTTGACGCCTCGCTGGAAGCACCATTCGAGCGGAACCTCGTCGATCGTCCACGCCCTCTCGCCCTCGTTCATTGTCGGGTGATAGTGCCAGGGCGCGTCGAGATGCGTGCCGTTGTGGGTCGAAAGCTGCACGCGTTCGACCGCCCACCCCTGCCCGTCCGGCAGGTCTTCCTTCCTGAGTCCGGGAAAGAACGAGAGAATCTGCGGCAGACTCTGCTGGTGATCGGTGTATTCGATCTGGGGGCCGAATCCCGGCGGGTCTGCGGCGACGTCGTTCTGAAGCGGCGCGGAAATATCGACGAGGCGACGGACCATCGTTGTTTCCTCCTGGAACTCGTTGCGGGCTTCACGCCGCGCTTTGGCGCACGACCGTATTGGTCAGAACCCCGATCCGATCGACATGAAGCTCGACCGTGTCGCCGTTGTCGAGAAAGCGGCCGATCTCCAGTCCGCAACAATTGCCGACCGTACCGGATCCGAAGAATTCGCCGGCGTGGATCGTTTCATCCTGCGACGCGTAGGCGATGATCTCCTCGAAGGAAAACAACATCCCCCTCGTGTCGCCCTTGGCGCGCGTCCCGCCATTGACCCGGACCTCGACGTTCAGCGTCTGGGGATCCCCGAGTTCATCTGGCGTGACGATCCAGGGCCCGAGCGCGTTCGAGCCGTCGAAGCTCTTGCCCTTGGCTGGGCCAAGGCGCCCCTGCATTTCAACTCCCTGACGATCGCGGGCGGAGAAGTCGTTGAAGATCGTAAAGCCGAATATGTGCGCCCCCGCCTCTTTGGCCGGGATGTTCGAGCGAGTGCGGCGCGTCACGACGCCGACCTCGAGCTCGTAATCCATCACGTTGCTGTAGCGCGGCCAATTCACGATCGCGCCCGGGCCCACGACAGTAAGCCGGTTGGTGATATAGTAGACAGGCAGATCGCGATAGACCGCCGGAAGCTCCTCGAGCGGCTCCTGCATCACGGCTTTGAACGCCTCGAGGCCGCCGGATTGCCGCGCCTGAACCGCCCGCGCGCCCCGACCTGACTGACGGATATGCAGCGAAAACGACATCGCGTCCCGCATCTGCCGGGGCTTCGGCAAGGGCGCGAGCAGCTCCGCCTGCGAGAGCGGAAGCCACAGGTCATCCTCGCCGCCTCGTTTGGCCAGCAGGGACCGCGCGCGGTCGAGCCCTGCATCGTCGGCGTCGACGAGGTCGAGCATCGATGCGAAGGGCCCGTCCGGGGCGCCCTCGCGTAAGGCGGCGGCCGCCAAATCGAACAGCCGGCCGTTCTCGGCGTCGACGACGCTAGTCCTAGGCTCGCCGCCGACTGAGCGATATGTCGCAAATTTCATTCTTCTCCCCCTTGCTTTTGGGCGAATTATATACGATCATATTTTTTATCGATAATCAAGCGGCGCTACGCACAGGGCGCAAAAGGAGGAGCCGATGGGAGATCTTGTGAAGAGCACACCGGTGCCGCGGCCCGACGGGCCGGGTGTTTCCGCCTCGTTAGGCGCGGATTGCCGGGACGAGCCCGGCCGCAACGGGCGCAGCTGTTTGGCGCTTGCCTGCGTCTTCTTTGCGGCGTTCTCCTTCCCCGCCGTCTCCGCTCATGCCGACCCGTTCAAGTTAAAGATCGCCTGCACCGCGACCAGCGACTGCGCCTCGGCGATGATGGCGCGCGACGAAGGCATTTTCGCCAGGCACGGAATCGACGCCGACGTCACGTTGATCGCGATCAACACCAACATCCCGCCAGCGATCGTGTCCGACTCGATCCAGATCGGCGGTCCGACCGCGACGGTGTTCCTGCAGGCGGTCGACGGGGGGCTCGACCTGGTCGCCATCGATGGCGCTTCCGTCATGGACCCTGTCTCCAACGCGTCCATCGCAGCCGTCGCGCGCAACGGCGCGAATATCCGGGACGCAAAAGACTTTGTCGGGAAGAAAGTTGGCGCGCCCGGCATTGGCGCCTTCCTGCATGTCCTGTTTCGCAAATGGCTGATCGAGAAAGGCGTCGACCCGAAGAGCGTCAACTTCGTCGAGGTGACGTTTCCAAATCAGAGCGACACGCTCAAATCAGGCGCCGTCGACGCTGTTCTGACCGCCGAGCCGCTAATCAGTCGCATAAAGGCAGCTGGCGCCGGAGAGGTCGCAGCCCGTTACGCCGCCGATCTCGCCCGCACCGACCCGATCATCTCCTATGTCGCAACGCGCGCATTCGCGGAGCAACACCCCGACGTCGTCAAGGCGTTCCGCGCCTCGATCGAAGAGGCCGCGCCGATCGTCAATGCCGATCGCGACAAGGCGACTGCCGCGGTTGCGAAGTTCACCAAGATGCCGATCGACCTGGTGCGGCTTTCACGGCCAAACATTTCCAACCCGGGGCTGAAAGGCTCGGATTTCGCCTGGTGGGTGCAGACGATGAAGGAGGAGGACATGCTGCAGGGGACGATCGATCTCAATAAGCTGGTCCTGCCTTGACGGGCGCTGACGCGGACACGCTGACGGAGCGCGCGGCGGCGCGGATCGAGGCGGATATTCTGAAGGGCGCGCTCGCGCCGGGCAGTCGCCTTGGAATCATGGAGACGGCGGTGCGCTACAGCGTCGGCGCGACGCCGCTGCGCGAGGCGCTGTCGCGGCTCGCCGCCCGCGGCCTCGTCAACGCCATCGGCAAGCGCGGCTTCCGGGTCAAGTCGATCTCGCGTGACGATCTCGCCGACATCGTGCGCATCCGCACCGTCCTCGAGCGGGAAGCCCTTCGGCTCAGCATCGCCGCCGGCGACCGCGCATGGGAAGGCGAGATCGTCGCCGCGCTGCACCAGCTCAGGCGCTACGTCTTCGACAACCCGCGCGAGTTCGGCGAAGGCGACCCGGCTTTCGACGCATTGCACAAGCGCTTCCATGGGTCGCTGATTGCAGCTTGCGGCTCCCCCAGGCTCCTCGCCGCCTGTTCCGATCTCTACGACGAAGCCTATCGATACCGGCGCCTGATGATGGCGACCTTCACCAGCGGCGAAGACTTCGTTCACGCCCACGAGTTCCTCGCAAAGGCGGCGATCGAGCGAGAGGGCGAACGGGCCGAAACGCTCATCGAAGCGCATATCGCCTCGACGCTCGCGCTGGTCTATCCCGACGACGAGAGACGCGTCTCGTGATCCCGATCGCGCCGCCGCTGATCGAGTTCCGCTCGGTCGATCTCGCCTTCCGGGATCATCTCGTGCTGGGCAAGCTATCGTTCAATATCCGGCGGGGTGAGATCGTCTGCATCGTCGGTCCGTCCGGCTGTGGCAAAACGACGGCTTTGCGCGTCGCGGCCGGACTGATCCCCCCGACCCGCGGCGAAGTCGCATTCGCGGGCGCTCCCGTGAAGGCGCCGCGCCGGGACGTGGCAATCGTCTTCCAGGACTATTCGAAGGCGCTGCTGCCCTGGCGCACCGCGGCGGGAAATGTCTCGCTCGCGCTCGAGGCAATGGGGACGCCGCGGCAGACGCGGCGCGAGCGGATCGACGCGCTCCTGAAGCGCGTCGGCCTCTTGCCCTTCGCCGGCAAATATCCCGCGCAAATGTCCGGCGGCATGCAGCAGCGGCTGCAAATCGCCCGCTGCCTCGCGCAGGAGCCCGCCGCGCTAATGATGGACGAGCCGTTTGGCGCCCTCGACGCGATGACCCGGCAGGGCCTTCAGGACGAAATGCTCGACATTGCGCGCGCGACCCAGGCGACCATTTTCTTCGTCACCCACGATCTGGAAGAGGCGATCTATCTCGGCGACCGCGTCATCGGCCTCATGCCGCATCCCGGCCGCGTCGGTCTTGAGCTCAAGGTCGGCCTGCCGCGGCCGCGCAATCAGGTCGCGACCCGCGAAAGCCCGGAGTTCCTCCGGCTTCGCCGTGCGCTTTACGAATTCATCCACGCCACCGAAACTGGGGGAGCCCCATGAAGGCGGCGAAGGCGCTGGCGCTCCCCGCCTCGCTGCTTGTGCTCGCCGAGATCGGCGCCCGCGCAGCCGGACCGAGCGATTCGATTGCGCCTCCAACGCAAGTTGCGGCGGCCTTCGCAGGAGCGCTTGCCGATGGCTCGCTGATCGCAGCTACCCGGGACACCCTGGCCAGCGCCTTCGGCGGACTGGCGATCGGCGCAAGTCTCGGCCTGGTTTTCGGAATTGTGCTCGGATCGCTCCGAGCGCTCGACCGGTTGATGGAGCTCGCACTCGAATTGCTGCGGCCGATCCCGTCAGTAGCGGTGATTCCGATCGCCTTGGTGGCGCTCGGCTTCGGCTACAGACTCGAGATCGTTATCGTCTCGGTCGCCTGCTTCTGGCCGCTGTTGATCCTCGCCCGCGCCTCAGTCGGCGGCGTCGAGCCGCGCCTGATCGAGGTCGCCCGTGTGCTGCGGCTCTCGCCGGTTCAGCGAACCATCAAGATCGTCGCGCCCGCCGCGCTCCCGCGCATCTTCGTCGCGTTTCGCCTCGCGGCCGGCATTTCGCTGATCGTCGCGGTGACGGTCGAGATCGCGGTCAACCCGCAGGGCCTCGGCTATGAGGTGATGACGGCGGGCCAGGCGCTGCGGCCCGAGTTGATGCTCGCCTATCTCGCCTGGATAGGCGTCGTCGGATTCGCGCTCAATGGGGCGCTGGTCTTCGCGCAAAACCGGCTGTTCGGCGAGGCCGGGCGGATCGAGGCGCCCCGATGAGCGCCGTTGGGTGGCGGGTCGCGGGCTGCCTCGTCGTCGCGGCGCTGATTGCGCTTTGGGGCGAGATCGCCGCGCTGAAGCTGGTGTCGCCGGTCTTCCTGCCGACGCCGCCGCGCGTTTGGTTCGCGCTTGTCAACGGCTTCTGGCGCGCGGACCTGGCCGAAAAACTGCTTGGCACCGTCGGACATATGCTGGGCGGCTGGGCCGCAGCCTCGATCGCCGGCGTGGCGCTGGGCGCGCTTGTCGGATCGTCGAAGGCGGCGCGCGACTATGTCGGACCGACGCTCGAATTCTTGCGCCCCCTGCCCGCCTCCGCCGTCATCCCCGTGGCGATCGCCATGTTCGGGCTCACGCCGCGCATGGCGCTTGGCGTGATCGGGTTTGGCTCGATCTGGCCCGTGCTGCTCGCGACCATGCACGGCTTCGCCGCGATCGAGCCGCGACTCGGGGAGGTCGCCCGGGCGCTGCGCATGTCGCGCTGGCAAACAATAGCCAAGGTGTCGTTGCCCTCCGCGACGCCGGACATTCTCGCGGGCCTGCGCCTCGGGCTCACGGTGTCGCTGATCCTCGCGGTCGTGTGCGAAATGATCGCGGGCCTCGACGGCCTCGGCCAGTGGGTGCTGCTGGCCGCGCGCTCCTATAAGTCCGCCGACATCTTTGCCGGCGTCGCCCTGCTCGGCGCGATCGGCCTCATCGCCAACGCGGCGCTGTCGCTGATCGAGGCGCGGGCGCTGCGGTGGCGGACATCGGACGGAGGCTGAGGGGTCTGGAGCGCGCGCCGTCAGCTCTGGCGTCTGGCCAAAGAGAGCCACAAGCCGCCGCCGATCAGAACGGTTCCAGACAGCCGGCCCAGCAGCTTCGCCCGCGCGGGCTTCATGAACCATGCGCGCCCCAAGCCTGACGCGACCGCCCAGGCGGAATCCGACGCCCCGGCAAGAACCACCGAGACGACGCACATCGCAGCCAACTGCGGCCCCGCCGCCAGGCGCGGGTCGATGAACTGCGGCAGAAAGGCGGTGAAGAAAACGATCGTCTTGGGATTCGACAGCGCGACCAGGAGGCCCTTTACGAACCGGGCCCGCCCTGTGTCGGCAATCTCGCGATCGCCCTCCCCGGCATGCCGCCACGCCTGGACGCCAAGCCATACGAGGTAGGTCGCGCCCGTCCAGCGCAGCGCCGTGAACAAGAGGTCGGCATGCGCGTGCACCCAGTCGAGCCCGAAAGCGATCGCCGACAGCAAGAGGGCGTTGCCGAGCGTCGTCCCTGCGACCGTCGTCAGCGCAGCCCGGGAACCTTGCGTGGCGCCGGTCGAAATGATGAGCGTGACGATCGGGCCCGGCGTGATGATCAGGACTATCGTGATCAGGACAAAGGCGGTGAATAGCTCAGGATTCATGTCGCTTCGATCTCCGCTCGAGCAAAGTCTACGGCTAAGGCGCCTTCCAGAAAAGCCCGACCGTCAGCAGGACGCCGATCGCGATAACGCCCAGTTTCAGGAGCCTCTCGTCGACGCTCTTCAGCATCAGGGCGCCGGCCCAGCCGCCGAACGAGGCGCCGACGGCGGTGACGGCGGCCTGAATCCAGTGGACGTCGCCGGATAGCGCGAAGATCGCGACGGCGGATGCGTTCATGACGCCCGCGAGAATATTCTTGCTCGCCCCGGCGCTGCGCACGGCGAGGCCCGCCATCGTCAGCGACGCCATCATCAGGAGGCTGATGCCCCCGCCGAAATAGCCGCCGTAGATGGCGATGAAGAACTGCAAGATGGCCGCGCCCCACGGAGGCAAGTGGGCTTCGCCCGGCTGCGGGGGTTTTTGAAAGAAGCTGCCCCAGGCGAAGAGCGCGGTCGCGAACAACGCCAGCCACGGGACAAGACGGGCGAAGGCGGTCGGCGGGGTCAAGAGCAGGATCAGCGCCCCGAGCGCCCCGCCGACCAGGCTGACGACGAAGAGCGTTCTCATCGGCAGGCCCGGCGGGCTCGAGGCGTGAGACCGGCCGGTGAACCCCGTCACGAGCTGCGCCGGGAACAGCGCGACGGTCGAGGTGATGTTCGCGGCCCGCGCGTCCATGCCGGTCAGCATCAGCGAAGGCAAGGTGATGAACGACCCGCCGCCCGCCAGCGCGTTCTGCGCCCCGGCCCAGATCGAGGCGACGAACAGAATCGCCAGCGCCGTCATCGAACCGTTCTCGTCACGTCTTCCCCTTTGCAAGGCAACACCGCAGCGGGGCTCGCGCCGCCGAACCGCATCGTGCCGCAGAGCGGCCCGATTGGCGACCGAGGAAATTCTGCCATCGGCGTCACGCAAAATCGCGCGCCGCGGCTTTGTGCTCGCCGATCAGCGCACGGAGGTCGAGCCCGACGGGCTCGCCGTCGACCACCCGCCATTGGCCCGCGATCATCACCCGGTCCGCCCGGTGGGCGCCGCAGAGCACCAGCGCAGCGATGGGATCGTGCGCGCCGGAGAAGCGGGCCTCGTCCAGCGTGAAGAGCGCCAGATCAGCCTCACGGCCCGCTTCGATCTTGCCGATGTCGGAGCGCCCCAGGCAGCGCGCCGATCCCTCGGTCGCCCAGCGCAACACGTCGAGATGCGTCACTCGGTCCGCGCCGTAGCGCAGGCGCCCGATCATCAGCGCGTGGCGCACCGCCTCCATCATGTTCGAGGAATCGTTGGAGGCGGAGCCGTCGACGCCGAGCCCCACCGGCGAGCCCGCCGACTCCAGTTCGCACGTCCGGCAGACGCCGGAGGCGAGCACCATGTTCGAGGCCGCGCAATGGCATATTCCGACGCCGGCCTTGCCGAGCCGCGCGATCTCCTCCGCGTTGAAATGGATGCCGTGCGCGAGCCAGACGCGGGGCGACATCCAGCCCGTCTCCTCCAGGAGATCGACCGGCCTCAGGCCATACATCCTGAGGCAGAATTGCTCTTCGTCTTCCGTCTCGCAGAGATGAGTGTGCAGCTGGCAATCGTAGCGCCCGGCGAGGCGCGCGCTCTCGCTCATAAGAGTCTTCGAGATCGAGAACGGCGAACAGGGCGCAAGCGCCACGCGAATCCGGGCGCCCGCCTTCGGATCGTGGAACAGCTTTAGCACCCTTTCGCTGTCGGCGAGAATGGTCGCCTCGTCCTGCACGACGCTGTCGGGGGGCAGGCCGCCGTCCTTGATCGAGAGATTCATCGAGCCGCGCGAGACCGTCATCCGCATGCCGAGGCTGAGCGCCTCCTCGACCTCGATGTCGACGGCATTCTCGAGCCCGGCGGGATAGAGATAGTGATGGTCCGCCGCCGTCGTGCAGCCCGAGAGCAGAAGCTCGGTCAGGGCGAGACGGGCGGCGAGGCGGAGGTGGTTCGGCTTCAGCCGCGACCAGATCGGATAGAGCGCAAGCAGCCAGGGAAAGAGCGCCTTGTTGATGGCCGACGGGTGGGCGCGGGTCAGCGTCTGGTAGAAATGGTGATGCGTGTTGATGAGGCCCGGCAGCACGACATGGCGCGAGGCGTCGAAAACGGCGTCGACCCGCTCGGGCGTCGCGCCGCTCCCGACGCAGGCGGCGATGCACGTCCCCTCGATGACGAGTCCGCGCTCCGCGCCCTCGCCGAGGATCGCCAGGGGGTCCCTGATCCACGTCCGCATGCGCGCCCTGTCCGATTGCCTGGGCCTTCATGAGAAGCGCAGGCGGAGGGTGTCAACCATAGTTTGCGGGACATCAGACGGCGCTCCGAGGGGCCCGGCTCAGCCATCGAAGGCGCCGGCAACGTTCCCAAGAGGAACTTCAAGGATCGTGCTGGAAAGAACCGACGAACCGGAGTTCGGCGACGCGATGTTGACAGACGAATGTTGACAGGGTTAATTTGGTGTGCAACCCTTCCGTTGGGGCAATCATACGGTTCGATTGTCGCGATTCGCATTTGAGGGAAGAAGGGGCATGAAATTCCTTGGTTCGCGGCCTTGGGTCGCTACATCCGTCCTGTTCGCCGGCGCAGTAGCGCTCTCGGCCATTGCGCCTGCGAACGCGGGCGGCTTTACGAGCTCTACCGGCCTCACGGATACGATCGACTGGTCCCAGTTGGGCCCATCATTTACCCTTCTCAGTTCGCCGCTGACGGTCACGTCGGCCGACGGAGTCACGGTGACAGTGACTTCGGCGGGAGGGGTCTTCGAGCGCCGGGACCAGGGCGATG
>JAFAHO010000076.1 GCA_019237205.1 Hyphomicrobiales bacterium
CTTGACCCGGATCCAGGCTGGCTTGCGGGCAACCGGCTGGTCGGGCCGGTGCGCCTTTTCCGGGTGACGCGGGCGGGGTCTCGAAATCTCCGTCAGGTCTTCCGCCAGCGTGTCGATGATGCGGGCCATGCAGACGGTATGTAGGACTGCCTCGCGCGGCGGTCAAACGCGGTTGATCACAGCACGGCGCCGCGCCCGGACAGCGCCCGCCAGACGATAAGCAGGATGATCGAGCCGACGAGTGCGGCCAGAAACTGCTTGAACGAGCCATAGACGGCCAAGTTCGCCGTCGAGGCGAGTTCCGAGCCGATCCAGGAGCCCGCGATGCCAACGATAATGTTTGTGAAGAGGCCGTGGCGCCAGCCGACGATCATGCCGCCGATCCAGCCCGCGAGCCCGCCGATGATGACGAGCGAGACAAAATGAATGTTCGGCGTGCCGAGTAAGGTGACCGGTTGATCCATCGAGAGCCTCCCCAACCTAATCTAGCGCCCCGCGCCTGCGCGGCCCTCTTTTCCTTTGCTCAACCCCTATGACAGAGACGCGACGCCTCGTCGACCGCCAATCCGAACCGTTCGCGTCGCCCCTCAACTGCCGCATTTTCGAGCGACCGAAGAGCGGACGAGGTCGTCGGAGGCGTTCGCATGGAGATCGTTTTCGACCGGCTCATTCCGGTGTTGCGTATTTTCAACGTCGCCAAGGCGGACGAGTTCTACCTGGATTTCCTCGGCTTCAATGTCGACTGGGACCATCGCTTTGACCCGAACTCTCCGCTCTATCGCCAGGATTTCGCGTGGCGGTCTCACCCTGCACTTGAGCGAGCACCACGGCGACGGCAGCCCAGGCGTCCATGTTCGGGTGATGATGCGGGGCGTCGAGTCGTTTCATCGCGAGATCAGCTCGAAGGGCTACCGCTTCATGCGGCCGGGACTCGAGACGATGCCTTGGGGCATGATCGAGACGGGCGCGATCGATCCCTTCGGCAATCTGATCCGTTTTTGCGAGCCGATCGAGCCGGCGTAAGCCGGAAATGACGCCGCTCAACGCGCGGCCGCTCGGCCCGCGTCAAATGCAGGACCTGATGTCTCGTCTCGGCCCTCTTCTTAGCCATCCGGCGCTGGAGCTGGCGACGTTCGTGCTCCACCTCTGAGTCAACGGCGCTAGAGGAGGCGTGGCCGAGCCTGCGGCATTACGATTAGGTCGGCCGAGCGCGCGCCGGACTACGCGACGCGCGCGTGTGCAATACGGGCATGGCTCGGTGCGATACCCCGATCCAAGGCGCGCCGTGGGAGCCGGCGCGCCGCCCGTCTTCAAACCCTCGTCAGCGTCGCGACATAAAACCCATCCGTGCCGGTCCTCCTTGGGCTCAGCCGAAAGCCCGGACCGAAGCGCGACGCGTGCCCGGCGAGCGCCGGTAGGCCGGCCCTGCGCGCCTGGGCCGCCGCGTCGATGGGCAGCATGTCGACGTGACGCGCTAGAAATGCGGCCGTGCGATCTTCGTTCTCAGCCCTAAGCACCGAGCAGGTGACATAAACGATCCGGCCGCCGCGCTTGACGAAACGCACCGCGCTTTCAAGCGCTTCGTCCTGATCTTTCATTCGCTGCTCGAGCGCCCCGGGGCGCATGCGCCATTTGGCGTCCGGGTTCCGCCGCCAGGCGCCGGAGCCTGTGCAGGGCGCGTCGATCATCACGAGGTCGCAGCGCTCGTCGAGATCGGCGAGCACGTCAGCCTGAGCGCGCGGCGCCCGGACCTGCACGTTGCGCGCGCCGGAACGCGCGAGCCGGTCGAAGATCGGGGCTAGGCGCCGCCCGTCCGCGTCGGTCGCGTAGATCTGGCCGCGATTGTCCATCGCCCCCGCCATCGCAAGCGTCTTGCCGCCCGCCCCCGCGCAGAGGTCGAGGACCTGCATGCCCGGCTTGGCTTCCCCCAACAGCGCCGCAAGCTGCGAGCCTTCGTCCTGCACTTCGACAAGCCCCTTGACGTAAGTAGGCTCGGCGCCAAGCGCCGGCCCGCGCCCGTCCGGGCGGATGGCGATGCGAAGCCCGACGGGCGAGAGCGGCGTCGGTTGAGGCGATAGATGAGCGAGCGCAACTAGTGCCTTGTCGCGCGTAGTCTTGAGAAGGTTCGTGCGCAGGTCGACCGGCGCCCTCTCGGCGAGCGCGCGGCCCTCCTCGGCGGCGTCAGCGCCGAAGCTCGCCTCGAACTGTGGAGTGAGCCATTCGGGAAAATCGCCGGTCACATGCGCGGGCGCTTCGGAAAGATCGGCGGTCGCAAGGCGCGTACGCTCGGCGTCGGTGAGCGGCGGCGACGCATGGCCTTGCCCGGTGAAGAGGGCGGCTATGGCGTCGAGTTCGAGGCCGCGCGTTTGCCTCAGCGCGCCTAGGACCTCGGCGCGCGGCGAAGATTCGCCCATGAGCCAGGCAGACGAGGACTTGCGCCGCAGCGCGTCAAAGAGGAGGCCCGATATCGCCGCGCGATCGCCCGAGCCTGCAAAGCGGTGGGCAAGGCCCCAGTCCTTCAATGCGTCGGCAGCCGGGCGTCGTCGGGTCTCGATGTCGCCGAGAATGTCGATGGCGGCGGCGATGCGGGCGGCGGGGGTCATACGCGCACCTGCCGCAAATCTCCCTTCGACGCAAAATCAAGCTGGCCAGTCGTGGCGGCGGAGCTTTGCGTCTCGTACCAGGTCGGTCGAGCAGTAGTTTGAGCGCTGACGTGATGGCGCCGCCGAGCGCATGACAGATTAACGTCAGTATTGCGGCAGGCTATCTCATTTGCGCCCAATTTCAGCCGCAGCGATGTCGATGATAACATAGCTCGCCTATGTAAC
Organism: Hyphomicrobiales bacterium; assembly: GCA_019237205.1. Classification (GTDB taxonomy): domain Bacteria; phylum Pseudomonadota; class Alphaproteobacteria; order Rhizobiales; family Beijerinckiaceae; genus Roseiarcus. Next base: position 2,829 of record JAFAHO010000076.1, read on the forward strand.
CTTTTGTCTAACTTTTGGGGAGGTTTGAATGCCAAAGCTCGTCTCTGGAACCACGCTTGCGGGGGTCTTGGCGGTCTCCTTGTGCGGAACCGCCTCGGCGGCCACGCTCTTCGTCGACACGGGGCCCAGCAGCCAGAATTTTACCCTCTATGGCCAGGGGGCGTATTCGCCCGGGCTCGGAAGCTTCACCATCGGCCAGGGCGCGGGGTCATATGACTCAGGGACCAACACATCCACCTTCATTCTGTCGGGCGCCATCACGGGCGGCTCGCCGGGCCTCAACTCGGGAACATATGAGTTCATCACCACCTATTCCGGCAACGACACTCCGGAGGCCGGGCCCAACGCGCCCCAAGGGCACTCCAATCCGTCGAACTCCAACGAGTTCTTCTACTCTCTCCTCGATCCCAGCACGACGATGACGTTTGACCTTTTCGGCACTCCGACCGGAAACCACGTTATCCCGCTCGTAGCTGGGGGTAGTTTTCTTGGCCCGGGCTTCGGTTTCAGCTTCACCACCGCGAGCTGCACTGGGTCCCCGATGGGCGGCTGCGGCCAGAACAACGTGGGACTAACGCCCGGCACGTCCATCTTTGGGCCGGTTGATATCTCCGTCTCGTTCAGCAGCGCCCTTGTCCCCGAACCCTCGACCTGGGCGCTGTTGTTCCTCGGCTTCGCGGGCCTAGGCTTCGCTGGCTATCGGAAGGCCAAGACCGGTCGCAGAGCGCACTTCGCCGCTTGATGTCACCTGATGCGTCGACGGAAAGACCGCCGCAAGGCGGTCTTTCTGTTTGTAGGAGGGGCGGCATACCACAGCACCCGGAGATCGGCTTGGCGCTGGCGTAGAAACCGTCGTCGCGCTACCCTTGAAACCGGACGGCTCATTGAGGCTGGATCAACGGCAGGATCGCCAAGTGCAAATGCGGTTGCCTCTGCCGCTAGCGGCCCTTCTGGCGGCAAGCGCCGTCTGCGCACAGGAAGGCGCGGCCCAAAGTCTCCGCGATCAGCGCTATTGCGAAATTCTTGTCGGCGCCCACGAGTCCTATTTCCCGCATGAACTCATCGTTTACAACACCATCGGCCTCAACGACTGCTCGCAGTCGCTGTGGTCAAGAATAACGGCGGCCAAGGTCAAGGCGGAGGCAAGGGCCCATTTCGTTAGGCTGAACGGGCCGCGGCATTGGACAATCGACGCCTTTGCCGGCTCGGAGTTCCTCAACCCCGCGGTCCGGACGTTCGAAGGTCTCGCGATGCGCGAGGCGGGCGTGCTCCATCTGGGTTTCCGGGATTTTCTGTCGCAGAGACCTTACGCCGAGCACACGGTGGCGCGCGAAACCACCGAGCTCTTCAAAGCGGGCCTACCCGTTTTCCAGCTCCTCGACCCGGACGGCGGAGTCTTTTTCATGCAGTCCTATAGTCTTCAGCTCGACCCCAGGCAGACGATGGACTCGCTCAAGACGCTCGGGCAGAGACTGCGCCTTCCCAGAGGATGGAGCTTCCGCAGGGTCACGTTGCGGGCCGATTATTCGCTCGAAGCGGCCGGAGGGCAGGCGACAGTCGTTCAGGACGACCTGCTCAACACCTACCAGAAGTCGGCGGCAAAGGCTGGGGATGAGCTATAGCGGCGGGCGCTCCCCAAGGGAGTACGCGTCGCCCCTAGCCTACCGGATGGCGAAAGGCGCCTGGTCGGACGATACGCCGAACAGCGCTCGGATCCCTGCAAGCAGGTTGCGCGCGGGAGCACCCTCGACCAGCGCGGCCAGATAGTCTTCCGCCCATTTCCTGATGTCATTTTCCAGGAGGTGGGCGACCATCGGCGCATGGCGTTCGCGCCGCTCGGCCAACGGCATCTCCAGGGCGCGCTTGAGCGCGGCCGCAACGGCGTCGGTCTCATGCGGATTGACGATCAGCGCCCTGTCGAGCTCCTTCGCCGCGCCCGCGAATTCCGACAGCACGAGGACGCCAGGGTCTTCGGGATCCTGCGCAGCCAGATACTCTTTGGCGACGAGATTCATCCCGTCCCGCAGCGGCGTCACCATCGCGACGTCGGCGGCGCGGTAGAGACCAGCCAGAACCGTACGCGAGTAGGAACGGTTGACATAGCGGATCGGCGTCCAGGCCGCATCGCCAAACTGTCCGTTGACCTTGCCGATGAGCCCCGTCACCTCGCTTTCGATCTCGCCGTACTGCTTCACGTCGGAGCGGCTCTTCGGCGTGATCTGCAGCAGCGTCACCCTTCCCCGCCACTCGGGATTGTTTTCGAGAAGCCGTTCGAACGCCTTCACCCGGTCCGGAATGCCCTTCGAATAGTCAAGCCGATCGACGCCAAGCACCAGCCGGCTGCCGCCAAGGCTCTCCCGGACCAGGGCCACAAGCGCCGAGCGTCCCGCGTTGCGCGCGAGGCGCATGTACGCCTTGGACTCGATGCTGACCGGAAAAGCGCCGAGCCGGACTTTTCGGCTCCCGATCTCGAACACCCCGCCGCGAACCTGGGCGGCGCCGATAGTCGTCAGGTAATGAGCGAAATTTTCGCGGTCGTTTTCGGTCTGGAAGCCGACGAGATCGTAGTAGGTCAGGCCGCCGAGAATTTCTTTGTGCTGAGGCAGGGTCTGCAGGATGTCCGGCGGCGCGCAGGGCGTGTGGAGGAAAAAACCAATTCGATTGCGGTGGCCGCGCGAGCGCAGTTCCCGCCCCAGCAGCATCAGATGATAATCGTGCACCCAGACGACGTCGTCCTCGTTAAGCAGCGCGCCCAACCGGTCCGCGAACATGCGATTGACGCGCATGTATCCGCTGGCGTCAGCGCGGGAGTACTCCTGCAGGTCCACCCGGTAATGGAGAGTAGGCCATAGCACGCTGTTCGCGAGGCCGTTGTAATATTCTTGAATGTCGCTTTTCGATAGATCGATGAGAACGTATGTGACCTTGTTGACTTCGACTGCCTGCGACGTTTCGACGGGCTCATCCGACACTTTGCCGCTCCAGCCGAACCACATTCCTTTGCGATTCTTCAGCGCCGCCTTCACCGCCACCGCCATTCCGCCCGCGAGCGGTGTGCGGGGCGAGTCGGGAACCGCAACGCGGTTGGACACGATGATCACGCGTGCGCCCATGCGTCCTCCCAACTCGACGACAATCGCGTCGCGGTTTTTATGATGCCGGCCATTGAGTAAGTTTGCGGCAGATTGCCCCAAAGCTCGCCGGTTTCCGGATCAATGTCCTCGGAGAGCAGTCCAAAGGCGTTGCGGCTGGCGAGAATGGACTCGAACAATTCCCGTGCCTCGGCCTTCCGCCCGATCTGGCCGAGCGCGTCCATGTACCAGAAGTTGCACGCGAGGAACGCGGTCTCCGGCGCGCCGAAATCGTCTGGGACGGTGTAGCGCATGATCCGCCCTTTGCACATGAGCTCGCGGCCGATCGTCTCGCACGTCTTAATGAAGCGCGGATCGTTCGGCGGCAGGAGGCCAAGTTCGGAGACGAGCAGAACGCTGGCGTCGAGCGCGGGCTCGCCGAAAGCCCCGGTCAGCGCGCACTGCTTCTCGTCCCAGGCCTCGACGAGGATGCGTTCGCGCAATTTTCCCGCGCGCGCCTTCCACCACACCGCGCGGTCGGCGAGATTGAGCCTTTCCGCAATGCGGCCGAGCCGGTCGCAGGCTGCCCAGCACAGCACCGCGGAGTAGGTATGCGGCCGCGCGCGGGTTCGATATTCCCAAAGTCCCGCGTCCGGCTCGAAAGCGACGGCGAGCGCGCGCTCGCCGTGACGCTCCAACTGCCGATAGAGCGACTCGTCGCCCATTTTCGACAGACGCTCGTCGACGAACATCTGCGTCGCCGCGAGCACGACGCTCCCATAGACATCGTTCTGCGTTTGCAACGCCGCCTGATTGCCGACACGGACCGGACCGTGACCGAGGAAGCCCTTCAAGTCCGGCGCGACCGTCTCCTCGAGCGAGGAGAATGGCACAATCCCATGCACCGGCTGTATCGTCTTGGCGTCGGTGGCGATCGTCGTGATGTAGTGGATGTAGGATTCCATCGTCTGCGTCGCGCCGAGCCGGTTGAGCGCGTCGACGACGAAATAAGCGTCCCTCAGCCAACAGTACCGGTAGTCCCAATTGCGCTTTGACGAAGGCGCTTCCGGGATTGACGTCGTATGCGCGGCGATGATCGCGCCGGTCTCCATGAAGCTACTGAGTTTCAAGGTGATCGCCGATCGTATCACCACCGACTGCCATTCGAACGGCACCGCCAGATTGCGCGACCAATCGAGCCAATTGTCGCACGTGCGGTCGAGGAATTCCCGGCTCGTCGTGTCGATGGCGCTCAAGAATGGATCGTCCTGGCCGAAGATCAGACTGATCGGCCGGGTGACCACGAACGGAATTTCGCTGACGATATAGGAGAGAGGCGCGTCGGTCGTCAGGCGCATCACCTGCGCCCCGCCGATGTAACGGATGTGATTGGAGCCGACGACGATGTTTTTCGTCGGGCGCCCATAGTTGTAGGTCGGCCGCACGCGGATCGTTATGCGCGGCAGGCCCTCGAGCGGTTCAATTCGGCGGATGATTTGCGGCGGCCGGAACGCCCGCTCGAATCGTTCGAAGCGTGGCGCGAAATCCGTCACGCGCAGCTTGGCGCCGTTCGCGTCGGTGAGGACCGTTTCGACGATCGCGGTGTTGCGCAGATAGTCTGATTGCGTCTGGACGAGCCCGGCGAGCACGACGTCGGTAAATCCCTTCTCTTCATCTCCAGCCAGGAGGCGCGAAAAGACCGGATCGGAATCGAAGTGGGGGAAACACCACCACACAATGCGGGCGTTGTGATCGAGGAGGGCGGCGACGCAGCTGTTGCCGATCAGCGCCAAGTCGAGATTCTGCGTGCGAGTCTGGCGCTCCGCGATCATGCCTTGTCTCCGGATTGGGAGAAATTGGCCCGCCGTTCCCGCGCTTCGCTCGGGCGTGCGAAAGCACCGTTCGCGCGCCGTCTTCGCCGGCCGACCGGAAGAGCAAAGTGGCCGCGCGCGAAGCTAGAACGCTCGCCTTCGACGAAAGCTCCGCGAAATTCCTCAACGACTACGTCGAGAGACGGGGCGACCGGCTTCTCGCTCGCTTCGGCGTCGTCCGCCGCCGCACCGGCAGGCGATGGCCAGATCGAAAGCGTCAAACGCGCGCCTCCTCGCGCCCCGCGCTGACTTAACCCGCAGTTTGAGGCGAGAGCGTGATGACAGGCCGGGCGCGCGCCCACAGTGGTTTTTCGGTTTGCCCTCATGCGGGTGCAATTGGCATCCGGGCTTCGATCGATTTCCGGGGCTTGCGGCGCCGCTTCCATCCCTACCCGATGCCGCACTGCTACATTAGATTAAGCTAATTACGCATACGCGTAGGGGCCGCCCCTGACGATCGCCTTGCGGTAGGCCGGTCGCGCGTGGATGCGCTCGACGAAGGCTGCGAGCTTCGGCCGCCCCTCGGCGGCGCCGGCGCGTGCGACCGCCGTCTCGAGCGGAAAGCTCATCATCACGTCGGCCGCCGAAAATTCCTCCCCGGCGAACCACGGACTTCTGCCGAGTTCCGCCTCGACCAAATCGAACATGGCCTTCAAATTCGGCGTGACATAGCCCTGCCGTGCGCCGTCCGTGATCGCCTTCGCCGCCTCGCGCATCGGCGCAGGCGCCCGGCCAGGCGCCGAGGTGAGCACGAGGTCGAGGAGAAGTTGCGGCATCAGCGATCCCTCGGCGAAATGCATCCAATAGGTCCAGCGTTGCCGCTGGGGCGTTCCGGCCTCGGGGCGCAGGCGCCCGCCGTTCTTTTCGACCAGGTATTCGACGATCGCGCCGGTCTCGGCTACTGTCATCTCCCCGTCGACCAGGACCGGAGACTTTCCAAGCGGATGGACCTCGCGCAACCCGGGCGGCGCGAGGCGGGTGACGGGGTCGCGCTCATAGAACCTGATCTCGTAGGGAAGCTCGAGCTCTTCGAGCAACCAGAGCACGCGCTGCGAACGCGAGTTGTTGAGATGATGGACGATCAGCACGAGGCGCCTCCTTCATCGGCTGGCCGGGCCATCCGTGAGACCTTAAAGGACGATCATACAGGCTCTCACGCGTCGTCGCGAAGTCTGTGCCGCTGGGCCGCCTCGGGTTGCTTGGGCCCGGCGGGCGTGGCTGGGAGAAGGGGGTTGCATTTCCCGCCGCCGCCCGGTCTACCGGCTCGAGCCGCGCGAGGATCGCCCCCGGCCGACCGACAGGAGAGCCATTTTGTGTGCAAGACTCTGCGCATTCTCGTTTCGTGTGTCGTTCTCGTCGGTCTTGGCGCTTGCGCCGCCCCTCCGCCCCCGCCGCAGATCGTCGCTCCGCCGCCCGCCAAGAAGCTCGATGCGAAGACTGAGCTCGAAAATCACAGCTGAGGTCGGGCGGCGTCTTCCGGTGAGCGTCGGTCACACCATCGCCCCTAGTCAAATCCCGGTCGGGTGGTAGTTCGGGCTCTCGCGGGTGATCGCGACGTCGTGGACGTGGCTTTCGCGGAGGCCGGCGTTGGTGATGCGCATGAAGCGCGCTTTCTTCTGGAACTCGGGAATCGTCCCGGCCCCGACATAGCCCATCGCGGCGCGCAAGCCGCCGGCGAGCTGATGCACAATCGCGCCGACCGAGCCGCGGTAGGGCACTTGGCCCTCGACGCCCTCGGGCACCAGCTTCAACTGATCCTTCACGTCCTGCTGGAAGTACCGGTCGGCCGAGCCCTGCCCCATCGCCCCGAGCGAACCCATGCCGCGATAGCTCTTGTAGGACCGGCCCTGATAGAGGAACACCTCGCCCGGGCTCTCGTCCGTGCCGGCGAGCAGCGAACCGATCATCACGCAGTCTGCGCCGCCGGCGATCGCCTTGGCGAGGTCGCCGGAATATTTGATGCCGCCGTCGGCGATCACCGGCACATCCCCCGCGCGCGCCGCCTCGGCCGCCTCGAGAATGGCGGTGAACTGCGGCACGCCGACGCCGGCGACGATCCGGGTCGTGCAGATCGAGCCGGGCCCTATGCCGACCTTGACTGCGTCGGCGCCGGCGTCGATCAGCGCCTGCGCGCCCTGGTGGGTCGCGACATTGCCTGCGATCACCGAGACCTTGTTCGTCGCGCGCTGGATGCGCCGAACCTGGCTCAGGACCTGCTCGGAATGGCCGTGGGCGGTATCGACGACAAGGCAGTCGACCCCAGCGGCCATCAGGAGCTCGGCCCGCTCGAATCCCTTGTCGCCGACGGTGGTTGCGGCCGCGACCCGCAGGCGTCCGTCGCCATCCTTGGCGGCATGCGGATGGGCCGTCGCCTTCTCGATGTCCTTGACGGTGATGAGGCCGACGCAGCGCGCCTTCTCGTCGACGACCACAAGCTTCTCGATTCGGTGCTGATGCAGGAGCCGGCGCGCTTCGTCGTGGCTGACCCCCTCCCCGACCGTCACCACCGTGCGGGTCATCAGGTCAGTGACCGGCTGCCGAGGATCGTCGGCGAAACGCACGTCGCGATTGGTGAGGATCCCGATGAGTTTCGCCGGCTTGCCGTCCGCGCCGCGCTCGACCACCGGGATTCCCGAGATCGAGGCGCGCCGCATCACGGCAAGGGCGTCGGCCAGAGTCGCGTCGGGGAAGATGGTGATCGGGTCGACCACCATGCCGCTCTCGAAGCGCTTCACCTTGCGCACTTCCTCGGCCTGGTCGGAGGGCTCGAGATTGCGATGGATGACCCCGATGCCGCCCGCCTGCGCCATGGCGATGGCGAGCCGCGCCTCGGTGACGGTGTCCATCGCCGAGGAGACGATCGGCAGGTTGAGTCGAATCGTGCGGGTGAGCCGCGTCCCGATATTGGCGCCGCTCGGCATGATCGTGCTCATGCCCGGGCGGAGCAGGACGTCGTCGAACGCGAGCCCCTCGGGGAAACCGGTCTCAACGTCCGCCATAGCCGTCATCCTTCGTCTGACCCCGGGCCGGAGCAAAGCTGGCCGTCCCGTTGCATGGCGCGGCTGCCTAACATGGCCCGCGCCAAGTTCCTATAGCAGCGCGAGCCGCCGGCACTGTCCCAGTTTCGATTCCCGCTCCAGGGCTCAACGCGGACAATCGTCGCGAGCGAAGGAACGTGGGGGATCGACGTCTGGCGACCATTGAGGATCGCGACTATGGACGTCGGAGTAGGGGCGAACCCGGCCATCGCGCGTAACCGGTGCTGAAACGCGCTCAAACGCCCGTTAGCTGAGTTGGCCGCCTTCGCGTCGCCAGCCGCTGACGCCGCCCGGATAATGACGCACAGCGATGAGTCCCGCCTCGCGCGCCCGGCTTACCGCGCTCGCGGACCGCTTGCCGGAGCCGCAGATCAATACGACCCGCTCGCCGACGGGCAATTGGCGCGGGTCGAAGCGCGAAAGCGGGTGATTGACGGAGCCCGGCACGTGGCCCGCCGAGAATTCGTGCGGTTCGCGGACATCGACGAGTACACAGGACCTCGACTGCAGAGCTTCGGCGAGTTCCTCGTGCCCAATTTCGTCCGGCTCTGCGCCGGAGCGCTTGGAGAAAGAGTCTGAGACAATCACTGCGGGTTCCTCCTTCAAATATTCGCGCTTCTGGATTTCGCCTCGGCGAACTGGTTGAAGGCGCCGAGCGCATGGCTTGCATACATTGCGGCCGGGCCGGCGCCCATATAGATCGCCATGCCCAGAGTCTCCAGCACCTCTTCATGCGTGGCGCCGCTCAACGGCGGCCTTGGTGTGGAAAGCGATGCAATCGTCGCAGCGCGTCGCGATCGAGATCGCGAGCGCGATCAGTTCCTTCGTCTTGACATCGAGCGCGCCCGGCGCGAGCGCGGCTTGCGCGATCCCCGAGAAGCCTTTCATCGCATCGCTCGCGCCGGCGCGTAGATGGCGCAATTCGCCGCCGAGATGTCGGGTCAAGACGGGCCAGTCGTTCGCAATCATGTCAGTCTCCTTTCAAGTGAAAAGCGAGCCGCTCAGGCGGCCGTTTTGCTGGGGTCTCATCGTCCCGCAGCCAGACATAGATCGCCGGGATGACCAGAAGCGTCAGCGCAGTGGAAGACGCGAGGCCGAAGACCAGCGAAATGGCGAGTCCCTGGAAAATCGGATCGGTCAGAATGAACGCCGCGCCGATCATCGCCGCCGCCGCTGTCAGGACAATCGGCTTGAAGCGCGTCGCGCCGGCCTCAATCAGCGCCGGGCGCAGGGGAATGTCCTGAGCGCGCCGGGTGCGGATGAAATCGACCAGCAGGATCGAGTTGCGCACGATGATGCCGGCCAGCGCGATGAAGCCGATCATCGACGTCGCCGTGAACGGCGCCCCCAGAGCCCAGTGGCCGAGCACGATTCCGATCAGGGTCAGCGGCACCGGCGTCAGCACGACGAGCGGCAGAACGAACGAGCCGAATTGCGCAACCACCAGGAGATAAATGGCGAGGATGGCGACAGCGAAGGCGGCGCCCATGTCGCGGAAGGTCACATAGGTCACCTCCCACTCGCCGTCCCAAAGCAGCGTCGGCTTCGACTCGTCGAGCGGCTGGCCTTGGAGGGTGATTTCCGGCTTACCCGTCGCGCCCCAGTCCATGCCCGCGATTCTGTCGTCGACCGCCAGCATGCCGTAGATCGGCGCCTCGAACCGCCCCGCCATCTCGGCCGTAACCATTTCGACGAACCGCCCGTTGTGGCGGAAAATCGGGTACGAGGAGACTTCGCGCTTCAGGCTGACGACATCGCCAAGCTCGACATTTGCGCCCTGGCGCGGCGTGCCGCCGGCAGGCAGCGGCGTGGACAGAAGGCGCTCGTTCAACGACAGTTCGCTGCGCGGAAGCGCAACATTGATCGCGATCGGCTTCAGCCCGCTGCCGCGCTGGGAATAGCCAACCTTGGTTCCGCCGACGAGAGCGCCGATCGTGTCGTAGACCGCCTGTTCAGCGACCCCATGGAATTCGAGCGCCTCCTGGTCGATTGCGAAGCGCAGGCGCGCCGCGGGCGCGCCGTAGCTATCGTCGACGTCGACGACGAAGTCGACCGATTCGAAGGCTTTGCGGACTTTCGAGGCCAGCTCGCGCCGGCTCGCCGCGTCGGGCCCATAGACTTCGGCCAGCAGCGTCGACAGGACCGGCGGCCCGGGCGGGACTTCGACGACCTTGATCGATCCGTGCGGCGGAAGGGGCGCCTCCGCGAGCCGCTTGCGAACATCAAGCGCGATCACATGGCTGGCGCGAGAGCGCTCGCCTTTCGGCCTGAGATTGACCGAAAGATCGCCCGTCTGAGGATCGGAACGAAGATAATAGTGGCGCACAAGGCCGTTGAAGTTGAACGGCGCGGCGGTCCCCGCATAGGCCTGGATTGAGGTCAGCTCGGGCAGGTCGCTCAGCCTGACGGCAGCGGCCATCAGCACACGATCTGTCTCCTCGAGCGACGAACCCTTCGGCAGGTCGACGATCACCTGGATTTCCGACTTGTTGTCGAACGGCAGCAGTTTGACCACGACATCCTTCGTGCCAAACAGCGCGCAGACGCCGACGGTGGCGAGCCCCACCGAGATCAGGAACATCTTCGAGCGGACGCGGCCCTTCAACAGAGGCTTGGCGACGCGGATGTAGAAGCGTCCCATCGGGCCAACGTCGTGATGGGTTTCGTCGCCGGCCGGCGTCGAGGCGAAACGCCGTCCGGCGAGTCGCAGCAGCAGCCAGGGCGTGACCGTCACTGCGACGAAGAACGAGAACAGCATCGCGATCGAGGCGTTCGCAGGAATCGGGCTCATGTAGGGGCCCATGAGGCCGCTGACGAACATCATCGGCAGGAGCGCGGCGATGATCGCGAGGGTGGCGACGATGGTCGGATTGCCGACTTCCGCGACGGCCTCGACCGCAGTTTCGACGAGTCCGCGCGAGCCGCGCATCGACCAATGCCGGACAATGTTCTCCACGACGACGATCGCGTCGTCGACGAGAATGCCAATCGAGAAAATGAGCGCAAACAGGCTGACGCGGTTGATCGTGTAGCCCATCATCCAGGATGCAAAGAGCGTCAGCAGGATGGTCGTTGGAATGATGATCAAGACCACGACGCCTTCGCGCCAGCCGATCGTCGCGGTGATGAGGATGACGATCGAAGCGGTCGCGAGCGCGAGGTGGAACAGGAGTTCGTTCGCCTTGTCGTTGGCGGTCTCGCCGTAGTCGCGCGTGACGGTAACCTCGAGGCCCGTAGGGACGATGCGGCCCTTGATCGTGTCGAGGCGCTTCATCGCGTCTTCGGCGACCCTGACCGCATTCGCGCCCTTGCGTTTGGCGACGGCGAGGCTCACGGCGCGCTGCCGCTCCAAAGCGCCGCTCGCATTGCGAGTCATCGTCCAGGCGCGCTGATCGGTCTCGGCCGAACCGACCACGACATCAGCGACGTCCTTGACATAGACAGGACGTCCATCGCGGGAGGTCAAAAGCAGGAGCCCGATGTCGGGAACGCCCTGCAGCGTTTGCCCCGCGACGACAGGAACAGATTGTCCGTTGTCGCGGAACGCGCCGGCGAGGAAGGACCGGTTGGCGTTGGCTAGTTTGTCCGTCAACTGCGAAAGCGTCATGCCGTAGAGCGCGAGGCGCTCGGGGTCCGGCTCTACCCGGATTTCGCTCGGCGCTCCGCCGACGATATAAGTCGAGCCCACGCCCTCGACCTTAGTCAGCTCGTGCTGCAGTTCTTCGGCGACCTGTCGCAAGCCGTTGTCCGTCCATTCTGCGGCTTTGTCCTGGCTGGCTGACAGCGTCAGGACGAGAATGGCGACGTCATTGATCCCGCGCCCGACGATCAGCGGCTCGGGAATGCCCTTCGGAATGTCGCCGATCGCGGCGCGAATCTTCTCATGGACCCTCAGCACGGCTGTGTCCTGGTCGGTCCCGACCAGAAACCGCGCGGTGACGACGACGCGGTCGTCCTCGGTCTTCGAGTAGACGTGCTCGACCCCGTCGATGCCTTTGATGATGTCTTCGAGCGGGCGGGTCACAAGCTCGACTGCTTCGTCGGACTTGTAGCCGTTCGCGGCGACCATGATGTCGACCATCGGCACGCTGATCTGCGGTTCTTCCTCGCGCGGCAGAGAGAAGACGGCCAAAGCGCCGGCGACCAGCGCCGCCAGCAGCAGAAGCGGCGTCAGCGGGGAATTGATGAATATGCGCGTGAGGACGCCGGAAAGCCCCAGTTTCATGGCGGCGCCAACGTGTCGCCGGCTTTGAGGCCCGCCAGGATTTCGACGCCTTTGGCCCCGCCGATGTCCCTGGCTTCGCCGGGTTGAACGACGATTTCGTCGCCGCCGGCGAGGCGGACGTAATTGACCCCGGCTCGGCGGTACACATAGGACGACGGAACGACGAGGGTTCGACGCGTCCCCGCGTCGATATAGACGCGCGTGCGCTCGCCGACGAAATAATCGCCAAGACCTGGCACCTCGACGTCGGCGATGACCCGTCCGCCCTGAATTTCAGGATAGACCAGACGCACTTTTCCCTCGCGCATGGTCTCAGTCGCCTCGGCCTGCATGCCCCTGGCGCCGATCAGCACCGTGTCCCCGGCGCGCATGAACCGGGCGTGGCGTTCGGGCAATTGAACGCGAAGGATGAATTGATCTTCGGCCAGGGTCGCGATCGTCTCGCCCGGCAAAATGACCTGACCGAGCGAGACCGGCACGTTCAAAGCCCGACCGGCTCCCGGCGCGAGAACGGCCCCCTCGCTCGCCTCTTGGGCGATCACGCTGCGATCCGCGCGCATCGCGGCTAGGTTGCGTTCGGCGACGTCGAGGTTGGTCCTGGCCTGATCGAGCTGGGTCTGCGTGCTGACGCCGCGCTTCTGCAATTCCGCCACCCGATCGAAGTCGGCCTTGGCCTGGTCACGCTGCGACTGCTGCGAGGCGCTTCGCGAATCCAGCGCCTGCATCTGCAAGGCGAGCTTCTGATCGGCAACGACGGCAATCTCCGCGCCGGCGGCGACGACATCCCCTTCCTTGATCGCGAGGGAGGCGATGGTGCCTCCAATCCGGGCCCGCGCGACAAGCTGGTGAACCGGTTCGACCGTCGCGACGACAGCTTTCCGGTCGGCGACATCGATCGCGCGCACGACGAAAGTGTCGGCGGCGAAGGCGGCGCGGGCGCCGAGGAGGGCAAGAGATAAGGGGACGACAAGGCGCATGAGGGACGGTTCCAAAAGGGTCTTGACTTATATATGAGGCATAGCTAAATTAGCAAGCATGAATTTAGACGAACTGCAAATAAGGGCCGACGCCGCCGAAAGGCTGCTGAAGGCGATGGCCAGCCGCCCGCGCCTGATGATCTTGTGCGAGCTGCTGAAGGGCGAGCGGACGGTGACGGCTCTGCACCAGGCCGTCGGCCTCAGCATGTCGGCGATTTCGCAGCATCTGGCGCGGTTGCGCGCGGACGAGTTGGTCACCACGCGCCGGGAGTCGCAGACGATCCATTATTCGATCGCGAGCGAACCGGCGAAGACCGTGATCGGAACCCTCTACGAGCTCTATTGCTCGCCAGCCGTAATCCATGCCGAACCCGCCGAGAGTGCGTCATCATGACCATCGATAGAGCTGTCATGGCCTTTGCCGGCCTCGTCGTCCTCGTGAGCCTGGCGCTCGCTCAAACACAGAGCCCGCTGTGGCTGCTTCTGACGGCTTTCGTGGGACTGAACCTGATTCAGGCCTCGTTTACGGGCTTTTGCCCCGCGGCGATGGTTTTCAAACGGTTAGGCGTCAAGGCGGGCAAGGCCTTCACGTGAGATGAATACGTAAAGTCAAGAGACGAAGACGGCGCCGAGGCGCGTCGTCCAACGGGAGGACTACGCTATGGCTAAAGTGGCGGTGATCGGCGCAGGCATCGGCGGCGTTCCGATGGCCTTTGAACTTAAAGAGATCCTCGGAAAGACGTCCGACGTCCAAGTCGTCTCCGATTCCGAGTGGTTTCAGTTCGTTCCCTCAAATCCGTGGGTCGCGGTCAACTGGCGAACCGCCGATCAGGTCAGGGTCCATCTGCCCGGGACATTCGCCAAGCTTAAGATCGGGTTCAACGCTTCGGGGGCGAAGCGAATCGATCCCGCCAACAACGTTGTTTACCTCGGCGACGGCGGGCGTCTCGATTACGACTTTCTGGTCATCGCGACCGGACCCAAACTCGCCTTCGACGAAATCGAGGGTCTCGGGCCGCAGGCCTACACCAACTCGATCTGCGACGTCGGGCATGCGACCGGCGCAAGCGAGAAGTGGGAGGCGTTCTGTCGGGATCCCGGCCCGATGGTCGTCGGCGCGGTTCAGGGCGCGTCCTGCTACGGGCCCGCCTACGAATACGCGATGCTGGCAGTGACCGAGCTGCGCCGACGCAAGATCCGGGTTCGCGTGCCGATGACCTTCCTGACGCCGGAGCCCTATATCGGCCACCTCGGCCTTGGCGGGGTGGGCGATACGAAGGGCCTGCTCGAATCCGTCATGCGCGACCGCGATATCAAGTGGATCACAAATGCAAAGATCGACCGTATCGCTGCTGACGGCGTCGAGGCGACGGAAGTCAACGAGGACGGCTCGCCGAAGAAGGCCTACAAGCTGCCGTCGAAATACACGATGCTCATCCCGGCCTTTCGAGGCGTCGATTGCCTGAGGGGCGAAGACGGCAAATGGATCGAGGGTCTCACCAACCCGCGCGGCTTCGTTCTCGCCGACAAGCATCAGCGCAATCCCAAATACCCGAACGTCTTCTCCGTCGGCGTCTGCGTCGCGATCCCGCCTTATGAAGCGACGCCGCTTGCCGTCGGCATGCCGAAGACGGGCTACATGATCGAATCGATGGTGACGGCGACCGCGCACAACATCCGGGATTTGATCGCGGGCAAGGGCCCAACCCACGTGCCCTCATGGAATGCGGTTTGCCTTGCGGATTTCGGCGACAGCGGCGTCGCGTTCCTCGCGATCCCGCAAATTCCGCCGCGCAACGTCAACTGGTCCGGCCAAGGCTACTGGGTGCATATTGCGAAAGTCGGATTTGAAAAGTACTTCCTGCGAAAGGTGCGCAACGGGTCGAGCGAACCCGGATACGAACGCTTCCTGCTGAAGACGATCGGGGTCGAGCGGCTCAAGCGATCAGCCTAGACGAGTGACGGCGTCGAGGCCGGGAGCCAGCCCGGAAAGCGCGGCGGAGGAGTTCCGCCGCGCCTCTTTTGCGCGACGCGCCATCGAGGCGCGCCAGTGATTACTCTCAGTGAGGCAGCTTATCGGCGAGGACGTCGACCCGACGGATTTCCGGGGCCTTGGTGAACAACTGCGACGCCTTCGACATGAGTTGCGTCGCGACCTTGCCCTGCAGGTGGGCCTCCCGGCCGCGTTCGTTGGCGAAGGCGTCAAAGATGCCAAACGTGTTCGGCCCCATGCGGATCGCAAACCAGGCCGTCGTGTCCGGTTCATCATTCACCATCGAGCGAGCATTGGACAGGAAAGTTGCGACCTCCTGTTCCTTGCCGGGCTTGGCTTCGAGTTGGACGTAAAGAGCATGCTGTGTCATTTCGCTCTCCTTTCGCCGCCCGCGGGTAGCTCCTTAAAGCAAAACTTCGCCGAGACGATGGCGTAGACGGTTTTTCCCAGCTTTCGCCACAATCAATTTGTCTACCGCGGCAAGTTGAATCACAATAAGGGTCTCCGCGCACCCGCCGACAACGATCAATACGCTGTGCTCCTTGTTGAAAAACGCTGATGCGTGCAAAATCCGCAACTCCTCGACGTCAACTGTCTGGCAAAACGTTTGTGAATACGCTATTGCTTGAGGGCCCTCAGGGCAGCCGTCACCGACTGGCGGGCGCGCGGGGCCAACGACGCTCATGCGGGCTTTGCCTCGCCCCCGCCTCGGGCCGGCGATAGGCCATCCGGCAATGGCCGGCGCAATAGGAGCGGCCTTCGGCCGGCTTGAGCCCGCAATAGGCGAAATCCCCGCTCCTCGGATCGCCGAGCGGCCATCGGCAGGCGGATCCGCGAATTTCCTCGAACCGCACCCGGCGCATCTCCCCAACCTCTGCCTCGGCAAAGGTCCATGCCGCCTTCCTCGCCTGCCGGTCCCCGGGCTGCGACCCGGGGATGGTCCGGGGATCGCGAGAGAGGGCGGGGCCGAAGTTCTGCATACCGTGAACGGGACTGGAGCGGGGAACAGCCGCCAACAGCGCCCGATACGCCCGAGCGGACGTCTCGGCCGGCACGGAGGCGCGCCCATCGCCATTGAGTTTGACTCCTATTCGGTTCGCTTTGCCGATCACGGCGTTGCGCGACGCGGCGCCGAGCGCCGCCGCGATGAAACTCGCGCTTCGTCCTTCCAGAGCCAGCCTTATGAGATTCTCGATCGCCTCGGCTGTCCACCGCATTTGCCCGCCCCATGGCTAAAGCTGCGGCGTTTTGCGGCCGCAAGAAGGAATGGCCTGGCTATTCTCCTCGCAGGCTGGCGCTCGGACGATGCAATGGCCGTGACCGGCCAGTCAAAGGTTTAATATCAGGTTATTTCAATGCGTTGCGTAGAACGAACGCCAACGCAAACGCATATTTCGAACTGTCCGACGGACACTGCTCATACGGTATGTTTGCAGCGCGGCGCGAATACGAGTATTCCGTGTTCCGAACGGATGGGAGACCGGCATGCCCGGCGGGAGTTCGGAACAGGCAAAGTCCGCGAGAACGCCGCCGTACACGTCATACCGTACGTTCAAGACCTTCATCGAGGATCTTCGCGAGCACGGCGTTCCCTCGCGCATCGACCGCAGCGTGCTGACGCGCTTTTCAGGCGTGGTCGGCACTCAGCTGATGCACGCGCTTCGTTTCCTCGGTCTCATTGAAGACCATGGACGTCCGACGCACCGCCTCAAGGAGCTTGTGAGCGCGCATGGCGCGGGGCATTGGCCCGAAATGCTCTTGGAGCTCCTTCGGCGGGAATACGCCCCGATGTTCGCGATCGATCTTGAAACCGCTACGCCTTCTCATTTCAACGAGGCGTTCAGGAAGGCTTTCCCGGCTGCGGACGCGGTTGTCCAGAAGTGCGTGACATTCTTTCTTTATGCCGCGAATGACGCGGGCGTGAAGATCAGCGGCCGCATACTGAAGGGTCGGAAGCCTCGGTCTCCGACGCCGCGGAGGAAACATGCCCCTGCATACGCGCCGATGAAGGAGTTCGAGGTAGGACCGTCACGACCTCAACCGGACACGTCTCCCATCGAGGGCAAGAAACCGTCAGAAATCCTTCTCATGCACCTCGACCCGACTGAGATGGACGATGAACAGCAAGCGGCTGTGTGGACCTTGCTGAAGTACTTCAAGGCGAGGGGATTGTGAGATTAGAACGTTGGCGTTGGAGTTTAGTGTCGCTTTACTTTGAGTTTCTTAATTCCTTCGCCACAGCTCGACCTGTTATCGCCCCGTTATACTCGAATTAACCCCCTGTTCTGGTCCTATTGTCATCCCTGTTGTCGTCCGGCGCCTATTGTTGCGAAATCTCGCATAAGCTGCTGAAAAGTACCGGCTTTCGTGGATCGAGGGGTAGGCTGCTCGAGGAGCGCTTCGGCCCGTTTTCTCCCAGCTTGCAGGCCAAAACAGGCCGAACCCCGGGCCCTTGGACGTCAAGCGCGACTATCCCTTGAAGGGGGCGGCTATTCCCTCAGATACAGCGCCCGCCGTCGACCTCGAGCACCACGCCGGTCAGGAACGCCGCCTCGTCGCTCGCGAGAAAGAGGGCGGCCGCGCCGATGTCGTGCGGGGTCGAGAACCGGCCGAGCGGCACGGTGGCTCGGAACGCGGCGCGCTTCTCCGGCGTG
>JAFAHO010000079.1 GCA_019237205.1 Hyphomicrobiales bacterium
AATTTCCCGGGTGACGAGATGACGTTCCTGATTGAAGTGGTTGTGGACTTGAGCATGAACTGAGCTGAATTTCTGGAGCGTCTTGGCGCATCGGAACCGCTGCATGGCTCGCTCTCGTCGTCGAAACGGCTGATGCGAGTTTTCCGCCCGATTGTTGAGCCGACGCCCAACCTCCTGGCGATCGACGTTGCCGATCTCGCTCATCGCCGCGGGATAGGAGGAAAGCCCGTCGGTGACGAGGCTGCGCGGGCGGCCATATTTCTTCATGATGCGCTTGAGAAACTTCAGCGCCGCAGCCTTGTCCCGCTTCGCCGTGACCACAGTTTCCAAGACCTCGCCTTCGTGATCGACCGCCCGCCAGAGATAGCAGAGCTTGCCGTTGATCTTCACAAAGACCTCATCCAAATGCCAACGCCACTGGGGGAAGCGGCGCATGTTCGATACTCGCCTCTTTCGGATCTCGGCGGCGAACATCGGGCCAAACCGGTTCCACCAAAATCGGACTGTCTCATGGCAGATGTCGATCCCCCGCTCGGCCAGGAGATCCTCGACGTTGCGCAGCGACAGCGGGTATCTCACGTACATCATCACGACCAGACGGATCACTTCAGGCGAGCTGTTGAAATATCGAAACGGGTTGCTCATGGACCGGAGCTACCACAGCCAGAGGCGGCCCGAAAAATTGGTCTGACACTGCCTTCCTGAGGCGCCGACAGTTCGCGCTCCCGGCGCGGCAACGTGACAAAGCCGTAGGCGCCCTTGGTGAAGGCGTCCGGCACCACTTCGCATGCGAAGATATTGACCTCACTCTCCCAGCAAATTCTGGGTTCGTTCGCGCAATTTCTTGACCAAGGCATCCGCGCCCCCGCCCTCGGCGAGAATCGAAGCAAATTCGTCGCGTCGCGTCGCGAGGTCGCTGATCGTTCCATTGAGATAGACATCAATCACCCGTCCGCCACGGACCAGATAGTTTATTGTCACGGTCCGACCGCCGGGCTGGATCAGCTTCGTCTTGACGATCTGCCCGCCGCCCGCCGCCGGGCTCGTCTGGGGATCGACAATGAAGCTTTCCCCGGAATAATCGGTCACCTGGTGCGCATAATCCGCAATGAGGAAGTGGGCAAAGGCCTCCCGGACCGCAGCCTGCTCGGAACCCGAGAAGCTCGTCCACGCCGGCCCCGCCGCATACCTTGTCATAGTCGCGAGATCGAAGGCGGAGGAGATGGCAGGCGTGAAGCGCTGGTCGCGCTGACGCACACTAAGCTGACCGGCCTGTTCGAGCGTCGGCATCAGCTGACGGTAGTAGGCTTCGATGTGTCTGGCAGCCGGGTCAAACGCTTGAGCCCGTAACGGCATCGGGCTGCAGTTGGACAAGACGAGAACCGCCATGGCTGCGACCTGGGTTAGGCTGCGGCCGAGTTTGAGGTCTTTCATAGTGTGCATTCCATTTGCTTCGACAGGCGGCCTGCCTCTCGGGCGGCCGTTCACATTGGCGACCGGTCGCGTCGGCGCGATGGGTCGCACGCTCTGATCTTAATGCCTAGATGGGATTTCGGCATCGCGATAGACCCCTCGGCCGAATTCCCATAAAAGCTCGCCGGGCGCTGCCACCCCTTGTCCGCCTCGGGCCAGGGTGCATCGACCCTCTCTTCAGGCAACGCAAACCAGGCGCTCTCCGCAATCCCATGCGTAAAGACGGCAATTCCGTGACGATCGAAGCCATCACGCGGGTCGTGCGCCTTTCGAGCCTCCATGCATGGCTCGTTATCCCCGCCTTCGTGCTGGTCGCGATCTTTTCCGCCGGCTATCTCGCGCGCCATTTCGCCATCACGACGGACAGCAAGGAGCTCCTCTCAAGCTCGCTGCCCTGGCGCCAGCAGGAGATCATGCTCGACCAGGCGTTCCCTCAGTCTACGAACCTCATCATCGCGGTCGTCGACGGCGCGACGCCCGAAGCCGCCGATGATGCGGCGGACGCGCTGGTGAACGCCCTTTCCCCTCGCTCCGACGTGATCCGCAGCATCCGGCGACCCGATGGCGGCGAGTTTTTCGCCAGGAACGGCATCCTCTTGCTCTCCGTCGACGAGGTCCGCGACAGCGCCTCCCACTTGATCAAAGCCGAGCCCTTCCTCGGCACCCTGGCCGCCGACCCGACTCTGCGCGGCGTTCTTCGCACCCTGTCGCAATCGCTCGAGGGCGTGCGGCTGGGAAAAACGACTCTCGAGGATCTAAGGCCCGCGGTCCTCGCCATCGCCGACGCCCTCGAGCTCGCAGAGAAAGGAAAAACTCCCGCCTTCTCCTGGCGCAGGCTCATCACCCGGCGCGCGCCGAAGCCCTCGGAGCTTCGACGCTTCGTCGACATCCAGCCCGTCCTCGATTTCGACGCGCTCGAGCCGGGGGGCAAGGCGACGGCGGTCATACGCGAGGCGATCCAGAGGCTGGGCCTGACCCCGGACAAGGGCGTCAGGGTGCGCCTCACTGGGCCGGTCGCTCTTTCCGACGAGGAATTCACGACCGTCGCTGACGGGGCGGCCTTAAACGCGACAGTCACAATCCTCGTCGTCATGCTTGTGCTTTGGCTCGCGCTGAAGCAGGCCCGCATCATCCTCGCCGTTCTGATCAACCTCGCGATCGGGCTTACGCTCACCGCCGCGCTGGGGCTCGCGATGGTTGGAGCGCTGAACCTCATCTCGGTCGCCTTCGCCGTGCTGTTCGTTGGGCTTGGCGTCGATTTCGGCATCCAGTTCAGCGTCCGGTACCGCGCCGAGCGGTACGAGACTCGCGATTTCGGGCGGGCGCTTCTATCGACGGCGCGCCGGGTGGCGGGGCCGCTTCTGCTCGCCGCCGCCTCGATCGCGACCGCGTTCTACTCGTTCCTGCCGACTGCATACGTTGGACTCTCCGAGTTGGGGCTCATCGCCGGAACCGGGATGTTTGTCGCGTTTGTGACCACGGTCACCTTGCTTCCGGCGCTGCTTACCGTTCTCAAGCCCGCTGGCGAGCCGGCGCCGATCGGATATGCGGCGCTCGCGCCCCTCGACCGCTTCCTCGACCGACGGCGCAACTGGATCGTCGGAACCACCCTGGCGGCTGTGATTCTCGGCCTGCCGCTGCTTGCCGACTTGCGTTTCGATTTCAATCCACTCGACCTCAGATCGCGCGAGACCGAATCGGTCGCAACCGTGCTCGACCTCATGCGCGATCCCGACACCAGCCCGAATACGATCAACATCCTGGAAAGCGACCTTGCGCATGCTTCGGCCCTGGCCGAAAGGCTCAAGCGCCTGCTTGAGGTCGCTCGCGCGCAGACGCTGATGAGCTTCGTTCCCGACGATCAGGACACGAAGCTCGCCATCCTCGACGACGCAGGCTTCTTCCTGGTGAACACGCTGAACCCCCCTGAGGTAGATCCCGCGCCAACGCCGGCCGAGACCATAGCGGCGATCGAGACCACGTCCTATGATCTCTCGCATGGGGCAGGCGACCTCATGAGCCCCGGCGCGGCGCAGGCCCGCCGCCTCGCAGGGCTTCTCGCCGCATTGGCGAAGGCGCAACCTTCGGTGCGCGACGCAGCTGAGCAAGCTCTCATCGTCCCGCTCAAGACGACGCTCCGCCAGGTGAGGGATCTCCTCACGGCCGCGCCCGTGACCGTCGACACGCTCCCGCTCGCGCTGAAACGGGACTGGGTCTCGGCCGACGGTAGGGCCAGGATCGAGGTCGCGCCGCGCGGAGACGGCAACGATAACGCGACCTTGCGAAGCTTCGTCAAAGCGGTCCGAGGGGTCGCGCCAGAGGCCGCTGGAACGCCAGTCTTCATCATCGAGGCCGCCGCGACCATCGTCAAGGCGTTCCTCGAGGCTGGGGTCTGGTCGGTGGCGTCGATCGCGCTCATCCTGTTCGTCGCGCTGCGCAGGTGGACCGATGTCGCGCTGACGTTGGTCCCCTTGCTCGTCGCCATCCTGGTCACCCTCGAACTCTGCGTAGCGATCGGGCTGCAACTGAATTTCGCCAACATCATCGCGCTGCCGCTGCTTCTTGGCGTCGGCGTCGCCTTCAAGATCTACTACGTGATGGCGTGGCGCTCGGGGGAGACAAACTTCCTGCAATCGAGCCTGACGCGCGCTGTCTTCTTCAGCGCCTGCACGACCGCCACCGCCTTCGGCAGCCTCTGGTTCTCGCATCATCCAGGCACATCCAGTATGGGCAAGCTGATGGCTCTGTCGCTCCTCACGACTCTCTCGGCGGCAGTCCTCTTCCAGCCGGCCCTGTTGGCGACGCAGCGGAAAACCGGACGCGACTCGTAAGGGCTCGCGTGTCCTCGCAAAAGCGTCGGGACTGCGGCAAAAAAGCGACAGTCATTTCAAAGAGATTCTGCTAGTCTAAGCGGGGCTCGATCTTATGGATTGGGCCGCGGTGGTACCCGTTCGCCGCTGGCGGTGCGTCAAAATTTCAAGATAGCTCTGTCCGTCGTTCGAAAAATCCAGGGGGACACACAGGGAATGCGACGCGCTCAAGCTTGGGTCACCCGATCCCTAGCCTGCCTACTGCCGGTTGTCGTCACAGCCTGCGCGAGCATGCCGCGAGACGCGTCGCTTCCAATCGATGATCCGAATGAGGCGCTCAATCGCAAGATCTTTGCGGTGAACGAGGCGGTGCTGCGCCCGCCGGCGGACGTCATTAAGGCAGTGACGCCGGGGCCCGTCCACGACCGATTGCACGATTTGAATGCCAATCTCAAGGAACCGCGCATTTTTGCAAATGATATCCTGCAGTTGCGCTTCGATGCGGCACTCAAGACGGCGGTCCGCTTCGTCGGCAATTCGATCATTGGCCTCGGCGGACTTTTCGATATTGTCGGCCAAAGCGGGGTGCCGCAGCAGACCGGCGATTTCGGCCAGACCCTGTTCGTTTGGGGCGTCCCTGCGGGTCCCTACGTGGTCCGTCCCTTCTATGGCCCCTCGACGCTGCGCGACTCGATTGGCTTTGCGGCGGATTCGTTTGGTGACCCGGTCGCCTGGACGCTTGGCGGTATATACGGCTGGCCGCCGGCCGTCGCCATGGGAGGCCTGGAGGCGACGGTCAGACTGCGCGAATTGAAGCAGGCCGAAGAAGCCTCCATCGACTTCTATAGCTTCCTGCGCTCGGACTATTACCAGACGCGCCGAGCGGATCTGCGCGAAGCCATTGGCCTCCCGGCTCAAGTCGAGTCGCCCGCGACTCCTCGGCCTCGCTAGACGAGGCGCCGCGGCGACATTGGCAGCGGCCGCGCCGCGGGTTGCTGCCGGACGTTGGGCGATCAGCTCGCAAGATCCTCGCCCCGACGCAGCAGGCGTCGTCCTTCGATCCATTGCCAAACCAAAAGGCCGGGTAGACCTAAGGCCAGCTCGCGAACGCGTTTTGAGAGGGAAATGGCCAACGCCACGTCTGCAGGCAGCCCGAGCAGCGCGCCGAACAGGACAAGGCCGCCCTCGAGGGCACCCAATGCGCCAGGCACCATGAAAGCCGCTGCGCGGACCCCGGAGCCGAGGCTTTCGAGGACGAAGGCGTCGGTTGCGTTGAGCGGCCTGCCCAAGAAATGCATCACCAGCCAAATCTCACCTGCGCCGGCGGTCCATCCGGCGAGCCGGAGCACGTTGGCGCGCACGAATGCAGAGCCGCGACGATATGTGTCCACGACGGCGTCGTCGATCGCCGAAGCGCTGCCGGCAAAGCCGGACAGCCATTTCGCAGGCGCCAGGTGGCTTCCCAGGTTGGAGAACATAACGAACATGCTTTGATGTTGGAGCGTGACAAATGTCGCGATCGCGACTGCGAACGCGGCTACGCCAATCAACAGCGCCGAAACGATGGGGAGAGCAATGCCCTCGCTCGATCGGATCACCAGCAACGTTACCCCGGCCACGACGAAAACCATCTGGGTCGCCACTCCGACCGTAATGTCGACGACCATGCTCGCCGCCGCTTGCACGCCCGGAACGCCGCGCTGATGGGCGAGGCGCGCGCTCACGACGTCGCCGCCCACCCCGGCGACCGGCAGAAGCGCGTTGATGGATTCGCGGATCCAACGGATCCAGATGATCCTGACGACATCCGGAGGACTTGAAGCAGTCAGCAGCTCGCGCCAAGAAAGAGCGCTGAAAGATAGGGGAACAACATGAAACAGGGTTATCGGTAGCAACCCCCAACCGATGACCAACATGGCGCGAGCCACCTCTCCGGCGCCGCTTTCGACGATAAGGATGATGACAGCAAGGAAGCCGAAAAACGCAGCGGCGATTAGCGACCGTGGAATGAGATGGCTCCCTTTGTCGGTGCGCGGCTCGCATCGATGATAGTTCCGGGATACGATCCGCGCACTCAGTCGTCCATCCATAATCGTCGCTTCCGGCATGGAGTAGCCGAGTTCCTATGCGGATTATCCAGATCTCGTTCAACTCGCGCATTTTCGTGCCGTGATGCAAGACGCGCCGATCCTAGTTCTTATCCCGGCTCCGCTTGCCTCGCTCGATCCAACGGGCGCCGTTCGGTCGCAGGATAGCAACCCCAAGATTCTTGGGCTCGGTCTCATCCGGCGCGCCGTCCTCGCCGCGCGGCGCGCCGGCTATGGTCAGGTATTTCTTCTGTCGAGAGATGGGCACGAAACGGCCGGGGTCGTCGCGATCACCGATTGGAGCCGTTTAGCTGCAACATTCGGGTCCTCTGAGACCGCGCCAATGCTCATTGCGCCCACAACGATCCTCGCTGAAACCGATTGGCTCGAACGACTGTCCAAGACGCAGATCGAACCGAACGGCTGGGCCGCGATCCCGAATCGGATCATCATGCTCGCCGCTGCGTCGGCGCCTGATGCCCGTGCGGCGCTCGATGGGGGAGGCGGGGCATACGACCTGAGAGCGGTGGAAAGCCGGCTCAATCGTCGCTTCGGCTCGCCGGCGGCGATTCCGGTTGGGATCGACCCGATGGTTGTAGATAAGCCGACGGACATCCCCATCGCGGAACGACGCCTGCTTCGGGCGCTGGTCAAGGATACCGACGGATTCATGGCGCGGCACGTCGAGCGGCCTATTTCATTGCAGATTTCTCGCCGCCTCGCATCAACCGCGATCACGCCCAATCAGATGAGCATGATTTCCTCTGTCATCGGTGTATGCGCCGGGCCCTTCTTCCTGTCTCCCCTATCATCCTGGCAGACTATAGGGGCGCTGCTGTTCCTCGCGCACTCGATCCTGGACGGGTGCGACGGAGAGCTGGCCAGGCTGAAATTTCTAGAATCGCGTTGGGGCGGCGTTCTCGATTTCTGGGGGGACAATGTCGTTCATAGCGTCATTTTTGCCTGCATGGCCGCCGGCTGGAGCCTGTCTGCCGGCGTGGCGTGGCCCCTGCTGCTCGGCCTCGCGGCAGTCCTCGGCACCCTGGGATCGGCCAGCTTCGTCTATTGGCGGCTGATGCGGATCAAGCTGGACAGCGGCCCACTGTTTACCTCGGTTGCGAGGGCTCCTGACAGCCGCCTGGCGCGGCTGCTCGACAGTGCTTCGCGCCGCGATTTCATCTATCTCGTGCTTGTCTTGGCGCTGTTTGGCAAGTCGAATTGGTTTCTGCTTTTGGCCTCGGTTGGGGCGCCGATCTATTTTGTCCTTTTGATATTCCTCGCGGCTCGCGAAGCGCGCGGAAGTCGGTCCCCGCCTAGTGGTTGAATGACAGCTGCGCGCCGCCGGCAGCGGCAGACCGCTGGGCAAGGTCGATCAGCCGAGCGCACAGCACCGCCTCCCCCAGGTTGCCTTTGTCGCCGCCCATTACCGCAATCCGGAAGTCCTCGGCCACCCCGATGAACCAGTCAGGATGTTGCGATCCTTCCGATAAGGACGGGGGGCAGGCCCAGCGGCGCTCGCTCGAATTCGAACTGACGACAACGGCGTCGTTGACGACATTGATATGGCCTCGATCGCCCTCGATCTCGATATGATTGGAGCGTTCGCTGGCCGTCCAGGTCAGATAGATGTGGCTGACGCCGAAAGAGGTGTCCAGAGTGAGTGTCGCCGTGTCTTCGAGCGGCCATTCGTGAAAGCGACGCGTTTCGAGCAGCGCAGCGATACCGCGCGGTGCACCGGCCCAGCGGACGATGCAATAAAGCGCATGCCAGCCGTGATCGAATAGGATGCCGCCGCCCGCTTGCGCCGGGTCAACGCGCCAGTTGTTGCCGCGGTCGGGGGCAGAAGAGACCGCAGGCTCGGTGCGCAGCGTCTGCCAATAGACGGATCGCACGACGCCAATCTCGCCTTCCGCGATCAGGGCCGAGATCTTGAGGCAGATCGGCGCCTTCAGCCAATTGTGAACCGTGTGCACGATGCGTCCGGCGCTAGCCGCAGCCGCCGCTATCATCTGCGCGTCCGCCACTCGGGTAACTAAGGGTTTTTCGCACAACACGTGGAGACGCGCGTTCAGCGCTCGTTTGATAAGCGATGCATGGCTGCCCGGGGGCGTGCAAACGTCCACGAAATCGAGGGTTTCGCCTGACAACAAGTCGTCCACGCTATGGTACCATCGCGCGTCTGGACACGCTCCGAGAAACGTCTCGCGACGCGCCGAGACGGCATCGGTCGCAGCAACGATCTTAACGTCGTTCCGCGACAGCCACCCAGGCAGGTGCGCTTTGGCCGCGACGTTGCCGAAACCAACAAAGGCGCCCCGCAGCACGCCTCCCTACCTCATTCGAGCCCGAATCGGCGCGAAATGGCGGCGAACGATTGATCAAGGAGATCGACGCCGCGCGTCGCCTCATCCTCGCCGATGATCAGCGGCGGGTTGATGCGAATGACATGCGAATACGACATCGTTATGAGGCCGCGCTCCAGCGCCTCGTGGAACAGTGCGCGGGTGATGGTCCTATCCAGCGGCGCCTTGGTCGTGCGATCGGCGACCATCTCAATGCCAATCATCAGGCCCCGCCCGCGTACATCGCCGATGAAACGGTATTTGTCCTGCAGGCGCTTCAGCGCATCGAGCATCAGCGCGCCGACCCGGGCTGAATTCTCGACCAGCTTTTCCTCAAGGATGGCCTCGACGACGCCTAGCCCCGCGGCAGCGGCAAGCGGATTTCCACCATAACTCGACGAGCTTCCGCTCGGCTCTCCGAACGGCTTAGCTGACATGCGATCGAAGGACGAAGCCACGCCGCTGAGAGGAAAGCCACCGCCTATACCCTTGCCGATCGTCATGATATCCGGCTTGAGGTCGAATTGGTCGCACCCCCACATCGTTCCGGTCCGACCAAAGCCGGTCAGGATCTCATCAACGATCAACAGCGCGCCGAATTCATCGGCGATTTCTCGCACCGCGTGAATGAAGTCGTCGACGGGAATGACGTTGCCCGCGGTGGCCTGCATCGGCTCCAGGACAATCGCCGCGACTTCGCCCTGCGTGTCGTTCTTGATGACGTTGCGCAGATGCTCTGCGCAAGCGAGGCCACAGGACGGATATTGAAGCTTCCAGGGGCAGCGATAGCAATTAGCGTAGGGCGACAGGTGCATTCCGGGCGGGAAGGGACCCTGGTGGTTGCGATACGCACCGCCGAGGAGGCCTATAACGCCTGCTGTCTTGCCGTGGTAACCGCCCCAGAATCCCACAAACTCGAATTTCTTGCTGACCGACTTGGCCAGACGGAAGGCGGCCTCGACCGCCTCTGCGCCGCCCGAAAACAGTTGGATGTGCGTGATGCCTTCCGGCAACAATCCACTCACCAGGTTTAGGAAATTGGCGCGGGTCTCGGTCGTGAAGCTGCCGAACGTAACGCGTTCGAGTTGCTCCTTCATACGTTTGACATAGTGGGGGTGGCAATGACCGAGGCTGCCGACCGCAATGCCCGCGATGAAATCGAGGTACTCGTTCCCGTCGACGTCGGTGATCGTGCAACCGCTGGCGTGGTCGACGGCGATTTGTGAATAGAGAGCAATCGATTGGAGCCCAGGCGCCATCGCCTCGGCCTCGCGATCGAAAATCGCTTTGGATCTGGGCCCGGGCACAATGCGGCGTTGAGCGCCGTCCGGAGGCGCCGATACGGTGTTCCGGGGGGAGGCGTCGTTCATGGATCACTCTGCGTTGGAGCCACGGCGCGCAGGCGTCGCCGAAAACGCTCGGTCAGGCAGTCTGCGATCGCTCGCGCAGCTTGATCGCGATACCTCGCGTAGCTCGGCCAAGCATTGAGGTCGATGATGACCGGTTCGCCGTCGGCTGGGATGATGGCGTCGCCGCCGAAAATCTCGAGCCCCAGCGCGGCTGCGGCACCGAACGATTCCTGGCGAAGGCGTGACGCCTGGAAGGAATGACCCACCATTCCTTTGTCGCGATGATAGAACCATTCGAACCAATTCTCATCCATCCGCAGCACGCCATTTCTCACGCCATAGAATTTGACAAGATCGCCCGCCACGTTCTCCTGCCCAACAATGAATGGGATGCCGCGCTTAGCGAATCGGCGCAACGCCTCGTGCCATCCGTTCTCCGATGCTGTATAGATGACATCATCGGGTTGTGTCGCGTGGAAATCGTAGCGCTTGACCCACACCCCAGCGGGCGGTCGCAGCTTGCTCGCGTCGGTCGCGACGACCTGGCTCCAGGGCGCCGAAACATGGTGTTGGGCGAAGAGCTCGATCATGCGATGACGGTAGGTGTTGCGAATCGCATCCGCCGAATTGACGATGACCGAGCCCGCCTTCTCCGCTGCCTTGAGCCGATCAAGGACCGCCCCACCTTCGCACATCGCGAATATGTTGGCGCGGGGGGTCTCGAACGCCGCATCGGCGGCGTCGGCGGCGACAAGCTCGACGCTGAAGCCCCGCTCCGCCAAGGCCTCGCCGACTCTTTTCAAGATTGCGGCGTCGTCGCCGATACGGCCCGGCGAGTGCTCAAGCTCGCGGTAGATGCCCCAGCAGGTCTTGGCCGCATTCATGCGCCAGCATTCCCGCGCTCACGGCCTAGTCCTGCCAATTCGGCGGCCGCGATGTCGCGCGCCCGGTCAATGTCGAACACGCGTGGCAGAACGATGCCATAAACCGGCAAGCGCCCGGCGACCAGCCACCCGAGGTAATCCCGAAGCCGGGCGAAGCCGGTCGGGGGCCCCTCGGGAGGTTCCGCCGGCAGCCAGTAGAGTCCGGCCGTCACATGACTGCCATCCTTGCCGCCAAGCTGTAGAATGCGGCCGTCCGCGGCATTCAATGTCGCCCAAAGCGGATTTTCGTCATTGACATGATCGGTCAGGCCTAGCGCTACAGCGTCGTTCCCAAACGCGGCGGCCGTCCGGACAAAAACGCGAAAATCGCTGACCGGCATCATCGCGTCGATCGTTGTGATGACCGCCGGGGCGCGGGCTAGCCGGTCGACGACCAGTTGGAAGCTCGCGTAGGACGACGGCGTCGTGCGCACGATGAGGTCAAGATCAAAATCTCCACCGTGGCGACCGAGCCATTGCCGGCAATCGTCGCTCGCATCGTTGATGACGATGCTCACTCGGCGAATACCGACGGCGCGGAAGCGATCGAGAGTGTGGTCGATGAGGGGTCGTCCGGCGACCGGCGTCATCGGTTTGTTAACGCGATACCCGTCAGCCCTCAAGCGGCTCCCATGGCCGGCGGCGATGATGCCCCCTTGGACAACCGCAGAAGCCAATACTTCGGTCATATCAAGATCTTCATGAGATCGCTGAACTCGCTCACCGTAGCATGAACGAGTGGATATGCGGACTCCTGAGCTTCGGCGGCCTCTTGCGGCGCAATCCAGATGAAGCCCATTCCCGCTCGGCGAGCGCCCTCGCGGTCGCGGCGCAATGAATCGCCCACGAATACAGTCCTTTCAGGCGGCGCGTGAAGCGTCTCGAGGGCGGGGCGGAAGATCGCCGGGTCGGGCTTCTCTGCGCCGACGCAATGGCTGTCCACCATGACTGCGAACAGGGGCGCCAGACCTGCGCTGTGACAGACCGCGTTTAGATTGCCGTAGAAATTCGAGACGACGCCAAGTCGGTAGCGTTGCCTCAGCGCCTCCAAGACCGGCCGATTGCGTGAGAAAGCGGCCGACGCTCCGGATAGGAAGCGCGACGCCACGCGCCGGGCGCGATCGCCATCGGTCCGATCTCTGAAGGTTCCAGCGCCATCAGCTCCGGCGCTGAGGCGCGCCAGTTCGGCTTCAAGGTTGGCGGTCAAGGCATCGACAGTTTCCGGCAGTCCAGTTCCCGGCGGCAAGCCTCCGACGAGGGGGCAATCGGCGGCGAAGAAGGGCGCCGCGAAGGCCGCGGCAGTCATATCCAGCCCTTCGGACCGGTAGAGGGCGTGGAAGCGTTCCTTCCACGCCACGCCGTCGGCGTCGAGCGTACCGCCAAAGTCGAAAAGCACCGCTTCGATTGGCTTTGTCATCCGTATGCGCCAGTGGGCCGAGCCGGCTGATGAAGCCTATTGCAGAGATCTGACGAGCACGGCTTCCCCTTCCGAACCCACTACGAACGGCCCGGACCGGCCACGACCTTTGCGTCGCGCACCGCGGCCTCGGGAAGATCGAAGTTGCGCCCATCAATGAAGGCGTTGCAGGCGTCGCGCGCAACGCTGTCGCGAAGTTGCCTGGGTGGGCTTTTCATATAATAGGACGACGGAGCCACCAACGGACCACCTTCGCCTCGTTCTAACGCCAGCTTCGCGCACCGGATCGCATCGATCACGACTCCGGCGCTGTTTGGCGAATCTTCGACTGACAGTCGCATCTCCAATTCGACCGGCGCGTCCCCAAAGCCGCGCCCCTCCATGCGGATGAAACAGACCTTGTTGTCCTGCTGCCACGGGACGTAGTCGGACGGACCAATGTGGATGTCACGCGCGTCGAGCCGTTCGTCCAGCTGCGATTGCACGGATTCAGTTTTGGAGATCTTCTTCGACTTCAGGCGATTCCGCTCAAGCATGTTGAGGAAGTCGGCATTGCCTCCAGTGTTGAGTTGATAAGTCCGATCGAGACCGACCCCTCGGTCGGCGAACAGCCGCACCAGCGCCCGATGCACGATGGTCGCGCCGACCTGGCTTTTGATATCGTCGCCGACGATGGGTACGCCGGCATCCCGAAATTTCTGCGCCCAGCCACGATCGGAAGCAAGGAACACGGGAACGCAATTGATCATAGCGACGCCGGCGTCCAGACAGGCCTGGGCATAATGCTTCACCGCCCGCTCCGAACCGACCGGCAGGTAGCACACCAGCACCTCGGCGCCCGACGCGCGTAGCGCCGCGGCGACATCGGTCGGTTCCAGATCGGCGGAACGGAAGGCGACGTCGTCGGGATAGTCGGCCATGTGCGGCGCCACCCCGTCGAGCACTGGACCGGCCTGAACGACGACGTTCGACACCGGCAAGGAGCTCTGAAAGATACGGGTGCAGTTTGGTTTAGCGAAGATCGCCTGCTCGAGCGGGTGACCGACTTTGCGCCGGTCTATGTCAAACGCCGCAACAAACTCGACGTCGCTACAGCTATAGGCGCCGATGGAGTCGCGCATGACGCCTTCAGGCGCGACGCCGTTGCGGTTGCGGTAGTACTCCACGCCCTGCACCAACGCACTGGCACAATTGCCGACCCCGGCGATGGCTACTTTGATGTTTTTTTGCATGCTCTCACCGGTTTCTCACAATGTCTACGCACAGTCCGCCGACCGGACATCAATTGACAAGCCCCGCTCCGTCGCCCGAGCCGACGTCAGACAAGTCAGGCCGTCGTGGCGGGCGATGAGCACGCATATATTCGCGGCATTCTCCTGACAAGTAGCCCGAATTCCGGGGGCCGACGCGGAATCTGAGTCAAAATCACAGCATCTTGCGTGGAAGCCGCGAATCACAATTATGACGCTTTCTTGTCTCCCGACAGCGACCGCGCTAAAAACGTCGCGCTTGGCTATCCGCGCAATGGCGTCACTTGGAAAAGTGTGGTCTCGTGTCAGGATGAACGCATGAAGATCATTCTTGCCCAACCGCGTGGCTTTTGCGCTGGGGTGGTGCGCGCTATTGAGACCGTGGAGCGCGCCATCCAAAAATATGGCGCTCCGATCTATGTACGCCACGAGATCGTGCATAACCGCCATGTCGTCGAGTCGCTACGAGCCAAGGGCGCGGTTTTCGTAGAGGAATTGAGTAAGGTGCCGCCGGGAGCCGTGACGATTTTCAGCGCGCACGGCGTATCCCGCAAGGTCGAGAACGAGGCCAGATCGAGGGCGCTCCCGACAATCGACGCGACCTGTCCGCTCGTCACTAAGGTGCACAATCAGGGTCGGCGCTATGTCGCGCAGGGGCGGATACTAGTCTTCATTGGCCACGCAGGCCACCCGGAAGTCGAGGGCACGCTCGGCCAAATCGACGGCCAATTGCATCTCGTCGAGAGCGAAGAGGACGTCGACAAGCTGCCGATCGCTCCGGACGCCCCGATCGCCTATGTCACGCAAAC
>JAFAHO010000251.1 GCA_019237205.1 Hyphomicrobiales bacterium
TGGGGACGCGCGCGCGTCAACCTCGACTACCACATCGAGGTCCACGACTTCCTCTACTCGGTTCCGCATGCGCTAATCCGCGCCGAGGTCGAGGTT
This sequence comes from Hyphomicrobiales bacterium, assembly GCA_019237205.1. Classification (GTDB taxonomy): domain Bacteria; phylum Pseudomonadota; class Alphaproteobacteria; order Rhizobiales; family Beijerinckiaceae; genus Roseiarcus. The sequence goes on from JAFAHO010000251.1 coordinate 97, forward strand.
CGCGCGACCGCGCGCCCGATCGAGGTCTTCCATCGCGGCCAGCGCGTGGCGGCCCACCAGCGCCGCTACATGGGCCGCAGGCACGGCACGACGCCTGAGCACATGCCGAGTTCCCATCGGCGCTACGCCGAGTGGTCGCCCGAGCGGTTCCGGCGCTGGGCGGCCAAGATCGGGCCGAACACCGAGGGCCTGATCAGCGCCGTGCTTGCCAGCAGGCCCCATCCCGAGCAGGGGTTCCGCACCTGTCTCGGGATCCTGCGCTCCTATCGCGGCCTCGACGCCGAACGTCTCGAAGCCGTCTCCGCCCGCGCCGTCGAGCTCGGCGTCCTCAATTGCAAGGGCGTCGCCGCGCTCCTGGCCCGCAAAGCCGACGGCGCCGCCGCCACGGACGACCGGCCGCCCACGCTCTTCGACCACGCCAATCTGCGCGGTCCCGGCTACTTCCACTGACAGGAACTCCTCATGCTCGCTCATCCCACCCTCGACCAGCTTCACGCGCTCGGCCTCCATGGACTGGCAAAGGGGTTCAAGGACCTCGAACACAAGCCCGAGGCGCGCGGCCTCGAGCACGCCGAATGGCTCGGACCGTTGCTGGAATACGAGACGACCTTGCGCCGCCAGAAGCAGTTCGAGACCCGAGCCAGGGCCGCCAAATTGCGCCACGGCGCCAGCGTCGAGGACGTCGACTATCAAAGTCCGCGCGGCCTCGACCGGGCGCTGTTCCTCAAGCTCTCGACATGCGACTGGATCGCCGAGCGCCGCAATCTGCTCGTCACCGGCGCCTGTGGCCTGGGCAAAAGCTGGCTCGCCTGCGCGCTCGGCTACAAGGCCTGCCGGGAGAACATCGCCGTTCTCTACACTCGCGTTCCCCGGCTCTTCGCCGATCTGGCCGTCGCGCGCGGCGGACCCGGCTACGCCAGGCTTCTGCGCACGCTCGCTCGCGTCAAGCTGCTCGTCCTCGACGATTGGGGACCCGAGGCGCTCAACGCCGATCAGGCCCGCGATCTCCTCGAAATCGTCGAGGACCGCTACGACAGGGGCTCGATCATCTTCACCAGCCAGGTCCCCGTGGCCCGCTGGCACGACCTGATCGGCATTCCCACACTTGCCGACGCCATTCTCGACCGCGTCATTCACAACGCCTACCGGATCGAACTGACCGGCGAGAGCCTGCGCAAGCGCCGCCCGCCGTCATGACCATCGCGCCGAGCGCCACCGAAACGCTCGCACGGCCGGCGGCGCGACAAGGCCGTGGACAACGGCGGGCTACGCTACGGCGCAATGGAGAGCGCGCTACGCCCGCCGTTGCCCACCGCCATCCAACCCGCTGCCCTGACCGCCCCTGTCGCTCGGCAAGGTGGAAAACCAAACCGTCTTGACCGATCCGGTCGAGACAAACATCATCGCCTCCGATCCGCGGAAGCAGACGTCAGGTGGCCGACATCTCGCTTTGTATCCGTTCGTTGTCGTCAGGATCGCTTGCCGCGTCTGCCCGCGAAAGGGATCGTATCGGCTCGCGCGACTCGCTGCGAAATTCGGCCCAGAGATCCGTCTCCGGGACCTGATGGAGCGCTTCTCTCATGATTGCTTGTGGCGGGCCGAGGCGCGGAGCAAACGCGGGGTCTCGAGCTGCGGCGTCTATCTACCCGACCTCGAGCAGCCACGGCCCCCGGACGCCCCGCCTGCGCGCGGGAAATTACGACTCGTCAAGAACACGTAAGGACGCCAGATGTGCAATTTTTGTAGCCTCACTAAGGGCCAATCAGCGATTCGCGATTGGTTCCGCGCCCGTCAGGACTGCAGCGGCAACCTCCGCTGTTTCCGGGGATCTCCCCGACCAGATGGCTCCTATTGTGCGGATTGACGCCGAGGGCGAGCGCTCGATCCGGATTGACGCCGCAGTGGCCGACAAGCCTAAGGCCATGCGGGCCGGGTGAGAGCTGCAGCGACGTCGTCCTGAGGCTTGTCGAACTGGAGGGACGGCAGGCAGCGGCCCTCTATCGTTCCCTGACGCCCGTCCAGGTCGAGCACGCCCACGGTCGCCGCCTCGCACACGAAAGAAGGACGGCGCCTACCCCTTTCGCTCCCTTGCCTTTCGTCTGGCCCGATACCTTAGTTAACGAGAGTCCTGCCTCCCCCTAGAGCAATGGCGTTAGGGGTTCAAATTCCCGGCAGGTGACAAGAAGTGTGGCCCATGCGTCGAATCGACCGGAGTGATATTCCTGCCGACGATTTCGGTAGCGGGAATGCCGATTTCCCAGTGCATCCCGAAGAGGGGCATCGTCTGGTGAAGGCCTTTCTAAGGATTAGCAGTCCAGGGCGCCGGCAGGCCGTTCTTAAATACGTTGCGGATATGGCGAGAGTGGACGAGGCAGAGAGGTCGACACCGACGCCGAACTGATTGCCGCGCCACGAAAGAAGGATGGTGCTTACCCTTTCGCGTCCTTGGCCAACCGCCTTGGTCCGATATCTAAATTGGAGTCGCCCCAGGGCGATTGCGGGCTGCCGCAAAAAAGGACCGCGGCAGCGTGGACGCCTTGAAAAATCGTCGTCACGTAATAGTTACCGAAGAGGGTAAAATAAATATTATCGTGAGCATGTACAAAAAGGGCGCGCGATACAAAGATATAGCAAGTGAAACTGAGCTTAGTATTCCGTCAGTCCGATATCGATTGGTTGAACTTTCCTACAAAGGCGTGGTCGACTTTAAGCCACGATATAGATCACACACAAAGCGCAGAAAGTAAGCCAGGGCGAGTCTGCGCAGCGTTCTCGGGTCTACAGGGCGCGGTCGAGCATAGGAATTATGGCGCGCCGGCGCTCCATGGCCGCCTCAGGGTTCCCATTCCATGGTGCCGGACCTTCCGCTGCCAAGCGACGACCTCGCATCCATCAAATCGATCCATCAACAAGGGCCTGCGCAAGGGCTCTCATGGAGCTGTTGATGGTGGTGGAGCCCTACCCCGGCGTCAAACAGGTTGAGAGGGGACAAAATGACACGTCCGTCCATACCCCATCATCAGCCAGCTGGGTGAAGCCGCTGGTTATTGA
>JAFAHO010000263.1 GCA_019237205.1 Hyphomicrobiales bacterium
AACGTGCTTCGCCCAGAGGTTGAGAGCCTCGGCCTTCTCGCGCAGATACCCGGCCTTGTTGTAGACTCCACCGACGCCCTTGACGACGTGCCCTAGCACCGCCTCGACGATGTGGGGATCAGTGCCGTTCTCATTCAGCCACGTGGACACGCAACGGCGAAAGTCATGGAAGACCCAGCCGGTGGTGCCGCTCATCCGGTCGATCCGCAACTTCGCCCTCGACCAGCCGGCGATATGCGCCTTGCCATTCGTCGTGAATACGAACTCACCGTGGCGCGGCACGCTAGCCAGCACGGCCGCAGCGGCCGGGGACAAGGGCGTGATATGCTCTAGGCGGTTCTTGGCTCGCGCTGCGGACAGGAGCAGCGCGGGGACTTCAGCGTCCTTCCACTTCGCGGTCCCGATCTCCGACCACTTCATGGCTGCGATCTCCTCGCGCCTGCCGCCGGTCAAGATCAGCAACTTTGCCGCCGCCCCGAACGGATAGCCCAGACCCTCCGCCGCGCGCCAGACGCGCGCCAGTTCGTCGTCGGATAGAACCCGGCCGCGCTTGGTCTCGGCGCTAGGCCGGGGCAATCCGGCGGTCGGATCGACGGCGAGATAGTCCCGGCCGAGACACCAGCGGCACATCTTCGCGCAGACGGCCAGCACGCGGTTTGCCTGTATCGGCGCAGGCGCCCGCTTGCCGTCACCGTCGGCGATCTTATCGATCAGATCGCGAATGTCGGCCTTGGCGACCTCGGCAATGGGCTTCGCGCCAATCACGGGCAGGATCTCTTTGGCAAGGATTCTCCGCACCTCCTGCGCCCAGCGCTCGCCGTTCCGCTCGTCTGTGTGTCGCCGCAAGAACTCCTCCGCGACCATCGCCACGGTGCGCACCGCAGGCGTCGGAGCGGTCGAGGCGTATTTGGCGCGCAGACGGTCCGCCTGTGGGTCGCCGCCTTTCTCGACTTCAACGCCAAGGTCGCGCGCCATCGCTCTGGCCATTTTGATCGTCGTCGCGGGATAGCGGCCGATCTTGAACTTGCGCAACTTCCTGGCGCGCGTATATCGGAACGACCACGTCGCCGCGCCTGTGTGCCCGATCGTCAGATACAATCCGCCCGCGCCGTTGTATTCTAGGTCGCGGCGCTCAATCTGGCCCTTTGCCGGCAGCGGAATCGCCCGGATCGCCATGTCCGTCAGCCCTGTCGCTTTTGCCACGCTAGTCCTCCTTCAAAGGAAGCGCAAGGGAAGTTTCCCTGCATCATGGTCTTCCTTTATGGGGCATAGGCAATAGGGCGACATTCTCGAATAGTCAAGCAATATCGGGCGTTCTGACTATCGGGACCGCTGATTTTCCGTGGCTGTTTTCTGACTTGAAAACAGCAGATCCGAGCCGAACGCCGTCTTGATCTTGTGCGTTTTGGCCAGCGCATAGGCCGTATCCGTGCCTGCGAAGACCTGAAGCTGGTTGATGCGGCTCTGGCCGGTGAGCACGCCTGTGTCCTCGTCGCTCAGGAACGGCTGGATGCTGAGCCAGATGTCCTTGTCCGCCATCAGCTGCGCCGTCGCCTCGTCCATTAGATGGGCATGCTCGATGCACCGCGCCCCCGCCGCGATCGCCCGCTGAACGGTCGCGGGCGCATAAGCATGCACCGCGACGTAAGTGTTCCAGTCGCCGGCGGACTCGACCCCGGCGCGCAGCTCTGGTTCGCTGAACGTGGTCATGTCGAGCGCAGTTCGCGGCGACGACACGCCTCCCCCTCCCACGAGTTTGATCTGGGAAGCGCCCTGCAACAACTGCTCGCGCACGCGCAGGCGAACCTCGTCTGCGCTGTCGGCGATCATCGCGCCGCCGCTCTGCTCAATCGAGCTCAAGGGTCCGCCGGGACTCCTCGGGATATCCAGCAACGGACGCAAGTCGCCGTGGCCCCCGGTGGTCGTGATCATAGCGCCGCACGGATAGATGCGCGGCCCCCGCACGATGCCTTCGTCGATCGCCTGCTTCAGGGGGAAGGAGGGACCCCCGAGATCGCGGACTGTGGTGAAGCCGCGCATCAGCGTGCGCTCGGCCTCGGCGCTCGCGGCCAAAAAGATGTAGCCGACATCCGCCGCGAACAGGCTCGAAACCGGCAGCGCGGCGAACACCGAGTGCCAGTGTGCGTCGATCAGGCCCGGCATGACGACCCGGCCGCCGCAATCGATCGTACGCGCGCCCTCCGGCGCCGCCGGGCTCCCGGCAGCGACGGATATGATCCGGCCGCCGTCGATGAGCAGACGGAGCCCTTCTCGCAGCGCACTCGACTTTCCATCGAACAGCAGAAAATTCGTGAACACGATCGGGCGCGGCGGCGCCGCCGGCGTTTGCGCCTTTGCCCGCCTGGGCAGGCCGAGCGATGCGATCGAGGCGGCTGCTCCGGCGACAAATCCGCGCCGCGTGAGGTCTGCGTTGATCCGGCGCGTCAGCGTTTGAATTTCAGGCCGATGGCAGAGGCAACCACGAGCGCCGCCGTGATCGATGGATTCGGAGGAGGTGCAGGAAAACATAGGCGTCAGCTCCGGGCTGGCGTAACCTATTGGCGCGACGGGCGATCAGTCAAAGGGGGGGCCGGCTCGGAAGCTTCGACGCGCAGCCCGCGAGGCCGACGGCCAGTCGATGCGCCGCCGCCCGGCGGACCCCTTCAATTTGCGGCCGGGCTGGCGCTAGAACAACGCTTCCAAACGAGTCGTGGAGCAAGCCGATGTTGGCGACGCGTTTCCTTGTCACAGCCGCATTGGGCTTCGCCTTTGCCGGCCCTGGCGCAGCGGTGACGCTCGTTCCCGACAACGTCTACGCGGCGCCGCAACAGCTTGTTGCGATCGACGGCGAGCGCCGCCTCAACCTCTATTGCGTGGGCTCGGGCGAGCCGGCCATCGTCCTCGAAGCGGGCGCCGGCAACGGCATGGTCACCTGGCGCTTCGTGCAGTCAGAGATCGGCAAGTTCACGCGCGTCTGCGCCTATGATCGCGCGGGGCTTGGGTTCAGCGACGCTGCCGAGCGTCCCTCGGATCTCGGGAACATGACCGAGGACTTGGCGCGCCTCGTCGCTGCCGCGGGAGTCGTCAAGCCGTTCGTCCTCGTCGGGCATTCGCTTGGGGGCCAGATCGCCGTGCTCTACGCGACGATGCATCCGGACGACCTTGCGGGCATGGTCCTGGTCGACCCTGGTTTTGCGAATGACCTCGAGGCGCTGCAGGCTCAATTGCCGGAGGGCGCCCGGAGCGCGATCCAGGACGCGATGACGCGCGCGCTCAACTTCAAGCGCGCCTGCCTCGAACTCGCCCGCGCGGGCAAGCTCGCGTCGCTCGCGACATCGGCCGCGCGCGGCTGCATCAACGTGAACGACGACCCGAACCGCCTCGACGCCGCGCTTAGGCAGCTCGCCCGGCGGCAGCTTCAAGACCCCAAAGTCTGGGAGGCTCAGGCGTCCGAAATGGCCGCCTTCGTTCCCGAGGGCGACCACCTCGACACGGATTCGGCTGAGCTCGACGCATCGACCTTCGCCTTCGGCCACAAGCCGCTCATCGTGTTGAGTCGCGGCGTCGACGAAGGCGGACCGGGCGTTCCGCCCGACGCGCTTGCGCGCGTCGAGGCGGCATGGCGGGCCGGGCACGCCGCGCTCGCCACCTGCTCGACGCAAGGCGTCCACATCGTCGTTCCCAATTCCCGCCACTATGTCCAGATCGATGAGCCTGCCGCCGTGATCGACGCCGTGCGCCGCGCCGTCTTGGCGGTGAGGGGAAAATGAACTCGAAGACAGCGCGCTAACTGACCCTGCGAGAGCGAATCACGTCCGAACGCGCAATGGCCACGATCGGGCGAGCTTTTTCCGCTCCAATTGCGGAAGAGGGCCTAGCCCGTGGAACGGCGGACCTTCTGGCGAGCCTTTGGAATAATCACAGCTTAATCGTAACTAAAGTGGCCAAAAATTGTTGTATATCTGTGCAACCGGTAAGTGCCATCGCAAAGTATGCGGCTAGGTTGGCATTGGAATTACTTTGGAGTACATACTCAACGCGGAGGGTGTCGCGCCAGTCGACCGTCAAGTGCTTTCTGTAACGCCCCGCGGTCACTGGCTGCCACTATCCGGTTGTGCCCGTTCAACGACGAGCACTTGATATTCGACAATGTTCAAAAATAGGCTTAAAACAGCCGCGTGGACGACCTCCACCGCGAGAGGATTCAATCAATGGCGACACCGGATTCAATCGAATTGGCTGCTGAAGTTGTAGCGGCATATGTTTCGAACAACCCTCTGCCAAGGAGCGAACTGCCCGATCTTATTCAAGCAGTGCACTCAGCAGTTGAGACGCTAGGAAAGGGTCCAGATGCCGCGCGGCCTCAAGTCGCGCCGAAAACTCCCGCCGTGCCCGTCGGGAAGTCCATCACCCCGGACTATGTCATCTGTCTGGAGGATGGTAAGAAATACAAGTCGCTGCGACGTCATCTGCGACTGTTCGACCTGACGCCAGAACAGTATCGCGAGAAGTGGAGCCTGCCTGCTGATTACCCGATGGTCGCGCCTAACTATGCCGCCAAGCGGTCGGCATTGGCGAAGAAGATCGGACTCGGTCAGAAACGAAACAAGGCTCTTTGACACGCCTGCCGCACGCCCGGCAGACGCAATCAAAACCCGTCAATGGACCGCCGCAGGCTGCCTACGGCGGAAATTTCGGCTACGCTTCTCAAAGCCGAAATGACGAGGTTTGGAGACGATGAGAAGAGGCGATGGACCCGCTCTCTATGTTCACGTTATGATCTCGCCATATTTGGCCATTGGCGCCGGTGTGTCGCTTGTCTAGATTCTGGGTACAGGACGCCGCCGTAAGAAGGGCAACCCGAGGGAAGCATGTCAGGTTCAGAAGTATTGAAGTCGATTGAGGTTGAACTGACCAGGGCCCGCAATATGGCGGAGCACGCTGATTATGGCGTCCTTTGTTATCTAATCGACATGGCTATTTCAGAGGCGAAAAGCAAAGCTTATCCCAATGGCGGAGACAAAAGCACTCCACGCGGACGTAATATACGGAGTTTGACAACGACGTAAGTATTCGCCGCAAGCGGCAGCCTTTTTTGGTGATGCCCGGACAGCTATTCTACTAACTCGATTATCGCCTCCCGCAAGGCAGCTTGTTGAAAGCTGGACTGAGCATTGGATCGCCTTGAGGAGTCCAGGCGCGCAGGTAACAGTGCGCGCCCACCCATTTGGGCGCGGACAATGTTGAACTTGATCGGGTTCCGAACTGAGCTGACGCGCTAGTGGCGCCAATGGCGCCAATAATGCCAGTGGCGCCATGCAATTACAACTGTAGTACTAAGCAGCCAACCAGCGCCTGTGAGGCGCCACGCGCGACCTGATATTCCGTTCTTTCCGGCCGCCCGCCCACGGGCGCTCTGCCAAGCCTCTCCAGCAAAGCCTGTCCAGCAAAACGATTTTCTGCGATATTGAGCCGAACCGCGCCGCAGCTTGCGGCTGGTTATCAGGACATAGCGGGAGAAAGCAGGGCGGACCAAGGATAGGCGGACTTGACCGGCCGCCCGAGGATTGACTGGGGGCCCCGCCAATCGCCGCTGGTGAAACGGTCTTCGTCGGTCCGTTGGCCCGTCTGAGAATCTGTGCTTAGCGGCGCCTTTAAACTCGGCGAGATATTCCGGTCTCGCGGGGGTTCCCGCGGCTGTCTTCGGAAATGGTCGCGTACAGGCCTCTCTGTCGTGGCTGCGCACGTCGGCGGCCGGAAGTCTCTCGCGACTGACAGAATCGGGCGGTACCCGCTCTGAGGACCGGATGCCCGCTTTCCGCAGACATGACGCGGTACCCAACTTCTGGACAGCGCAGCCAAACGCCGCCAATGTCCCGCACGTCAACTTCCTCCCTTTGGCCCCTGTCGCCCGCCATGATCCCCAACGCCCCCCGCCCATTCGATTTCGACCTCGGCGACAGCGCGGAGATGATCCGCGACAGCGCCCGGGCTTTCGCAGAAAAAGAGATCGCGCCGCGCGCCGGGGCGATCGACCGAGACAATCTCTTCCCGCGCGATCTCTGGCCGAAGATGGGCGCGCTCGGCTTACACGGGATCACCGCGCCGGAGGAATACGGGGGCTTAGGGCTCGGCTATCTGGAGCATTGCGTCGCGATGGAGGAAGTGTCGCGCGCCTCGGGCTCGGTCGGCCTCTCCTATGGCGCGCACTCGAACCTCTGCGTCAACCAGATCGCGCGCAACGGCGATACGGCGCAGAAGGCGCGCTACCTGCCGAAGCTCATCTCCGGCGAGCACGTCGGCGGGCTTGCGATGTCAGAGCCGAACGCGGGATCGGACGTCGTGTCGATGACCACGCGAGCCGACAAGAAGGGCGACCGCTACGTCCTTAGTGGCTCGAAGATGTGGATCACCAACGGCCCCGTCGCCGAGACGCTGGTCGTCTACGCCAAGACCGACCCGGAAGCCGGCGCGCGCGGCATCACCGCCTTTATCGTCGAGCGCGGCATGAAGGGCTTTTCCAACGGGACGAAGCTCGACAAGCTTGGCATGCGCGGCTCCGACACCTCCGAGCTCGTCTTCTCCGACTGCGAGGTCGCGGAAGAAAATGTGCTGGGCGCCGTCGGCAAGGGCGTCAACGTTCTGATGAGCGGCCTCGACTACGAGCGCGTCGTGCTTTCCGCCGGGCCGCTCGGGCTCATGCAGGCGGCGCTCGACGTGGCGCTGCCTTACGTGCACGAGCGCAAGCAGTTCGGCCAGCCGATCGGCATGTTCCAGCTCGTCCAGGGCAAGCTCGCCGACATGTATGTGACGCTGAACGCCTCGCGCGCCTATGTCTACGCCGTCGCCAAGGCCTGCGACCGCGGCCGGACGACGCGCGAGGACGCCGCCGGCGCGATCCTCTGCGCCGCCGAGCGCGCGACGCAGGTCGCGCTCGACGCGATCCAGATTCTCGGCGGCAACGGCTACACCAACGACTACCCCTTGGGCCGCCTCCTGCGCGACGCAAAACTCTACGAGATCGGCGCCGGCACGAGCGAAATCCGGCGCATGCTGATCGGGCGGGAGCTCTACGCCAAGTCGGCCTGAGGTAGCGGGCCGGCGGTCAAAATCACATTACGCGGCGCCCGCAAACGGGCCGGAGTCGATTCGACAATCACAGGGAGCGGGCGATCCGATGAACGACCCATCGCGCGTTGAGCCCGAAACGGCCCGACACATATTGGTAGACATGAGCGTGGGTGTGGAGCAGGCCCGGCAGCACCAATTTGCCCCGGACGTCGACGATCTCGTTCGCGGAACTCGCGAGAATGCGGTTCTCGATTGCGGCGATCACGACTCCGCGCACGCCTACGTCCTTTCCGCCATCGATCCCCGACGCCGCACACATGACCCGGCCACGCAAGATGAGATCGAAGGTTGCTGTCCCTTCGGCGCCGACGCGCCGATCCCGCCGGCTGCGGTCGCCGCCCGATGAACGCGCCCGGCCCCGCCGATCCGCGCGAGCGATGGGGAGAGCTGACGAAGGAGGAGCGCGACGCCGCCTATGACAATAATGCGGCGGCCCTCGACAGCGCCGCACTGGCGGCAGCGCGAAACGAGGCGTCGGCCGACTTTCGCGCGCGCGGAGATTGGCGCCTCGATCGCCCTTATGGTCCCGGACTGTCTCAGAAGTGGGACATTTATCCTGCCGCCGACCCGCACGCGCCGCTCCTGATATTCATTCATGGCGGCTATTGGCAGCGCAACAGTCGGGGACTTTTCGCCATCATGGCGGAAGGCGCGTTGGCCAGGGGCATGACAGTCGCAATGCCAGGGTATACGCTCGCTCCGGCCGCGACAATGACGCAGATCGTCGCCGAGATTGACGCCGCGCTCGATTGGTTGGCCCGTGAGGGCGCGGCGCAGAGCGCTGGCGGCCCGGCCATCGTCTCGGGCTGGTCAGCCGGCGCGCAACTCGCCGCACTTGCGCTCGATCATCCCCATGTGCGGGCCGGCGTCGGGATCTCTGGCGTCTATGAATTGGGGCCGCTGCGCGACACCGGCCTCAACGACGCGCTGAAGCTGACAGCCGAGGAGGTATCGCATTTCTCACCGCTGCGTCTGCCCCCGACCGCCAAACCATTCGTCGTCGCTTACGGCGGCGCAGAACTTCCGGCGCTCATTCATGACTCCCGGCGCCTGCACGCGATCCGATCGGCAGCGCAGGCGCCGGGTTGGCTCATTCCGGTCGCGGGCGCCAATCATTTCACGGCGCTTGACGCGTTGCGCGAGCCAAACGGGGAAATTCTCGGCGCAATCCTCGCTTTGGCCGAGTTCGTGAAATGAGCCAGGCGCGGAAGGCATAGGGCGGCGGCGCTTTCCGTGCTTCAGAAAGGATATGTTCGGCAGCCGCCTGCGATTGCTCAAAGCATTTGTGATTTGACAGCCAAGTCCGTTCGGTTCTTTGCGTTCAATTTCTTCATTATGTTGCGGACATGAACTTTGACGGTACTTTCACACATGTTCAGTTCGTAGGCTATGACTTTATTCGGCTTGCCTTGCTGAATGGCCCGAACGACCGCGAGTTCACGGCTTGTGATCGCGCCGGATTTTGGCGGAGGCGGTGACTGCGCCGCGCCAGGCCAGCTTGTGGCGAACATACAGTCCGTTGGCACATAGGTTCCCCCGGCCAGAACAAAGCGCACTGCCTGGACCGCAATTTCAAATCCCATCGTGACGGGAATGAATCCTTTCGCGCCGTTGCAGATCGCGATCCTGGCCAGTTCCGAGTCATTCTTGTAGGCAAGAACAACGACAGGAATTTTTGGAACGAGTTCCGCCAGGATCTTCAGCACGTTAACGCTCGCTTCGTTGTTGCCCTCAAGCAAAGAGAGTATCACAATATCTGGTGATACATCGTGATGACTGCGTTCGAATTCGGTAACGGTAGAATACGTAAAGATTGGCAGGCGAAAGGCCGATTGCACGCTGCGCCGAAAGCATTCCGCCAAGAACGCGCGGCTCTCGATTAGCGCGATAAAACCGCCAACGTTGGCGCTATTACCCTCATATTCGCGGTGCTCGCCAAACTCTTGCAAGAGCCCTCCGGCTTCCAGCTGCGGCGGCGCCACGCGTGCGTCTTTAACGGGAAGGTAGGAAACACCGACCATTGCACACCCTCCGCCAATGTCGCGCGATTCCGGCACCCAGCGCGCTAAGCGATCCCAGCAGGACCTTGTTGTTTATGCAACTCGCAAACAAACGAACTTGGAACGCCACCGACTGTCGCCAGAGATTCCAAGCGGTTGGCTGCGCCCCTCATGTGGATCTCAACCCAAATCGCCAAGGAGCAGCTAGCGCAACCCCTAAGTTGTATTCCCCTGAGTGAGGTCTTAGATCAAAATGTGTACATTGTAAAGCCCATACAATGCGGTCGCGTGCGGGGCGCGGTTCAAGACCCCAAGTGCGGCCGGGGCAAGGGCGACGAACGTCAGGGTTGGAGCACTGGAATGTGCGGCCGGACCGACGCCGCGACGCGCTGGATGCCGGTATTTGCCGGCTGGTGTAGCGTGGCGGACGAGTCCCGGCCGCAGGGCGGCGAGCGTTACGCCCGGCTGTTCGCCTTGAAGGTGAGTTTGATCGCCCCCTTGACGTCGGCGCTTGCGGCTGCGACCAGCCGGATTTCTCCCTTGGACGTCAGTTCGACATACATTTCGATCGCATCCAGCATGTAATGCGCGGTTCTGCTGTTCACCGGATCAATTCCCTTCGCGAATGTGTCGCAGAACTCGCCAAGCTTCTGGCTGAGCAGATCGGCGAAAGTACTGAAGTTCGGGACGCTCTTCGTCACCGCGTCCGTCGACCACTTGTCCCGGCCGTGCGCCAATTCCTGAGAGACGCGCACTTCCATCGGAAATCTTGTCGCCATTTTTATTTTCCGCCCGTGGCGAGAGATTCAGCAGCCTCGCTCGTTCTTTCCGCCTTACCCTACGGGACTCGGGGCACAATACACCGATCGCGCGAGGATGGAATATGGCTGCAATCCAAAAGTTGCGGTTTGTCAATAAAAACGTTCGCCACACCGCCAGGCGGCGCGATGCTGTGTGTTGATCTTCACCGCCAGAACGTCGGCGAACAGGGCGAACAGATGGCGATAATGACGCTCGCCGAGGGCTGGTCCTCCAGGCCAAGTGTTCACAACCTAGCCAGCGCTTTGCGGTTCTGCCTGAGGAGGGAAGTTTCGTACCCAGACCGAGGCCAGTTGTGGCAGAGCGTCGGCGCCTGTTGCGATCGCGGCGAGTTTTGGCGCGTGGGCATCGAACCACCGACGCTGCGGTCGCCATTGGGTCATGGCGGCAATGAAGATGTCGATGGCGGAGAACCGGCCGCCGAGGAACCATGGCTCGGCAGCCTCGGCTTCCAGAACGCCCCACAACCGTTGCGCATAGGCGTCCACACGGGCGCGCAAGGCGGAGCGGCCGACGTCGACGAACCTGGCGGGGTCGTCTCCATAGGTGAAAGTCGGGTAGATATTGGCGACCATGAAAATCAGCCAGCGCAGGAATCGAGCGCGCTCGGGCGCCCCGGCCCCCGGCGCCAGGTCGTCACGCCTGGTGATGTCCGCCAACAGCAACGTGATGGCCGCACTTTCAGTCATCACCGCGCCATCCGGCAGGATCAGCGTCGGGATTTGGGCGATCGGATTGACCGACGCCAACCGATCGCGGGCTTGCGGTTCCTTGAACAGATCGCCGACGGTTTCGAGCTGATACTTCAACCCGTACCAAGCCAGCTGAGTTTCCACCAGAACCGAACCCCAGCCGGCGCGCGCATAGAGACGATACATTTTGTCTTTCATCCGGTGCCGCGGCGACCAATGTGGCGCCAGCAGATTCAACGGCGGATCCCGAAGGGTCTCAAGCCTAGCACAAACGCCGGCAGGAGCTGCGTTGTCTTTTTGCGATGACCCCAGACTGAAAGACGCCCTCCGAGTTATTCGTTGCGGTCCGCAACGGGTCGATTCTGCTGTGTCGGCGCGGGAGCAAGCGTCGGAATTTGTAACTCCCAAACTGGGCCCTTGCTGAGAGGCGCATTTTCCACCGGCCGAAACCGAGGCCCTCGCCAGACCGTCGCGCAGCGCTGCGCTCTGCGCCCGAAGCCGGCATCGACCGAAGCCCCAATAGAACTTCGCGATGGTTGGTGAGCAGACACTTGCTGATGGCGATGCAGCCGTGTTCGCCCTGGACACCAAGTCCTGTCTGGACGATCATGGCCGGGAACCTTTCGGGCCGCGACCATGGACGTGGGAGACTGGCTGCGAAGTCTCGGCCTCGGCCAATACGAGGCCGCTTTTCGCGAGAATGCTATCGATGGCAAGGTTCTGCCGAGGCTGACGGCTGAAGACCTGAAAGACCTCGGCGTCGTCATCGTCGGGCATCGGCGGATGATGCTGTCGGCGATCGAGGCGCTCTCGGCTTCACCCGACGCGCCGCCGTCAACAGCGAAGCCCGCGTACGCGGCCTCTTCCCCGCCCCCGCCAACGTCGCGCTCGGACGCCGAGCGGCGGCCGATCACCGTGATGTTCTGCGATTTGGTTGGCTCGACCAGCCTCGCCTCGAAGCTCGACGCGGAAGACTGGCGCAACCTCGTCAGCGCCTATCTCGACGAGGCCTCTGCCGCGGTGGCCGGGCTCGGCGGACACGTGCTGAAGAAGCTCGGCGACGGGGTGATGGCGCTGTTCGGCTATCCGCAGGCGCAGGAGAACGACGCCGAGCGCGCGGTGCGCGCCGCGCTCGCGATCCAGCGTGCGCTGTCCGAGCTCAACGCCAAAAACGCGGGAAAGGCGCCGCAACTCGTCGCGCGCATCGGCCTCGATTCGGGCCCGACGGTCGTCGATGCGACGGGGGAAGTGTTCGGCGAGGCGCCCAACATCGCCGCGCGAGCGCAAAATTTTGCCGAACCAGGCGCGGTCGTCGTCACCGCAAGAGTCCAGCGCCAGACCGCCGGGCTGTTCGTCGCCGAAGACATCGGCGCGCACGCGCTCAAGGGCGTGCCGGCACCGGTGGCGCTTTATCGCATCATTCGCGCCAGCGGCGGCGGCCGGCGCGGCGGCGCGCGCGCCCTAACCCCCCTCATCGGGCGCGACGAAGAGCTCGACCTTCTCAGCCGACGCTGGGAGCGGGCGCGGAAGGGCGAAGGCCAGCTCGCGCTCGTCGTCGGCGAGCCCGGCATCGGCAAGTCGCGCCTCATCGAGGAGTTCCGCGTGAAACTCGGCGAGGCTCCGCACACTTTTGTCGAGTGGTCGTCGTCGCAATTGCTGCAGAACACGCCGCTGCACCCGATCGCTGAATGGGGCCGGCTGCGGTTCGGAGCGGACCTGCCCGGCGATCAGCGCCTCGCCGACCTCGAGAGCACTCTAAACCTGATCGGCCTGGACCCGGCCGAATTCGCCCCGCTCATCGCGCCGCTGGTCGACGTCCCGCTGCCCGAGGGCCGCGCGCAAAAGTTCGCAGCGGAGGAATTGCGACGGCGGCAACTGGCGGCGATGACGGCCTTGGTTCTCGCCGGCGCGCGCTCGCAGCCGGCCGTGGTCGCCTTCGAGGATCTGCACTGGGCCGACCCGACCTCGCTCGATCTCATGCGCGCGCTGGCCGAGCGCGGCGCCCAGGCGCCGCTCTTCATCATCGCGACGACGCGGCCGGAATTCCGCCCTCCCTGGAGCCTGCGCTCGCATCACAGCGTGATTGCGCTCTCCCCGCTCGATCGCGCCGAGGTCGGGCGGATGGTCGGCGAACTCGCCTCGCGCCATGCGTTGCCCAAGGACGTTATCGACGGGGTAAGCGAACGCACCGGCGGCGTTCCGCTGTTCGTGGAGGAGGTCACGCGGCTGCTGTTGGAGCGCGGCGTCGAGGGCGGCGCCCAGGCGATCCCGCCCACGCTGCAGCAGTCGCTCGCCGCGCGGCTCGACCGGCTCGGACCTGCGCGCGAGGCGGCGCAGACCGGCGCCGTACTCGGCCGCGGCTTTTCGCACGCGCTGATCCAGGCGGTTTCCGGTCTCGACGAGGCCCGGCTTCGCTCCGCGCTGGAAAAGCTCGCCGAGGCCGATCTTCTCATCGCCGAGGGCGTCGGCCATGAGGCGAACTATCGCTTCAAGCACGCGCTGATCCAGGACGCCGCCTACGAGAGCCTGCTGAAAAGCCGCCGCCAGGCGCTGCACCGTCGCGCCGCCGAAATCCTGCGCGACGAGCCCGAGCGCGCGGCGGCCGAGCCGGAAGTCATCGCCCATCATTTCACCGAAGCCGGCCTTGACGACCTCGCGATCGAATGGTGGGGAAGAGCGGGCGACCAGGCTCTGCGCCGCTCGGCCTTCCAGGAGGCGATCGCGCATCTCGGCAAGGCGATCGCGATGGCGGACAAGGCCGGCGCCGCGTCAACCCCGCGCACCGCGGCCTCGAGCGCTTCGGCGAGTCAGCGGCTGAAACTTCAGACCAGCTTGGGTCAGGCGATGTTGTGGTCCCGGGGCTTCGCCTCCGACGAGACGAAGACCGCGTTTGCGCGCGCCCGGATGCTCGCGGCGGGAGTTGGCGACGCGAGCGAGCGATTCGACGCCTATTACGGGCTGTTCGTCGGCAGCGCGTTGCGTGGCGAGCTCAGCTTGGCGCGGGAGACTGCGGAGAGCTTCCTGCGCGACGCCGAAAACGAGGGGCGGATGACCGAGGCGACGGTCGCGCGCCGCTGTGTGGGTGTGGCGCGCCTGTACCAGGGCGATCTTATCGGCGTCGAGGCGAATCTCGCCGAGGCGCTGAGGACATGCGATCCCGAGCGCGACCGTGACGCCCAGTTCCGGTTCGGCACGGACACCGCCGCCGCTGCGGCGGCCTACCTCGCTCTGGCGGGCTGGGCTCGGGGCGATGTCGAACGGGCGCGGGCGCTGAGCGACGAGGCGTTGGCTCGCGCGGACGAGACCGCTCACGCGCCGACCCGGGCGTTCGTTTACCACTTCATCTCGGTCCACCGGATGCTCCGTGGCGATCCTGAAGCCGTCAGACGTACCGCCAAGGTTCTTGTCGACTTGAGCCGGGAACATGGAATGTCGGCGTTTTTCGCGGCTGGAGAAGTGGACTCGAACTGGGCGCGCGCCTGGCTCGGCGATCGCGAAAGCGGGATGACGGGACTCAGGGAAGCGCTGGCGGCATATCTCGGCCAGGGAAACAAGCTGTATGTGCCGCTTTTCCAAGCTCTGCTCGCCGAGCTCGAAGCGGAGGGGGATGATGCGGACGGCGCCTTGCGCCGGATCGACGAGGCGCTGGCGCTCGCGAATGAGACCGGCGAGCATTGGATCGACGCCCTACTGCATCGCATCCGCGGCGCGATTCTGCTGAAACGCGATCCGGTGAACCCGGCGTCGGCGGAAGAAGCTTTTCACACCGCCATCGCCATCGCGAAGCGACAGGGCGCGCGCAGCTACGAGCTGCTTGCGTCGCTCTCGCTCGCCAAACTCTACCAATCCACCGGCCGCGCCGTAGAAGCCCACGTCGTCCTCGCGCCCGCGCTCGAAGGCTTTTCGCCAACGCCCGAAATGCCCGAGATTGCCGAGGCGCAAGCGCTGCTCGCAGCGCTCGAAGAGTCGGAGGAGGTGAAGGCGGAGACCGCGCGTCGCGAACAACGGCTCCGGCTCGAAAGCAACTATGCGGCGGCGATCGGATGGTCGAGGGGCTTCGCCGGCGCGGAAACGAGGGCGGCTTTCGACCGTGTAGAGAAGGCCCTGGCGGCCCATCCCGGCGCGGACCCTGCCCATTTGCCGGCGCTCGAGGGCCGTTGGGCCGCAGCGATGATGCGCGGGGACATGGACGGCGCGCGCGCCGCCGCTGAGGTCTTCCTGGCCGCCGCCCTGAGGACGACGGCGGCTCCAACGGTCGCGGTCGCCCGTCGCAGTCTCGGCGCAACGCTCGTCGTTCGAGGCGATCTCGCCGGCGCGGCCCGTCAGCTTGAGGAAGCCATCGAACTCGCGGATCGCGAGCCTTTCGCGGATTCGGGGACCGGCGTTACGCCGGAGGCCGGCGCAAGCGCGATGGCTCACCTCAGTCTTGCCGCCTGGGTCATGGGCGATTTTGGCCGCTCGCACGCGCTCATCGAACAGGCGAGCTTGCGCGGTGAGCCGCGCCAGCACGTTCCGACCGGCGCGGTCGTCCGCTATCTTGCAGCGCTGCGCGAGATGGTGAGGGCCGACCCGTTCGCGGGCCTGCCGCGCGCCCGTGCGTTCGTCGAATTCTGCGAAGCGCATCAGGTCGAGCAATTTCGCGGCGCC
>JAFAHO010000268.1 GCA_019237205.1 Hyphomicrobiales bacterium
CTCGGCGCCTGCCGCTTAGCGCGCGCCGGTCTCGATGATCTCGACCCCGGCGGCCTTCGCTCGCTCAACCATGTCGGCCGTGCCGCGCCCGCCGGGAAACGCGATGACGAGCTCGGGGAGGGCCAGGGCGATCATGAGCTGATTGCGCGCGGCGCCGTCGTGCGTCCCCGCCCTGTGCCATTCCGGCAAGAAGTCCCATTCGAGGACCCCGTTTTTCCGCGCCCATTTGCCGGCAATGCGATCGACCCCGCGCGCCCCGCCGTGGATCAGGCAGTCGAATGGGCCGCGTTCGGCGCGCAAGCGATCGAGCGCCATCTCGACGAGTTCGGCGTCTCGCCAATCACGTCCGCCGCAGACCAGGACTCTCAACGCCATCGTCTCCAACTGTCCCGCGCGAGCGGCCGGGCTCGCCGATCGGTCGGGGAAAGCAGTCTTAGATCAGAGGATATTCGAGGCAAATTTGGCGACCGGGCGCTCACCCGAATGCGATCTCTCCGAGCCGATTTGGCCGAACGCCGCAGTGACGCCCATCTTCGGCGGGCGCATCCACTCTCTGGCCAAGAGGGGCTTCATCATCTTGCGGATGAAGGGGAAGCCGACGACCGCTGCGTCGATCCTTCGGTGGATCCGTGCGCCATCGCCCGGTGACGCTAAGCTGACGCGTCCAGGCCGCGCTCGACGGCGAAAACCTCCACCGTCGCCGCGCGTCCGCGGAGCGCCGCCTGCCCCAGCGCCTCGATGCGAAGCAATGCGCTCGGGCGCACGCGCTTGAGCAGATCGGCCGAGACGAGCAGGGTGCGGCCGACTGCCTTGCAATGCTCCTGAAGCCGCGCCGTCACGTTCATCGTGTCGCCGAAGTAGGCGATCTGACGACGGGAATCGCCGCATTCGCCGATCACAACCGGACCCGCATGCAGCCCTGCGCGAAACTGCGGGACGGAGCCGAACTGGCGCCGGTAGGACTCCGCGCGTTCCTCGATCCGGTCCCTGACGGCGAAAAAGCAGTCGAGGCACGCCCCTCCCGAAACCCCGGCCGGGAGCGGCCAGGACACAATCACCTCGTCGCCGACATAGGCGTGCACCTCGCCGCCATGGGCGACAATCGGCTCGTCGATATCGAAGAAGAAGCGCGTCAGCAGCTCCTCCATTCGCACCTCGCCCAGCGCCTCGGCCAGGGAAGTCGAGCCGGCGAGGTCCAGAAACATCATGACCCGGTCTTCCCGGATCGGGTTGCGATACCGCCCCAGAACGACATTGAGGAGGACCCGTCCGCCGATCAGCCTGATCAGCTCGAAGAGCGAACCGAAGACGGCGGAGAGCACGAAGGCGATGGCGAGAATTCTCGGCAGCTGCTCCACCAGCCACTTGCGCGTTAGCGCCTCATCGTAGATCAGCGCCTGCAACACCGAGATCACCGCTGCGATCGCAGTCGCCATCGCGACTGCTCTGAGAGCAATTTCGGCCGGGAGCGGCCAGGTTCTCAGCCACCGGCTGACGCGCGTGTTAAAGTAGAGATTGGCTCCCCAGCCGAAGACCGTGACTGCCATCCCGTGCAGGCCGCTGCGAAGATAGTTCGCGGCGGTCGCTTCACTCGGATCGTTCAGGAAATAACGGTAAGCCACGCCGAACCCGACGCCGGCGGCTGCGAGGACTATTAGCTGAGGCAGGAGACGCCGCACGGTTTTTCCTCTGTCTCGCGCCGAGGCGCATGACGGACGCAATCGTTGAACTTACCAATCGACGGTTTCGTCGGACCCTCCAAACCGCGCTGGCCGCGACTTGAAATGGGGAAGGCTGTCTTCGACGGGTCGAACCGCGAACTGGCACTGCATATGGAATTGCGGCTGGAAACGCCCGGGCGGAAGGAGGTAGCCGTTGACCCCTCGGAGCCTTAGAGCCAGGACATCGATGAAGAGGCGCGCGCCACACTCGCGACAGGTCACGCGAGGATTTCTTTTCAGAGTCCAGGCCGCCGGCTCGCCGCGGACGACGCGCACGGCATCTGCAGGATAGACGGATTCGGGAACGTAAGCGCCGCCGTGGACGATCTGGCAATCATCACAATGGCAGTAAAACTGCGCGACCGGCTCGCCGGAAATTTCGATTTCGACTGCGCCGCAGCGGCAAGCGACGGTCATCGCTCCGGACATGGTTTGGTCTCCAATCAGGAAGCGCCGCGCCCGTGTGACAGATAGGGCGCCTTACGGACAATGACGCGCGTCAGCAATCGCCGTGTCTTACGACATTGAAGCCTTCGCTCTCGTCCGGCGGAACAAAAAAGCTGGTGACATGATCGAAATCTGCGTCGCTGGTGGGGTAATCATCGACCCGAGAGGCGTTTCGCGCGTGCATCCGCGCTCTGCAGACCTCGTCCGGAACATCGAGGAAGTGAAGCGCATGAGACGCGTGACCTTCCTCAAACAAGGTGCGCATCCATAGCCTCGAAGCGACGGTGTTCGCGTGAAAGTCGAGAACGACCGAAACGCCAACGCGCAGGAGACCGACGATATGGGGCTCAAGCGTCCGACGCAGCCTTGCCGAGCGAAGGAAGTAGTCGGCGACAGACTTGATTTCGTTTGGATACAATTCAGCGACCCAGCGATCCTCGCTGATCACGATCGAATTCTTCGCCTCGCCGAGCCTGGCGGAAAGCGTGGATTTGCCGGCGGCCATCTTGCCGCACATCATGTGGAGGGTCGCGCTCGAAGGAGACATCGGAGGACGTTTCTCGTGGCCCCTTCCCAGCCGGGGCGGATTGACAGGGAATCGCTAAAGAGCGCGGCCCGGCGTCAGGCCGAGCGGCGAATTCGAGCGGCAATGAAGCCGCCTCTTACGATCCAAGTCGCCGAGAACATGCAGCAAGCCTACCACGGAAGGCCGGCGCCTCCAACCCGACGCTATCGACGGTGTATCGACACCCGACGCTATCGACACCCGACCTCGGGAACCGGGCGCCCCAACAATCAGACCGTCCCCGCTTTCTTCCTTGCTCCCGCGGGAGTTTCCTGCTAGCGGCTGGCGCTCGCTGCGTGGGATCCCCATATAGCGAATGACCCTGGGCGTTCGAACGTCGGCGATCTGCGCCGGCCCGCGACAAGCGGTGAGAAGGGTTCGCGATTTTTCGCGAAGCTTTCCCGGCGAGCGGGCGCCTGACCGCCAACACGAACCCAACCGCCGGCGTGAGCCCGTTTTTTGGGCGCTTCAGGAGAACGAATGTCCACAACTCAGACCTCCGCGCCCACGCGCGAGGATTTCACTGCGCTTTTGAACGAGACCTATGGGGAGGACGAGGCCTTCGAGGGCTCGGTCGTCAAGGGCAAGGTCGTCGCGATCGAAAAAGACATGGCCGTCATCGATGTCGGCCTGAAGACTGAAGGGCGCGTGGCGCTTAAGGAATTCACCAACCACGGCCGCGACCCCGCGCCAGGCGTGGGCGACGAGGTCGAGGTCTATCTCGAGCGCATCGAAAATGCGCTCGGCGAAGCCGTCATCTCGCGCGACAAGGCGCGCCGCGAAGAAAGCTGGGTCAAGCTCGAGCAGGCCTTCGAGAAAAACGAGAAGGTCGAAGGGGTGATTTTCAACCAGGTCAAGGGCGGCTTCACGGTCGACCTCGACGGGGCGGTCGCCTTTCTGCCGCGCAGCCAGGTCGACATTCGTCCGGTACGCGACGTCGCGCCGCTGATGAACGTCCCACAGCCGTTCCAGATCCTCAAAATGGACCGCAGGCGCGGCAACATCGTCGTCTCGCGCCGCACCGTGCTCGAGGAGAGCCGGGCCGAGCAGCGCCACGAGATCGTCGCCAATCTGGCCGAGGGCCAGGTCATCGACGGCACGGTCAAGAACCTCACCGACTATGGCGCTTTCGTCGACCTCGGCGGCATCGACGGCCTCTTGCATGTGACCGACATCGCCTGGCGGCGCGTCAACCATCCCAGCGAAGTGCTGACGATCGGCCAGCAGGTCAAGGTGCGCATCATCAAGATCAACCACGAAACGCACCGCATCTCGCTCGGCATGAAGCAATTGCAGGACGACCCTTGGTCGGCGATCGAGGCCCGCTACCAGGTCGGTCAGAAGCTGAAGGGCCGCGTGACCAACATCGCCGACTACGGCGCCTTCGTGGAGCTCGAACCCGGCATCGAGGGTCTCATCCACGTCTCCGAAATGTCCTGGACCAAGAAGAACGTCCACCCCGGCAAGATCGTCTCGACGAGCCAGGAGGTCGAGGTCCAGGTGCTCGAGGTCGACGCAGCGAAGCGCCGCATTTCGCTCGGCCTCAAGCAGACCCTGCAGAACCCGTGGGAAGCCTTCGCCGAGAAGCATCCCGTCGGCTCCGAAGTGGAGGGCGAGGTCAAGAACAAGACCGAGTTCGGTCTCTTCATCGGCCTCGACGGCGATGTCGACGGCATGGTCCACCTCTCCGATCTCGACTGGAGCCGCTCGGGCGAGCAGGCGATCGAGGACTACAAGAAGGGGGACAAAGTCCGCGCCAAGGTGCTCGACGTCGACGTCGAGAAGGAGCGCATCGCGATCGGCATCAAGCAGCTCGCCAGCGACCCCTTCGCCGCCAAGAAGGCCGGCGACGACGGCGTCGAGGGAGAATTGCGCAAGGGCTCGGTGGTCACCTGCGAAGTCCTCGAAGTGAAGGACGGCGGGATCGAGGTGAAGATCGCGGGCACAGATCTCGCCGCCTTCATCAAGCGCAGCGAGCTCGCGCGCGACCGCGGCGACCAGCGCCCTGAACGCTTCTCCGTCGGCGAGAAAGTCGACGCGCGCATCACCCAGTTCGACCGCCGCGCGCGCAAGATCGCCGTCTCCATCAAGGCGCTCGAAGTCGCCGAGGAGAAGGAGGCGATCGCGCAATACGGCTCGGCCGACTCGGGCGCGTCGCTCGGCGATATTCTGGGGGCGGCGCTGAAAGCGCGCGACCAGAAGAAGTAACGTTCCAGCCTTCGGGCGTCGATCGAAACGAGGCCCGCGCGGGAGCCATCCCGCGCGGGTTTTTGTTTGGCGACCGGCGCGCGCCGGGGCGACGCGAAGGCGAGGCGGGCTTGCGCCGGCTCGTTACCGGGTTATACTGACATGTCAGCCTAGAACAGCTGTGCGGCAAAACGGCCCGGCGCTCGATTCCTGGGGTTCGCCGCCAAGAGACGCGATCGCCAAAGTTTGGCGGTCGCGATGAACAAAACATCGGGAGGATGATCATGCTGCCTATTCGCCTTCTCGCGCTGTCCGCTGTTGCGGCGACTTCCGTCGCCGCCTGCGCGTTGAGCGCGCCTGCCTATGCCGCCGGCCCGGAGATCGTCGCCGGCCCCGCCGCCGACCCTGGCTGTTTCGCGCCTTGGACCGACAAGACCAAGTTCTTCAAGTGGCCCGCCAAACCTGGCCCGTATCGGATCGCGCTGGCCAACGGCTATATCGCCAACACCTGGCGCATCCAGATGATCCAGACCGCCAAAGCGTACGCCGCCCAGTCCGACGTCTCCGCCAAGCTCAAGGAATTCAAGGTCGTTTCGACCGGCGAGGACGTCGCCGCGCAGATCGCTGCGGTCAACAATTTCATCGACTCCGGCTTCGACGCGATTGTCGTCAACGCCCAGAACCCCGCGGCGTTCAAGCCGGTCATCAAGCGCGCCAATGACGCCGGCGTCGTGCTGGTTGCGTTCGACAATATTCTCGACACGGAGGATGCGATCAACGTCGACGTCGACCAGAAGGGCCTCGGCGTCTACTGGGCGCAGTGGCTCGACAAGCATCTGCCCAACGGCGGCAAGATTCTCGAAGTGCGCGGCGTATCCGGCACCTCGGTCGACCGCGACCGTCACGACGGCATCCACGAGACACTCGATAAGACCGGCAAGAAGTGGGACGTCGTCGAAGTCTATGGCAAGTGGGACGACCCGACTGCTCAGAAGGTGACAGCGGACGCCATCGCCGTGCAGAAGCATTTCGACGGCTTCACCGCGCAGGGCGGCGACACCGGCGTCGTGCAGGCCATGCTCGACGCGAAGCATCCGATGGTTCCCTTCGGCGGCGAGACCGAGAACGGCTTCCGCAAGTTCTGCGCGAAGCTGTCGGGCCAGGGGCTTCTGTGCTCCTCCGGCGGCACCGGTCCAGCGCAGGTCGCAGTCGCGATCAAGGTCGCGATCGCCGCGCTCCAAGGCCAGGTTGTGCCGCAGTCCGTCAAGCTGCCGCTGGCGACTGCGGAAGATCCCAACTTCAAGGACGGCGACAATTACTACGCCGCCCAGTCCGACAACTTCTTCGTCGGCAACTCCTTCCCCACCTGCAACATCAATTTCACCGCGCAGGAGATCATGGGCCAGTCGAAGGAAAACAAGTAGCCGTCGTCGGACGTGGACGTCGCGGGAACAATGGTCCCGCGACGCTCGCGGCGACGCTGCGCCGCGACATGAACGCAAAAATAGGGAGGTCGAATATGAAGCATTTTGGCCTTTTCTCAGTTGCAGCCGCCGGCGGCGCCTTGTTGGCCGCAGCGCTCGGCGCGCCCGCCTACGCCGCCGGCCCGGAGATCGTCGCCGGCCCGGCCGCCGACGCGGGCTGCTTCGTGCCCTGGACCGACAAGACGAAGTTCTTCAAATTCCCAGCCAAGAAGGGCCCGTATCGCATCGCGCTCGCCAATGGCTATATCGCCAACACCTGGCGCATCCAGATGATCCAGACGGCCAAGGCCTATGCGGTCCAACCTGACGTCGCCGCCAAGCTCAAGGAGTTCAAGGTCGTCTCGACCGGCGACGACGTCGCCGCGCAGATCGCCGCGATCAACAATTTCATCGATTCCGGCTACGACGCGATCGTCGTCGATGCGCAAAATCCGGAGGCGTTCAAACCGGTCATCAAGCGCGCCAATGAGGCAGGCGTCGTGCTGGTGGCGTTCGACAATATTCTCGACACGGAGGATGCGAT
This sequence comes from Hyphomicrobiales bacterium, assembly GCA_019237205.1. Lineage (GTDB taxonomy): Bacteria > Pseudomonadota > Alphaproteobacteria > Rhizobiales > Beijerinckiaceae > Roseiarcus. Next base: position 6,928 of record JAFAHO010000268.1, read on the forward strand.
CAACGTCGACGTCGACCAGAAGGGCCTTGGCGTCTACTGGGCGAAATGGCTCGCCAAGTATCTCCCCAATGGCGGGAAGATTCTCGAAGTGCGCGGCGTTTCCGGCTTTTCGGCCGACCGAGACCGTCACGAGGGCATCCACGAGACGCTCGACGCGACCGGCAAGAAATGGGACATCATCGAAGTCTTCGGCAAGTGGGACGACCCGAGCGCGCAGAAAGTGACCGCCGACGCCATCGCGGTGCAGAAGCAATTCGACGGCATCACCGCGCAGGGCGGCGACACCGGCGTGGTGCAGGCGATGATCGACGCCAAGCATCCGTTCGTGCCCTTCGGCGGCGAGACCGAAAACGGCTTCCGCAAGTTCTGCGCAAAGTACGGCGACCAGGGCTTGAAATGCGCCTCCGGCGGCACTGGGCCGGCCCAGGTCGCGGTGGCGATCAAGGTCGCGCTCGCCGCGCTTGACGGACAAGTCGTGCCGCAGTCCGTCAAGCTGCCGTTGGCGACCGCCGAATATCCCAACTTCAAGGACGGACGCGACTTCTACTCCGACGCGTCCGACAATTTCTTCGTCGGCAATTCCTTCCCGACCTGCAACATCAATTTCAGCGCGCAGGAGATCATGGGACAGACGAAGGAAAACAAGTAGTCTTTGGACGGGCGGGCGCGCCGCGGAGCCGCCGGCTCCGAGGCGCCCGACACGAGGCCGGCGCGCGCCTCTAGCGGTGTGGCGTTCTCAGGTGCGGGGGCTGGCGCTGGTGACGGGAATTGAGGCGACGGCCCCGATCCTACGCACGGAGGGCGTCTCAAAGCGCTACGGCGGGGTGCGCGCCCTGGAGAATGCTGATCTTGCCATCGCCGCCGGGCGGATCCATGCGATCCTCGGCGAGAATGGCGCCGGCAAGTCGACCCTCATCAAAATCCTGTCGGGCGTCGTCAGGCCGGACGCCGGACGCATCATCCTCGACGGGGCGGAGGTCGCCTTCGACTCGCCCGCCGCCGCCAATCGCGCCGGCATCGTCTGCATCTTTCAGGAACTCTCGCTCGTTCCGGATCTGTCGGTCGCTGACAATATCGCGATCAGCAATCCGCCTCGCCGGTTCGGGCTCATCGACCGGCGTGTGCAGCGGCGCATCGCCGAAGATGCGCTGGCCCGCGCCGGCGCGTCGGACATCCACCCCATGGCGCTCGTCAAGGACTTGGCGCTGTCGCGGCGCCAGATGGTCGAGATCGCCAAGGCGCTGGCGCGGGAACCCCGCATCCTTATTCTCGACGAGGCGACGTCCGCGCTGACCGCCGCGGACGTCGCCAAAGTGTTCGTCGTCTTGAAGCGACTGCGCGACGAGGGGCTCGCGCTCATCTATATATCGCACCGCATGCACGAAATTGCCGAGCTTGCCGACGAGTGCACCGTCTTTCGCAACGGCGCCAATGTCGCGAGCTACGTCGCCGGAACAAAATCCGACAATGAAGTCGTCGAGATGATGATCGGCCGCGAATGGAGTCATGTCTTTCCGGCGAAGCCGCCGCTGCGCGAATCCGGCGGGGCTCCGCTGATCGAAGTCAAGCATCTGAATTGGGCGGATCGCCTGCGCGATATTTCATTTCATGTCCATGCGGGCGAAGTGGTCGGGCTTGGCGGGCTCGACGGGCAGGGCCAGCGGGAGCTTCTGCTTGCGCTATTTGGCGTCCTGCGCGGCGTATCAGGCGAAATTCGCGTAGCGGGCGTTCCCGTCGCGCCCAAGAGCCCGAATGGGGCGAAGTCCATGGGCGTCGGCATGGCGCTCATTCCCGAGGATCGCAAGACGGAAGGGCTGATGTTGCCGATGTCGCTTCGCGACAACCTCTCCTTCGCTGCGCTCGAGCGTATCTCGCGCGGCGGCGTGATCGATCGCGCCCGAGAGATGAAGCTCGTCGGCGACATGATCGATCTTCTCGCGATCCGGGCCAGCGGAACCGACATTTCCGCCGGAGCGCTGTCGGGCGGCAACCAGCAGAAGGTCGTCATCGCCAAATGGCTGATGGCCGAGCCGGGCATCATCCTGCTCAATGATCCGACGCGCGGCATCGACGTCGCCACCAAGCAGGAGATCTATCAGCT
>JAFAHO010000206.1 GCA_019237205.1 Hyphomicrobiales bacterium
CCCAGCGCCGTTTCAATCGCCACCTCGACGTCCCGCGCCATAATCGTGCCGGTCGCGCGCAGAGCAACGGTTTGCATGGGCGCGTCTTGCATTCGTTCCAACATCGGGTCATTCCCTCCTTGCGCCTGATTTTGCTCCGGCCTGATGACTTTCGGCTGCGCTTTTCATAGCAGATTGCTGCGCGCTTTCGAGCCGAATGAGAAAAGACCCGGGCCTTTTCGCTCTGGATTTGCCCGCGATCGCCAAGCTGTGGGACAAAACGTCATGACAGCCGTCCCGACGTTTCTCAATAGGGTCTCCGAGCTCGCATGGGCAATCGCGGAGACGCTCGTGCCGAGACTCATTATTGCCGTCATCATCCTCGTTGCAGGAGCGCTAGTCGCGCAATGGGCGGCGCGCGCGGTCGGCGCCGCGATGTCGGACACGGGCAGGATCGACGAGACGGCGCGTCCTGCGCTGGCTTCGGCGGCCCGCTACAGCGTGCTGATCGTCACCTTCGTAGTGGCGCTGAGCCAGATAGGCGTTCAGACCGCCTCTCTTCTCGCCGCGCTCGGCGCTGCGGGTCTGGCGATCGGATTGGCGCTCCAGGGCACGCTCGCCAACATCGCCGCCGGCATCATGTTGCTCTGGCTCAGGCCTTTCCGGGTCGGCGACTACATCGAGATCGTTAGCGGCACGCCGTTCGCAGGCACGGTAAAAGAGATCGGGCTCTTCGCATGCCTGCTCGAGACCTACGACGGCCTCTTCGTGTTTGCGCCCAACTCCTCCATCTGGACGTTTCCGCTGCGGAACCACTCCCGCAACACCGGTAGGCTCGTTAGCTTCAACGTCGGCTTCGCTCCCAGCGTCGACATGGACCGCGCGAAAGCGATTCTTCTGAAGGCGATCGGCGAACACCCGGGCGTGCGTACGGGTCCGCCGCCAGAAGTGTTCATTGACAACGTCAACGCCGGAGCGCCGCTCGCGACCTGCCGTCTCTGGGCGGCGCACGAAGGGATCGGCACGGTCCAGCGCACGATGCTCGACGCCGCGCGGCGGGCGCTGGAAGCCGCCGACCTGCCGCCAACGCAGTTGATTCGGACCGTGCCTGCGGATACCGATCCGTCACGTTTGTTGTGATCGCGCCCTTCAGACGCCGAAGCGCTTGACGAAGCTCTCCAGATTGACCGCGCCCCGCCGGTGCGTGCCCTCGCCGATCTTGAGCTCGCCATCATGCGCCTCAACGGCGAAGAGCACGCTGCGGCCCTCGACCTCAAGGACGCGCGCGGTCGCCACAACCGTCCGGCCGATGGGCGTCGGCGCAAGATGGCGGACATTGACCTCCGCCCCGACCGTCACCCAGCCCGGCGGCAGATGGCCCCTCACCGCCGACCCGGAGGCGACTTCCATCAGCATGATCATCATCGGCGTGGCGTAGACGGGAGGCATTCCCTCGACATGGGCGCCGACGGTCAAGTCCCGCGTCACAACGGCCTCGGCGCGGCCGATCATCCCGGCCTGGACGTCCTTCAAGGGCTCCGTCATCCGGGCCTTCAGCCGCCGCCGACCGCGCCTTCGATCGACGCGCCCCACGAGCCCCAGATGTAGATGCAGCTGAAGAGGAAAATCCAGACGACGTCGACGAAATGCCAGTACCAGGCTGCGAACTGGAAACCGGAGTGCTGGCGCGGCGTGAACTGGCCGGCCCAGGCCCGCGCGAGGCAGACGAATAGGAAAATGACGCCGATGATAACGTGGGCGCCGTGAAAACCGGTCGCCATGAAGAAGGTCGCACCGTAAATCGAGTTCTTGAAGGCGAACGGCGCGTGAATATACTCATAGGCTTGGGTGATGACGAAGAGCACGCCGAGGCCGATCCCGAGCGCGAGAAAATTCTTGAACCCCTGACGGTCTCCCTCCCTGAGGTTGTCGTGGGCGACGTTGACCGCAAAGCTCGAGGTGACGAGCACGAAAGTGTTCATGAGCGGCAGTCTCAGGGGATCGAGCACCTCGACTCCCTTCGGCGGCCAGATCCCGCCGGAGAAGTCGTAGCGGCCGTAGACCTCCGTATCGCCCGCGCCGATTGAGGACCAAAAGAACGCCCAAAACCAGGCGACAAAGAACATCACCTCGGAGGCGATGAAGAGAAGCATCCCGAGCGCCAGGCCGTGACGGACGACCGGATTGTGGTAGCCGCCCTCCGCTTCGAGGATCACATCGCGCCACCAACCGGCCATGGTGAACAGGATCCCGGCGATGCCGATCAGGAGCAACCCCGCGCCCGGCCGGAACCCCGCAATCGCAAGATCCTTCATAAACACGATAAGGCCGACCGCCGTGAGGAAGGCGAAGCCCGCCCCCACGATCGGCCAGGGACTCGGCTCAACGAGATGGAACCCTTGCCGGACCGGCATCGCGGCGTCAGTCATGGCTCACTCCTTGATTGTCCGGCTATGGATCATCCTGCCGGGCGGACGGGCGCCGGCGGGCTTGTGACGGTATTTTGCGGCTGGGGCGCCGCAAAAAGCGTGTAGGACAGCGTGATCGAATCGACCCTCGCCATCGATTCGTCCGTCTCGAGTTTCGGATCGAGAAAGAACACAACCGGCCATTCCGCGCTCTCATGCGGCCCCAGATGCTGCTCGGTGAAACAGAAGCACTGAATCTTGTCGAACCAGGCGCCGGAGACCTCCGGCGTCACGTTGAAGACCGCATTGGCGGCGGTCGGCTTGTCGCTGAGGTTGCGGACGCGAAAGAAAACGGTCGCGGTTCGCCCCGTACGCACGACGACCGCGTCGGTTTCCGGCTCGAAGCTCCAGGCGAGCCCCGGCGCGACGTTGGCGTCAAAGCCCACCCGCAATGTCCGCCGCCCCTGGGAACCGGCTTTAGATTGCGCGACTTGCGGCGTGCCTTCGTATCCGGTCGCGCGGCAGAACGCCGCGTAGAAAGGCACGGCCGCATAGGTGAGGCCGATCATCGCCAGCACGAGCGCCGCGCCGCCCAGGGCCAAACGCCCGTTGCGCCGAGCCGTCTCGTCCCCGGAAGCGCTCATGCGGCGCTCCCGTGCCCCGCGACGATTTCCTCCGCTCCGTGCTCGTCGTAGCCCGGAATATGCGGGGGCGTGAGAAACTGGTGGAATGGCGGCGGTGACGAGAGCGTCCATTCGAGCGTCGTCGCGCCAGGGCCCCAGGGATTGTTCCCCGCGGCGCGCTTGGCGGCGAACGCCTCATAGATGACGTAGAGGAAAACGAGCGTGCCCACCCCCGAAACATAGGCCCCGATCGACGACACGAAGTTCCATAGCCAGTAGGCGTCGGTGTAGTCGACGACCCGGCGCGGCATGCCAGCGAAGCCGAGGAAGTGTTGGGGGAAGAACGTCAGATTGATGCCGACGAACGTCAGCCAGAAATGCCATTTCGCCTTGAGCTCATCGTACATATAACCGGTCATCTTCGGGAACCAGTAGTAGAAGCCGGCGAAGATCGAGAAGACGGCCCCGAGCGACATCGTGTAGTGGAAATGCGCAACGACGTAATAGGTGTCGTGGACATAGCGGTCGATCGCCGCGTTGGCGAGCACGACCCCGGTGACGCCGCCGACGGTGAAGACGAAGATGAAGCCGATCGCCCACAACATCGGCGGACGAAGCGAGAGCGACCCGCCCCACATTGTGGCGATCCATGAGAACACCTTCACGCCCGTAGGCACCGCGATCACCATGGTGGCGAGCACATAGTAGCGCTGCGCGTCGAGCGACATGCCGGTGGTGAACATGTGGTGCGCCCAGACGACGAAGCCGAGCAGTGCGATCGCGAGCATTGCGTAGACCATGCCGACATAGCCGAACACTGGCTTCTTGGCGAAGGTCGCGACTATCTGGCTGACTATGCCGAACCCTGGAATGATGAGAATGTAGACTTCGGGGTGACCGAAGAACCAGAAGAGATGCTGGAAGAGAATTGGGTCGCCGCCGCCCGAAGGCTCAAAAAAGGTAGTGTGGAAATTGCGGTCCGTCAGCAGCATCGTCAGCGCGCCGGCCAGAACCGGCAGCGCGAGCAACAGTAGAAACGCGGTCACCAGCACCGACCAGACGAACAGCGGCATTCGGAACATCGTCATGCCGGGCGCGCGCATGTTGAAGATCGTGGCGATGAAATTGATCGCGCCGAGAATCGAGGAGGCGCCGGCCAGATGCATCGAGAGAATCACGAAATCGACCGCCGGACCCGGCGAGCCGGCGTTGGAGGAGAAGGGCGGATAGAGGACCCAGCCGCCGCCGAAGCCCCTCATCCCGGGCGATCCCTCGACGAACAGGGATGACATCAGGAGCAGGAACGAGGCCGCCAACACCCAGAACGATAGGTTGTTCATCCGCGGGAACGCCATGTCCGGCGCGCCGATCAGGAGCGGCACCATCCAGTTGCCGAAGCCGCCCATCATCGCCGGCATGACCATGAAAAAGATCATGACGAGCGCGTGGCTGCTAAAGAAGACGTTGTAGAGGTTCTTGCCCGCATCAGCCGATCCGTCGCCGTTCAGGATCGCCGAGAGCACCGGAAAGACATGGGCTCCCGGGAACATCAGCTCCGCCCGGATCGCGATCGAGAGCAGCATGCCGAGCATGCCGGCGCAAATCGCGAAAACGAGATAGAGCGTGCCGATGTCCTTATGATTGGTCGAGTACGCGTACCGGCGCCAGCCGGTCGGATGGTCATGGGCGTCGTGGTCGTCATGGCCATGCGCTTCCGCATGGGTGAAATCTCTGACTGACGTCATGCTGTCGGCTCCAAAACCTGTTTCGTTTCGACGGCGATCGCGCCGTCAGGGTCTGACAAGAGATGTCTGCGCGACGTCCACGCCGTCGGCCCCGGCGAACTGCTTCTTCGCTCCCTCGAGCCACGCCTGATAGGCGTCCTGGCTAACGACATGGATCTCGACTGGCATGAAGGCGTGGTCGATTCCGCAGATATTGGAGCATTGCCCGTAAAAGACGCCTTCGTGGTCGGCCTTGAACCAGGCCTTGTTCAGGCGCCCCGGGATAGCGTCGATCTTGACGCCGAACGAGGGGATGGAGAACGAGTGGATCACGTCCTGCGAGACCACGTCGAGTTCAACGATCTTCCCGACGGGGACATAGGCCGCATTGTCGACGGACAGAAGGCGGATGTCGCCGGGCTTGAGATCCTTGTCCTCTTTGACGAGGGAATCGAACGAGAAGCCGCCGTCGGACTTCGGGTAACCGTAGTTCCAGTGCCATTGGGAGGCGGTCACCTTCAGGGTCATGTCCGGCGCGGGGATGATCAGCTGCTGCGCCAGAAGACGGAATGAAGGAACGGCGATCACGACGAGAACGAGCGCCGGCAGGACGGTCCAGGCGATTTCGAGTGGGGTGTTATGCGCGTTTCTCGAGGCGACCGGATTGGCCTGCTCATTGAAGCGGTAGACGACATAGGCCAGGAGCGCCAGGACCAAGAGCGAAATGGCGATCGTGATCGGCAGAAGAATGGCGTTGTGAAACCATTCGATGTCGGACTGAACGATCGTGTTTGCCGGCAGGAATCCGATCTGGCCGGATACAGGAGCGCCGAGGATGGCCTCAGCCCTCGCCGCGCTGACGATCGCGCCCGAGCCGAGCGCGGCAACGCCCGCCCGGGTCGCAAACAGCCATCCCCCCATCACATCCAGCCTCCGAAAACCACTATCCAAAGCGCCTCGCGCGATCCGCCGCAAAGTTTGCGGTTGAGTCCCTAGTTCTACCGACGACAATAGCCCGCGCGGACAAAATTTGACAAACGGAAAATTCGCCTGCTCGATGAACGGACTGTCGAGGGCGACGGACAGCTGCGCGGGCGCTTTGCCATCGGCGCCGGCCAAGAGCGCGCGACGGGATGAGTTCATTCATCCGTTTTTTTCCACTTGGCGCGCCGCCTCAGCGCGCTCAATATCGACGGCCACGAGCTTTTATGACGCCACGAGCTTTTATGACATTGCAAAGAGGCGCTCTGGAACCGGAGTATTGGCATGGCTGACGACGCGGGCGAGGAATTCCGCCGGCCGGTTCCCCTGGCGTTGGTTGGCCTGGCGATTATTGGCTGGGCGCTCGCGGCCTTCCTCTGGTCGCAGGATGCACAGACCCGCTCCCAGATGACCGATTCACTCAACGCGGCCGAAAAGGCGCGTGAGTCCCTGGCCGCGGACTTGCAAAACTTGCAGAAGCAGGCTGGAACGGCGGCCGACCTTAAGGCTCAGGCGGGGCAAGCTGAGAAGACGCTGTCAGATGCCGCTGCCGCCCGCGCCTCGGCGCAAAACGAGCTCGCGGATCTCACCAAGCAGATCAGCGACGCGAAGCTTGCGATATCCGGGGCGCAGGAAGAAGCGAGCGCCAAGTCACGCGATCTTCAGGCGGTCGATGCCAGACTCAAGGACGAAAACGACCGCATGGCCGGCGTGCAAAGCCAGGACCAGGCGCTGTCCGCGGAAGCAGTCAGGCTCCAGGGACAGGTTGACGCGGCGCGCGCCGCTCTTGCCGACGCCCAGAACCAGACGGCCGCCGCCCAGAAACAGCTCGAGACGCTGCAGAACCAGGTCAATGCCGCGGCGGCCGAGCTCAACACGCTTCAAAGCCAGATCCGCGAGGCCAAGCCGCCCGCCAGCACGACCCCGTAATCCTTCGACCCGCTTCCGCGGAGCCGGACAAAGGCCGATTGTCGCGGGCGGCAGCCGTGTTACAAGATGGCGCGGAGGCGAGCGGCGGCGGCCTCGGCCGAAACCGCGGCGGGAGAACCCATGGACGATCTGAGAGCGGACGACGTTAAGATCACCAGGAAAGGCCCGCAAACGGCCTCGGAACTCAAGGCTGCGGTGCTCTCGAAGCTGACCTACTCGGTCGGCAAGATTCCCGAGGCAGCGAGTCCACGCGACTGGTTTCTCGCAGTCGCGTTCGCCACCCGCGACATCATTGTCGAGCGCTGGATGGACTCGACCGACGCCGCCTACACCGACGGGCGCAAGCGGGTCTACTACCTTTCGCTCGAATTCTTGATCGGCCGCCTGCTGTTCGATGCGATGACGAATGTCGGGATCGCCGAACCGATGGAGGAGGCGCTGAAGGAGCTCGGCGTGAGGCTCGCCGAACTGCGCCGGATCGAGCCGGACGCGGCGCTCGGCAACGGCGGCCTCGGACGTCTGGCCGCCTGTTTCATGGACAGCATGGCGACGCTCAGAATCGCCGCGCACGGCTATGGCATCCGATACGACAATGGGCTCTTCCGGCAGATCATCCGGGGCGGGTGGCAGCAGGAAGCGCCCGAGGATTGGCTTATCCACGGCAATCCGTGGGAGTTCGAGCGGCCGGAATACAGTTATGCGATCGGCTTCGGCGGCTCGGTCGAAATGGTGCAGGGCGACGACGAGCGCACGCGCCATATCTGGCACCCCGCCGAAACGGTCGAGGCGGTCGCCTACGACACGCCGATTGTCGGTTGGCGCGGCAATCACGTCAATACGCTCCGCCTTTGGTCGGCGCGCGCGCCGGATCCGTTCAAGCTCGATGCCTTCAACGCAGCCGACTACGTCGCCGCGTTTTCCGACACGGTGAGGGCCGAGGCGATCTCTAAGGTGCTCTATCCAAGCGACGCCACGCCCGCCGGACAGGAGCTGCGCCTGAGGCAGGAATATTTCTTTGCTTCCGCTTCCTTGCTCGACCTCATTCGCCGCCACATCAAGCAGTACAAAGACGTCCGGACGCTTGGAGAACACGCGGCCGTCCAGCTCAACGACACTCATCCTGCGATTGCGATCGCCGAGCTGATGCGAATTCTGATCGACCTTAACGGCCTCGAATGGGACGACGCCTGGGCGATCGCGCAGGCGACCTTCTCCTACACCAACCACACGTTGCTGCCCGAGGCTCTGGAGAGCTGGCCGGTGCCGCTGATGGAGCGCCTGCTGCCGCGCCACATGCAGATCATCTATCTCATCAACGCGGCCCATCTCGACAGCGCGCGACGGCGAGGCTTCATCGATCCAGGCCTGCTAAGCTCCCTCTCGCTGATAGACGAGCAGGCTGGGCGGCGCGTGCGCATGGGCAATCTCGCCTTCATCGGCTCGCACAAGATCAACGGCGTGTCGGCGCTGCACACAGAGCTCATGCGCAAGACCGTGTTTCATAGTCTCAACGCCGTCTATCCTGGCCGCATCGTCAACAAGACCAACGGCATCACCTTCCGTCGCTGGCTGATCGAGTGCAATCCCGGACTTGCCGGGCTCATCCGCTCCACCCTCGGCGATCGCGCCCTCGATTCTCCCGAGGCGTTGAAGGGCTTCGCCGCTTACGCCGACGACGCCTCCATGCAGGAACGCGTCGCTTCCTCGCGACGAGCCGCCAAGGCGTCGCTCGCGCGCTATGTCGCGACCCAGCTCGGCCAGCGCATCGATCCCGAGGCAATGTTCGACGTGCAGGTCAAGCGCATCCACGAATACAAGCGGCAGCTTCTCAACATTCTCGAAACCGTGGGGCGCTACAACGCCATTCGCGCCAATCCGACGATCGAATTCGCGCCGCGGGTGAAGATCTTCGCCGGTAAGGCGGCAGCGAGTTACACGCAGGCCAAGCTCATTATCAAGCTGGCGATCGACGTCGCCCGCGTCGTCAACTCGGACCCGACGGTGCGCGGGCTTTTGAAAGTCGTGTTTCTGCCCAACTACAATGTCTCGCTCGCTGAGACGATCATCCCGGCCGTCGATCTTTCGGAGCAAATCTCGACTGCCGGGATGGAGGCTTCGGGGACGGGCAACATGAAGATGGCCCTCAACGGCGCGCTGACTATCGGCACACTCGACGGAGCGAACGTCGAGATGCGCGACCTGGTGGGCGACGACAACATTTTCATCTTCGGCCTGACTGCGGCCGAAGTGGAATCGACCCGCGCCCAGGGCATCGACTCGACCGCCCGCATCGCCGCCTCCCCGGTCCTCAGAGAAGCGCTCGACGAGATCGCATCGGGGGTCTTCTCGAACGACGACGCCGGGCGCTACCATGGCCTTGTCGATACACTGACGCATCACGACTATTTCATGCTTTGCGCCGATTTCGACGCCTACTGGGCGACGCAGATGCGCATTGACGAGGTTTGGCGGAGCCGGAAGACCTGGATGCGCTCGAGCATCCTCAATACCGCCAATGTCGGATGGTTCTCATCCGACCGCACCATCGCTGAATACGCGTCGGAAATCTGGAACGCGCCGTTTACGCCGCTGACCTGAGCCCGACGACCGGGAGGACACATGGAGGGTTGGCGGGCGCGAGACGCCGACGTCGCCGCAATCCAGGCGGCTCGCTGCGGCGATCCGTTCGCCGTACTCGGTCCGCACCAAACGCCTGACGGTTGGGTCATTCGCGTTTTTGCGCCCGACGCCGTCAGCGTCCGGGCGATGAGCCTCGACGGCAAGCACATCGCGGAGCTCCCGCGCCGCCGGGGCGACTTCTTCGAAGCGTTGATCCCATCCCTCAAAGAGCGCCCCGTCTATCGGGTCGAGGTCGAGACGACGTCTGGAACGTCTTCGTCATTGGACCCGTATGCGTTTGGACCGGCTCTCGGTCCGCTCGACGACTACCTCCTGCGCGAAGGCTCCCATCGCCAGCTCTACCGTCGCCTCGGCGCGCAGCTTACGCAACATGAAGGCGTCGAGGGCGTGCTGTTCGCGCTCTGGGCGCCGAACGCCTCGCGCGCCTCCGTGGTCGGTGATTTCAACCGCTGGGACGGACGCCGCTGCCAGATGCGCAAGCGCATCGACAGCGGCCTCTGGGAGATCTTCGTCCCTCACCTCGAGGCCGGAGCCGTCTATAAATACGAGCTCGCTGGTCCTGACGGCGCGCTCCTGCCGCTGAGGGCCGACCCCTTCGGCTTCGAGGCTGAGCTGCGCCCCTCGACGGCGTCGGTCGTCGCTGATAGCGCCGACTTCACTTGGACGGACGCCGAATACATGGCCAAGCGCGGCCAGGGCGAACCGCGCCGGCAGCCCATGTGCATCTACGAGGTGCATCTCGGCTCTTGGCGGCGGCACGGGGACGGAACTTTTCTCACCTACGACGAGTTGGCGGATCAACTGATTCCCTACGCGAGGGACATGGGATACACGCACATCGAGCTCCTGCCTGTCAGCGAGCATCCCCTCGACGAATCCTGGGGCTACCAGCCGATTGGCCTCTTCGCGCCGACGCGCCGATTCGGCGAGCCCGCCGGCTTTGCCCGTTTCGTCGACCGCGCCCATGCAGCGGGGCTTGGCGTGATCCTGGACTGGGCCCCCGCGCATTTTCCCACCGACGCGCACGGCCTTGCGCGCTTCGACGGCACCGCGCTCTACGAGCATGCGGATCCGCGCAAGGGCTTCCATCCTGACTGGAATACCGCGATCTACAACTTCGGCCGGCATGAGGTCGCGAATTTTCTCTACTGCAACGCCCTCTACTGGGTCGATCGCTTCCACATCGACGGCCTGCGCGTCGACGCCGTCGCCTCGATGCTCTATCTCGACTATTCGCGGCGCGAAGGCGAATGGCTGCCCAACGCCGACGGCAGCAGGGAAAACCGCGAGGCGATCGCCTTTCTGCGCCGGGCTAACGAGCTCGTCTATGGCGGCTTTCCGGGCGCTATCACAATTGCTGAGGAATCGACTGCTTTCCCCGGCGTCTCGCGCCCGACGGACCATGGCGGTCTCGGCTTCGGTTTCAAATGGAACATGGGCTGGATGCACGACACGCTCGATTACATGTCGCTGGATCCGATCTATCGCCGCTGGAGCCACGACAAGATGACGTTTGGGCTCCTCTATGCGTTCAGCGAGAATTTTGTCCTGCCGATCTCGCACGACGAGGTCGTTCACGGCAAAGGCTCGGTCGTTTCCAAGTTCCCCGGCGACGAATGGCGCCGCTTCGCTAACGCGCGCGCCTTTTACGGCTTCATGTGGGGCCATCCTGGAAAGAAGCTGCTCTTCATGGGCCAGGACTTCGGGCAGACGAGCGAATGGAATGCAAGCGAGTCGCTTCCCTGGTGGCTGCTCGACTACTGGCCGCATCAAGGCGTGCAAGCGCTGATCCGCGACCTCAACGAACTTTATCGTCAGACGCCGGCGCTTTACGCGCGTGATTGCGAGCCGGAAGGCTTCCGCTGGATCGTCGTCAACGACGACACGCAGTCGGTGCTCGCATTCCTGCGACGCGGCGCGCCAAGCGACCCTCCGGTCGCCGTGGTCTGCAATTTCACACCGGAACCGCGTCTCAACTATCGCCTCGGACTGCCGTACGAAGGCCATTGGCGCGAGGCCATCAACAGCGACGCGGCTGCCTATGGGGGAACCAACATGGGCAATTTTGGCGGCGTAACCGCGCATGCTCGGTCCTCGCACGGCTTTCCGGCGTCAGCCACGCTGACCCTGCCGCCGCTCGCGACCTTGTACCTCGCATTCAGCCCGCCCGACGCCGTGGAGGCGGCGACCTGACAAGGAGCCCATAATGGCCAGGACCAAGACCGCGAAGGAACTCGGTGTCTCTGCGCCCTACGCGCGCCACGCCATGGCCTATGTCCTCGCGGGCGGGCGCGGCAGCCGCCTTATGGAGCTGACCGACCGCCGCGCGAAGCCCGCCGTATATTTTGGCGGGAAATCGCGGATCATCGACTTCGCCCTGTCGAACGCGCTCAATTCCGGCATTCGCCGGATCGCGGTCGCCACGCAATACAAGGCCCACAGCCTCATCCGTCATCTGCAGCGCGGCTGGAACTTTTTTCGCCCGGAGCGAAACGAGAGCTTCGACATTCTCCCCGCGTCTCAACGGGTGTCCGAGACGATGTGGTATCTCGGCACCGCCGACGCCGTTTATCAGAACATCGACATCATCGAAGGCTACGGTCCGCTTTTCATCGTGCTGCTTGCGGGCGACCATGTCTACAAGATGGACTACGAGAAGATGCTGCAGCAGCACGTCGACTCTGGTGCGGACGTAACGGTCGGCTGCCTCGAGGGTTCGCTCGAGGAAGCGAGAGCCTTCGGCGTCATGCACGTCGACGAAGAGAACAGGATCATTTCCTTCCTCGAGAAGCCCAAGGATCCGCCGCCCATGCCCGGCAAGCCGGATGTGGCGCTCTGCAGCATGGGCATCTATGTGTTTGAAACGTCCTTCCTCATCGACCTCCTGAAGAGCGACGCGGCGGACGAAAATTCGAGCCACGATTTCGGCAAAGACATCATCCCTTACCTAGTCAAGAACGGCCTGGCGGTCGCGCACCACTTCTCGCAGTCTTGCGTCACCTCGACAGAGGAGGCCAAGCACTATTGGCGGGACGTCGGGACCGTCGACGCCTATTGGGCCGCCAATATCGACCTCACCGACGTTGTGCCGGATCTCGATCTTTACGACCGCGCCTGGCCGATCTGGACCTACGGTGAGATCACGCCTCCGGCCAAGTTCGTCCATGACGTGGACGGCCGGCGCGGCCTTGCGATCTCGTCGCTTCTGTCAGGCGGCTGCATCGTCTCGGGCGCCGCCATCAGCCGCTCACTCGTCTTTACCGGCGTGCACGTCCATTCGTATTCGACCATCCACGAGGCCGTCATCCTGCCCTATGCGAGCATCGGGCGGAACGTGCGCTTGACCAAAGTGGTGATCGACGCCGAAGTGAGCATTCCCGACGGGCTGGTCGTCGGCGAGGACCCGGAGCTTGACGCGATCCGGTTCCGGCGCACCGAGGATGGCGTGACCTTGATCACCGGGCCGATGATCGAAAAGCTCACGCAATGAGCGGTCTCAAGGTCCTCTCCGTCGCGTCGGAGATTTTTCCGCTGGTGAAGACGGGGGGCCTTGCTGACGTGGCGGGCGCGTTGCCAGGCGCGCTGAAGCGCGAGGGCATCCTCGTGCGAACGCTCGTGCCGGCCTATCCGGCGGTCAAGGCCAAGCTCGCCGAGGTCTCGACCATAGGGGAATACAGTGATCTCTTCGGGGGACCGGCGCGCGTTCTTGCCGGCGCAGCCGCGGGCCTTGATCTCTTCGCCCTCGACGCCCCGCATCTCTACGACCGGCCAGGCAATCCATATCTGCGTCCAGATGGGTTGGACTGGACCGACAACGCCCGCCGATTTGCGGCGCTCGCGCGGGTCGGCGCCGATATCGGACTCGGCGCCATCGGCCCGTTCCGACCTGAAGTTGTCCACGCACATGACTGGCAGGCTGCGCTGGCGCCCGCCTATCTCCATTTCGCATCGGCGTTGCGGCCAGCGACGGTCATCACGATCCACAACCTCGCCTTTCAGGGCCACTTTCCGCTTTCGACGTTCTGGGAGCTCGGTCTGCCCGAGAGAGCGCTCACGATCGACGGGGTCGAATATTTCGGCGGGGTCGGTTATCTGAAAGCCGGGCTCAGGCTCGCCGACGGCATCACCACCGTCTCGCCGACCTACGCACGCGAGATCACGACTCCCGAATTCGGCATGGCGCTCGACGGCCTGCTGCGCTCGCGCGCCTCCACCCTGCACGGCATTCTCAACGGAATCGACGACGTCGTCTGGAATCCCGCCGCGGACCCCGCCGTGCCGCAGAACTACAGCGCTCTCAGGATCGACATGCGCGCGCGCAACAAGACGGCGCTGCAAAACAAACTCGGATTGACTCCGAGCCCCGACCGGCCGCTGTTCGCCGTTGTCTCCCGCCTTTCGCATCAAAAGGGCCTCGACCTCATGCTGTCGGCCATGCCCCAGTTCGTGGCGAAAGGCGGCCAGTTTGGCCTGCTCGGCTCCGGTGAAAGGACGCTCGAAGAAGGCTTCGCGGACGCCGCCGCGAACCGTGCGGATTCGATCGGGTGCGTCTTCGGCTACGACGAGAGGCTTGCCCATCTTTTTCAGGCCGGCGCGGACTTCGTCGTTGTCCCCTCCCGCTTCGAGCCGTGTGGCCTTACACAGCTCTGCGCACTTCGCTACGGGGCGACGCCGATCGTCTCGCGCGTCGGCGGCCTCGCCGACACAGTCATCGACGCCAACGAGGCGGCGACTGCCGCTGGCGTCGCGACCGGCGTCCAGTTCTCGCCGACATCGGTCGAAGCGCTGTCTTCCGCGTTCGACCGGGCGTTCGAGCTTTTCCACAACAAGGAGTCGATGCGCCGCGTGAGGCTCAACGGGATGCGTGCGGACGTCTCGTGGCGAGGACCAGCCCGGCGCTACGCGGCGCTCTACCGCTCCCTGGCCGGCGCCGCCCGATGAATGCCGCGAAAGCGGGTCTCGGCGTCGTCGTCTCGCCCCACGGCCTCGAAGCGGCGCTCAACCTACCCAACGCAGAAGGCGCGTCGCTCTGCCTTTACGACGGCGACCGCGAAGTCTTCCGGGCCGCTATGGCGCGCGACGCGGGCGGCGTCTTACGCGGCGTCGCGCCGGGCTTCGGGGCCGGCGCGCGCTATGGTTTCCGCGTCGAGGGCCGATACGACCCAGCGCGCGGGGCTCGATTCGATCCATCCAAACTGCTGGCTGACCCCTACGCGTGGGCGTTCGACCGGCCATTTCGCCTCCGTCCCTCAATGTTCAAGTTCGGCGAAGACAGCGGCCCCGATGCGCCCAAAGCCGTCGCCGGCGCGCCGCCGGCGGGCGAGCCGGGACGCAAGCGAATCGCTGCTGACTCGCTTATCGTCTACGAGCTCAATTTGCGCGGCTTTTCGCGCCTGAACCGGGCTATCCCAGAAAGTGCGCGTGGCACCTTCGCCGGCCTGGCCCACCCGGTCTCGATCGCGCATCTCGCCGCTCTCGGGGTCACAGCTGTCGAAATCATGCCGGCGGACGCTTTCGTCGACGAGCGCCATCTGCCTCCGCTCGGCCTCTCGAATGCCTGGGGCTACAACCCGGTTGTGTTCGGTGTCCCCGATCCGCGGCTTGCGCCCGGCGGATGGGAGGAGGTGCGCGCGGCCACCGACGCGCTGCATGCCGCGGGCATGGAGGCGATCCTTGACGTCGTCTTCAATCACAGCGGCGAAAGCGACCAGTTCGGGCCGACGCTGTCGTTTCGCGGACTCGACAACGCGACATGGTTCCGCCTCGATCCGCGCAATCCGGCGATCTACGTCAACGACTGCGGCACCGGCAATTGCCTCGCGCTCCACCGACCCCTTGTCGTCGACATGGCGCTCGGCGCGCTGAGGCGGTGGATGATCTACGGCGGTTTCGACGGCTTTCGCTTCGATCTCGCGACCGCGCTCGGACGCGGCCCCGACGGTTTTGATCCGAACGCGGCGTTTTTCCAGGCGCTGGCCGAAGATCCGGTTGTGCGCGAGGCGCGGCTCATCGCCGAACCTTGGGACGTCGGTCCGGGGGGCTACCAACTCGGCGCTTTCGGCCCGAGCTTCGCCGAATGGAATGACCATTTCCGCGATGCGGCTCGCCTCTTCTGGCGCGGCGATCTGGGAATGCGAGGCGAGATCGCGACTCGGATGGCGGGCTCTCGAGACATTTTCGCGCGCGCAACGGCGCCATCGAAGGGCGTCAATTTTGTCGTCGCGCACGACGGCTTTACGCTCGCCGATCTGGTGGCTTACGAGCACAAGCACAACGAAGCGAACGGCGAAGGGAACCGGGACGGAACCGACGCCAATTTCTCCTGGAATCATGGCGCCGAGGGGCCGACTGAGAATCCCGCCATCCTCGCGGCCCGCGCGCGCGACCAGCGGAATCTGCTGCTCCTGCTTCTTGTCTCGCGCGGAACGCCGATGCTCGCGATGGGCGCGGAGCTCGGTTTCACCGAGGGCGGCAACAACAACGCCTACGCTCAAGACAATGCGACGACGGCGATCGACTGGGGCGCCGCCGACGGATCGCTGATCGCATTCGTCCGCCGGCTTACGGAAATCCGGCGCTCGCGCCCTGCCCTGTCGCGCGACGCCTTCCTGACTGGTGGGCCATTCGACTCGAGCGGTCTGCCCGATGTCGAATGGCGCGACGCCGAGGGTCCGCTGACGCCGTCGGCGTGGAACGATCCGGCGGGGAAAGTACTCGTTGCGGTCTTCGCCGCTCCCCACAGTGACCAGGCCGATCGCGTCGCGGTTGCGATGAATCGCGGCCATGAGGATGTGGAGCTTGCGCTGCCCGCGCCGCGCGCCGGGATGGGCTGGCGCGCGCTCGCCGAGACTGACAGGGCGGAGGCGCCCGAGCGGCCTGTCGCCATCGCCGACCGCTTTCGGCTCGGCACGCGCGCGTGCGTCATTCTGGGCGAAACCGCCATCGCGGGCATGGCCCTTGGAGGCGGCGCGCCGAGCGCCGCCGTTATCGATGCGCTCGCCCGCGCCGCGGGCATCGCCGCCGACTGGTTTGACGTCAGCGGCAAGCGCACCATTGTCCTGCCGGAGACCAAAATTGCGCTGTTGGCGGCGCTTGGCCTCGAGGCGGGCAGTGAAGAACAAGCGCGCGAAAGCCTCGGCCAGGTCCTCGATGAAACGCAGCGGCGGCGCCTGCCGCCCTCCCTCGTGCTGCGGTTCGGCAAAAAGCTTGCAGCGCCCTTGCGCGATGCGCCGGGCGGCTGCGAGGCGCGGGTCGAGCGCGAGGATGGCGGTGCTCTCGAATGGCGCGTGGAAGCAGGCGACGGCGCGCCGCGCACGCTTCCCGACGGGCGCGCCGTCGCCGAGCGGACGATCGCGCTGCCCGATCTCCCGATTGGCCGTCACCGCCTCGTGATCGATGGCGTCGACTGTGCGCTGACGGTTGCGCCGCCGGAGGCCTATGGGCCCGAGGCGGCGCTACGCAAGCGCTTCGGGGTCGCCGCGCAAATCTATGCCATGCGTCGCGATGGCGATCAGGGCGTCGGAGATTTTTGGACGCTCGCGCGCGCGGCCGAAACCGCCGGCGTCGCCGGGGCGGCCTATCTTGGCGTCAGCCCGATGCACATGCTGTTTCCCCAGAACCGCGAACGGGCGAGTCCCTATCATCCCTCCGACCGTCGTTTTCTCGATCCCATGCTCATTGACGTTCTCGATGCGGGACTACCGCGAGGCGAGGCGCTTGACGCCGCGCTCGCCGCCCTCGGGCCTGCCGCCGCCGCCGCGGCGGCCTCGAAATTCGTCGATTACCCGGCTATCTGGACGATCAAACGCGCCGCGCTCGAGGCGCTGCGCGGGACATTCGCGCGGCTCCGAGCCGCCCAGCCGGGGGATCCGCTCGTCGCGGATTTTGAGGCGTTCGTCAGGGCGGGCGGCGACGCCCTCAGGCGCTTCGCGGCCTTCCAGGCGATCGCGGCGGGCGAATTGGGCGCGGACTGGCGATCGTGGCCAGGGGAACTGCGGGACGGCGACGTGCAGGCGATCGAGACAGCCATCGCCAAGGACGCTGTCGCCTTCGACTTCGCGCTTTTTTGCCAATGGCTGGCCGACCGTCAGCTGGCGCGGGCGGCGGCGCGAGCCCGCGCCAAAGGTCTCGAGATCGGTCTTTATCGCGATCTCGCGATTGGCGCGGCGCCCGAGGGAGCTGAAGCCTGGGCCCACGCACGCGAGCTCGCGCAGGGCGTTTCGATCGGCGCGCCGCCCGATCCGTTCTCGACCGAGGGGCAGGATTGGAACCTGCCGGCGCCCAATCCGCTCGCGGGCGCGCGCCAAGGCTGGGCGGCGCTCAGCGCGGTCGCCGCCGCCAACATGCGTCACGCCGGGATGCTGCGCATCGACCATGCGATGGGCCTGCAGCGGCTATTTCTCATCCCCGGCGGCGCGAAGCCTTCGGAGGGCGCCTATCTCGCCTACCCGCTCGACGATCTCATCGGCCACATTGCGCTCGAAAGCCAACGCGCGAAATGCATGGTCGTCGGCGAGGATCTCGGCACAGTTCCGGAAGGCTTCCGCAACCGGCTGACGCGGGCCAATATCCCAGGCATGCGCGTGCTTTGGTTCGAGCGCAAGGGGGCCGAAGTGCTTCCGGCGGCCGCCTATCCGCCGCTGTCGGTCGCCTGCGTCGCGACGCACGATCTTCCCACGCTCGCCGGCTGGTGGCAGGGAGCCGACATCGCGGAACGGCTGTCGCTGGGCCTCCTGACGCTTGCAAAGGCCGGCGAAGCGATCGCCACGCGGCGCGACGAGAAGCGCAGCCTCGCAACCGCCCTCCTAGCCGCAGGCCTCATCGGCTTCCAGCCTGACGAAGACGCGCCGCTCGACGACGCGACGGCAGCCGCGGTCCATGCGTTTATCGGCGGGGCGGGCTCGCTCCTCGCCCACGCCCAATTCGACGACCTTGTGGGAGAGACGGTCTCGACCAACCTCCCGGGCACTGACCGAGAGCGGCCGAACTGGCGGCTGAGGGTGGGGCCGGATGTCGAGGCAGCGTTCAGCGGACCTCGTGCGCGCGCGATCCTGACGGCGCTGGCCAAAGGCCGAACCTGAGGCGGAAGCGATCTTGCGTCAGCCTTGGGCGAAGAAATGAGCCCGCCTTCGCGACGGGCTGGAGGATCAGGGCTGGTCGAACTCTTCGGCTGAGCTACAGGCCGAAATGCCTATGCGTCTTCCTCCCACGCCGCTAAACGGAAATCGAAATGGCCTCACGGCCCCTTGGCGTGTCGACGACGCGCATATTGACTGACTGGCCCTCGTTGAGATGGGCGATGCCCGCCGCGTTCAGCGCGGATACGTGGACGAAGATATCCTTGCCGCCGTCTTCGACCGCGACAAAGCCGAAACCCTTCGTCTCGTTGAACCACTTGACCTTGCCCTCGAGCGGCGTTGCGGTCGATGGGTCGGGCGTGGTCCGGCGCGGCGCACGCGGCGCGTCGGAAAACGGACGGCGCGGACGCTCAAAGGCGCTCGATGCATCGATCGAGATGACCTGAGCGACCTGCGGGCCCTTCGCGCCGGCGCCGACGATCACCCGCATCTTTGCGCCGGCGGCGACAGAATCGTGCCCGGCCGCATGGAGCACGGTCGCGTGCAAGAAGGCGTCACCCTGGCCATTGGCCAGCTCAACGAAGCCGAAGCCCTTCTCATCCTTGAACCATTTCACGGTCGCCTCTACCGTCGGCTGGTTCGCCAGGGGCGCCCCGCCGCCGTTCGACTCGTCAAACGGAATGTCAGACCCGCCGTGCGGGCGCGATTGGCGCTGCCTTGGCTCGTAGGGCATCGGCCCGTCGTCGTCAAAGCCGTGCCGGCGTGGCTCCCAAAAATCCTTCCCTCTATTCATGGCGTTCAGACTCTTCGACCGGTGGATGTCAGAAAGAAGACCGTCGCGGCCTCCGACGCTTCTTCATCCCGCCAGAAATCGGCGGAACCTCGTGGGGGCGCCCGAGCGCCCGGATTGTCGCGCCCGGTCCCCATGCGACCCTCGGGAATGGGGACGCGCGTGGACCGGCGTTGCGGCGATCACGGTTCCCGCGATCGGCCTCAGCAGCGCGGGCGCGCCTGGAAAAGCCGTAAACGGGAAGCGCGCTACGAACGTCATCCGAGAACTCGGCGCTCCAGCCGCGTATCGGGGCCACGGTCACGACGACGGACGCAGGATGCCCGCCGCGACATTCGAGAATGACTGGAAGGGAAGTCTGATCTTACGGGTCCGCGTCGGCCTCCCGCGTTTTCGCGGGCCGCCCAAACAGCTAGCGACGAAACGGCACTCTTCCGCACAACGACCACGAAACCATTTGCCCGGCGAACCCAGCCTCGGGGCGCCAATCGGCGCCACGAATTCGTCGGACAATGAGCCCTATTTTCCCTAATGTCCACCATTCCAAACAAAATGAATTGGCGCAATTAGGGAATCTACGTAGCGCGGAAGCGAAGGCTTGGAATCCTTGCCGAAATCGATGCTTGCGCCGGTATTTGCGGGTCCCCATATCCCCTCGCATGTTTGAGCCCCTTCAGCCAGTGTCTCCGGCCCTTACGCTCGACTCGGAGAGCGCCTCTCAAGGCCCCGGCGCCAAGCCCTCGTCTGACGCGAACCTCCTCGATGACTACTCGCGCGTCGTCAGCGACGTCGTCGATCGCGTCGGGCCGAGCGTGGTCCGGATCGACGTCAAACGCGGAGGCCGCAGCGGGGGTTCCGGTTCCGGCGTCATCGTGTCGTCGGATGGGCTCGCGCTCACCAATTCCCATGTCGTGCAGGGGTCTCGCGCTGTCGCGCTTACAACGCTCGAGGGCCGCGAACTGCAGGCTCGCGTTCTCGGCGACGATCCCGACACCGACCTCGCGCTGCTGCGCGTCGAGGCGGACGTGTCGCTGCCCGCGGCGCGGCTCGGCGACAGTTCGAAACTCAAGCGCGGCCAGATCGCGATTGCGATCGGCAATCCGCTTGGCTTCGACGCGACCGTGACCGCCGGCGTCATTTCCGCGCTGGGTCGCTCGCTGCAATCGCGGACGGGGCGGATGATCGAGGACGTCGTGCAGACTGACGCCGCGCTCAACCCCGGCAATTCCGGCGGGCCGCTCGTGTCCTCGGCGGGCGAGATCGTCGGCATCAACACGGCGGTCATCATGGGCGCCCAGGGCATCTGCTTTGCCGTCGCCTCAAACACCGCCAATTTTGTCGCGGGCGAGATCGCGCGACACGGCCGGGTGAGGCGCGCCTATATCGGCGTCGGAGCCGCGACGACGGCGATTCCGCGCCGGATAGCGCTGCGACTCGAGCTCGAATACACGACTGGAGCGCGGCTCCTCAGCGTCGATCAGGCGGGGCCGGCGGCGCATGCGGGTCTTCTGTCCGGGGATATCATCATCGGCCTCGACGGCAGGCCGGTGACGAGCGTCGGCGATCTTCTGCGGGCGCTCGATGCCGAAAAGATCAACCGCACTGTCGCCGTCGACGTCCTGCGCCGTTCGGAGCGTCTAAGGGTGTGGATCGGACCAGTCGAGCGGCCGGCCGCCACTTAAGCGGACTAACGTCTCGGTTGGACCAAAGGCCCCGGGAGGGCGCGCTCGGCCTCCTCTTCGAGCGCCTGCTCATGATAGCGCACGAAGCGCGCGCCGACGAAGAAGGCGATCACGGCTCCGATGAGGGCCGCGACGCCGACAGGACGGGCGTAAGCTTCGAACGCGCGGCCGAGAAGATAGCCGCCTGAGCCGAAGATCGTTGCCCAGACGATCCCGCCGGCTGCGTTGAACAGGAAGAAGCGCTCCCAGTTGAAGCGGTTGACCCCGGCGAGAAACGCCGCGAAGGCGCGCAGAATCGCGATGAAGCGGCCGAAAAAGACAATCTTGCCGCCGTGCTTCATGAATAGATACTGGCCGAGCTTCAGCCGCCGTTCGTCCAGCCTCACGTAGCGGCCGTATCGATAGGCGATCGGGAAGCCGAATTCGCGGCCTACCCAATAGCCGCAATTGTCGCCGAGGATCGCTCCGGCCGCGGCGGCGCCGATCACGCCGTAGAGATGGAGCTTTCCCTCGCCGGCCAGAATCGCTGCGGCGACAAGCACGGTTTCGCCCGGCATCGGGATGCCAGCGCTCTCCATCCCGACAATCGCCAGGATGGCGACATAACCATAGGTCGCGAGATACCCATGTAGATGGTGCACAATATCCATATCAAGGGAGCGCCTTGGCCCCAGTAAGGCGGCGGGCGTTCGCGCGCACTTTGCGCCTCGCCGGTTTTGCTGCGGCCTGGGCAATGCCGGCCAAGCCGAACGACACGTCGTTTGGAGTGCGGACGCCCCCGAACGCAGCCTTGAGCACAAAAGCGCCCCACGCGGCCTGGGCGGCCAAAGCGCCCTCGATCGCGGCGTCGAATTTTTCCTGCACCATGAGTTGGGCTTCGCGCGCCTTTTCGGCCGGCCTGCCGGCAAACGACAACAGATCCTGCGTGCGGGCGGCGATGGTGAGCGCTGCGTCGACGCCGGTCTGGACGTTGGCCTTGGCGATCGCTAGCGAGCGCCTTTCAAGGCTTTTCGACACCATGATCAACCTCAATTTCTTTCAATGTCCCAAAGCTGTGAGCGACAATACGACGATCGGCGGTCGCGAACAGAGGATGGGGTAAGTTCAGCTCCCGGGCAAGTCGGGAGCCGCCAGACTTTCGGACCCATTCCACATTCAGGCGAGGGGCTCGATGCGGTACTGGATAAAGCCGGTGCGCTCGGCCACTGTGTCATAGAGCCGGCGGGCAGCGACGTTCGTCTCATGCGTATTCCAGAAGACGTTCGCCGCGCCCGCTTCCTTCGCCGCCGCGGCGACGGCGCCGATCAGCGCGCGTCCCACGCCTCCGCCCCGCTGCGCCGGGCTCACGTAGAGGTCTTGCAGATAGCAGCGTGCGGCGACGAGCCAGGTCGAGCGCTGGAAGAGATAGTGCGAAAAGCCGATCAACTCATCGTTGCGCGCCGCAACGACGGCGTGCACCGGCTCGAGCGGGTCGAAGATGCGCGCCCAGGTCGCTTCAGTCACCTCCGCGGTCTCCGCGGTTCGGTAGAACTCGAGATAGGCTCGCCACAATGGCGCCCATTGTTCCCGATCGAGACGCTCGACCGTCCGCACGATGAAAGTGGCCACAGGCTTGTCTCCCCTTGCTTGATCTCGCCCTGAATTGGGCGATTCCGCCGCACGCAACCATCGAAGCCCCGCAGCGCCTTGACAAGCGGCGCAACGGCGCCCGCTTTTGCGCCGAAGCCTCGCCTCCGACGGAGTCGCCCGGATGACCCGCATGCCCCTCGTTCTCGCTGCGCTTGCGGCGCTGTTGGGCGCAGCTGGCGTCGCGCTCGCGGCGTCGGCGGTGCACCTGAGCGGCGGCGAGCTCGCAAGCCGCGGCGCGCTCTTTCTCATTCTGCACGCCGCGGCGGCGCTTGGGATCGCCGCGCATGCGCGCGTCAAGCCGCCCTCGCAGGCGCTCCTTGTCATCGGCTTCGTCATGGAGGCCGGCTCTGCGCTGTTCGCCGCCGACCTCGCGGCGCACGCCTTCACCGGAGCGCGGCTCTTTCCCTTCGCCGCGCCGATCGGCGGCTCGGCGATGATCCTGTCGTGGCTGGCGCTCGCGATTGCGTTCGCGGCGGCGGCGCGACGTTCGCAATCAAAGCTGTCACAAAATTAGTCCCGCACGAACTCGAACCTGTCCACGTCGACGAGCCCCATGTCGGTGAGCTTGAGATGCGGGATCACCGGCAAGGGCAGGAAGGCGACCTGCAGGAAGGGTTCGGCGAGCGTCACGCCCAGGCTGTTGGCCGCCGCGCGCAAGGGAATCAGTGTCTCGCGAACCTTTTCAAAACTCGCGAGACTCATAAGGCCTGCGACCGGGAGCGGCAGTTCGGCGACGACTTTCCCGTCCTCGGCGACGGCAAAGCCCCCCTCGATCTCGCGCAGCCGGTTGATGGCGGCAGCCATGTCTGCTTCGTTCGTTCCGACGACGCAAAGGTTGTGGCTGTCATGGCCGACCGACGAGGCGATCGCGCCCCGCTTCATGCCGAAGCCCTTCACGAACGCCGTCGCCATATTGTCGTTGACGCCGTGGCGCGCGACGACCGAGACCTTCACGACGTCCTGATCGAGGTCGACCCGGCGCTCGCCGTTCTTGAAGGGCAGCGTGACGGGAACGCGATCGGTGATAATCTTGCCCGGAATGACGCCGATCGCCTGGGTCGATGGCCCCTGCCCGCGCGCCGCGAAATCCTTGGGCTCGACGCGGCGCGCCTTCACGCTTTCGCGCCCGACGGCTGGCAGAGCGCCGCGCGCGGCAAAGAGCGCGTCGTCGACCACGCGTCCCGCCGCAAGCACCATCGAGACGGCGCAATGCTCGAGATCGTCGATCACCGCGAGGTCGGCGCGCCAGCCGGGCGCGACCAGCCCGCGATCGCGTAAGGAGAAGATGCGCGCAGCGGAAATCGTCGCGGCGCGATAGGCGGCAAGCGGCGGGGCGCCGAGCCCGATCGCGGTGCGGATGAGGAAATCGAGATGGCCTTCCTCGGCGATGTCGAGCGGATTGCGGTCGTCCGTGCAGAAAGCGATATAGGGCGAATTGCGCTCGGTGATGACGGGCGCAAGCGCATGCAGATCCTTGCATACCGAGCCCTCCCTTATCAGCACCTGCATGCCCTTCATGAGCTTCTCGCGCGCTTCGGGCAGGTTGGTGACCTCGTGGTCGGTCCGCACGCCCGCGCTCAGGTAGCCGTTGAGGGCGAAGCCCTTGAGGAGCGGACTGTGACCGTCGATCGGCCGGGTCTGAAACGCGGCGAGCTTGGCGAGGCAGGACGGATGGCGGGCGAGCAGACCGGGAAAATTCATGAATTCCGCGAGGCCGAGCACTTTCGGGTGATCCGCCAGCGGCAGAAGATCGCCGACCTCGAGCCGCGCGCCCGAGGTCTCGAGGTTCGTCGCCGGCACGCAGCTCGAGAGCTGCACGCGCAAGTCCATCGCGGTTCGCATCGCCCCGTCGAGGAAGTAGCGCAGGCCCGCCTGCCCCATCACGTTGCCGATCTCGTGCGGATCGCAGATCGCCGTCGTCACGCCGTGACGCAAAACGCACCGGTCGAATTCGAGCGGGGAGATGAGCGAGCTTTCGACATGGCAATGCGTGTCGATGAAGCCCGGAACAATGATCTTTCCTTTGACGTCGATCTCCCGGACGCCGCTATAGTCGCCGAGCGTCCCTACGATCCGGTCGGCGCAGATCGCAACGTCGCTCGAAACGAGATCGCCGCTCACGAGATCAAAGATTCGCCCGCCCTTCAGCACGATGTCCGCCTTCGCGAGCCCCTGGCCCTGCTCAATGGCGCGGGAAAGAAAGGCGACGGCGTCGCTCATGAACCGGATCCTTTGGGTCTAAGCGGCAAAAGGCAGGGGTTACGCAGTGGGCTCAAGCTTCGCCTCGACAGCCGCCAAGCTAGCGCGAGATGATCGGGACCGCCTACGCCGACGCGGCGATGCCATCGAAACAATACTCCTCGGCTTATCGCAGTCCCGCGAGCATTGCATCCTCGAGCCGATAGTCAAAGAGGTCGTAGGGATAGGCCGCGAGCGCCGGAAAGACGGGGCGCCAATCCTTTCCGGCCGCGGCTCGAACAAGCCAATTGCAAACCGGCCCTACGGCTGCCGGATAGGTCGTTTGAGGCCGATAGCCTAACCAGACATTCGCGGGAATGGCGAACGGATCGGGATGCAAGTCGACGCCCCAGGTCGATCGGCGGCCGCGCCGGCAGGAATTGTGGCAAAGGAGATGAGAATCTGCAGCCGCTCGAGGTTTTTCAGTCGCTAAGGCGCCTTTTTTTGCAACTTTTGATGGAAGTAATACATTATGATGGTGTTGTATGTGGGCCATCGGAAAGTCTAACCTGTCACGAATGAAAGATATAATCGGTTTGTAAGGGAGTCGCCCCACGACACCCGTGGGTCAAATCTCTTTTGCCATAAAAGAGCAAATTCTTCGTTCGGCGGATGACGCCCGCCAGGTTCGGCGCCGAGACAAGGTAAAACCTGGGTCATGAACCTGATCGCCTTGCCGCTGGTCAAAATTCGATCGTTCCGATTGGCGGGCTCGCCTTGCGACCCGGCGCAACGCGGCGAACCGCAAAGAGCCTATCCGTTGGTTGGTCAAAGGGAATGGGCTTAGCGACGTCGCCGCGGCGACGTCCAGCACAAACGGCCGCTGGACGGACCAGGAGTGCGGCCGACGGACGGCGGATAGAGCGCCTCGTCGGGCAGCGCCAAGACGTCGCCAGAGTAGTCGAAGCGCGAGACGATCGCGGCGGCGATCTCGGCGACCGTGAGGGCCATTGGATCAGCGATGTTGAGAATGCGCTGCCCGCGCTGGCTTGCTGCGAGGAGCGCGAGCGCCGCGATGCGCAATGGTCACCGTCCATCGTGAGTCGAGCAAATGGGATGCCGTCGCCCTGCCGCTCTGACCATTCCCGCGCAGAATAAACGCGTGCGACATTCGTTCAGTCCCCGGATCTGCGGCGGCCTTGAGGGGCGCGGCTCGTCCTGAGTGGAGAAGGGTTTACGGCGCCCTCGAATCGTCGTTTCCTTCGCCCATGCACCTCGCGCCGATCCTCTCCATTCAGTCGCATGTCGTCTACGGCCACGTTGGCAATTCGGCTGCGGTTTTTCCGTTGCAGCGGCTCGGGCGCGAAGTCTGGCCCCTGATGAGCGTGCAGTTTTCGAGCCACACCGGCTATGCGGGCTGGCGAGGCCGCGCCTTCGACGCCGCCATGATCGACGATTGCACGGCTGGCCTCGAGGCGATCGGCGCGCTTCCCCGTTGCGGCGGTCTCCTCACCGGCTATCTCGGCAGGCCCGAGATCGGCGAAGCCGCGCTCCGCGCGTTGGCGCGAATCTGCGCCGCCAATGCAGAGGCGGCCTACGCCTGCGATCCCGTCGTCGGCGACATCGGGCGCGGCTCCTATGTCGCCGCAGGCGTCGCCGAATTCTTGCGCGACCGCGCCCTGCCGCTCGCGACCATCGCGACGCCAAACGCCTTTGAGCTGGAGTGGCTGGCGGGCGGGCCCGCGGGAACCCTCGCCGAAGCGGCAGCCGCCGTCGCGGCGCTGCGGGTGCGCGGACCGCGGGTCGTCGTCGTGAAATCCTTGTCGCTCGACGACACCCCGGCGGACGCGCTGGACATGCTGGCCGCCGACGAGCACGGCCTCTGGCGACTCCGCACGCCGAAGTTGCCGATTGCGGTTAATGGCGCTGGCGACCTTTTCGCGGCGCTCTTCTTCCATCATTGGCTGGAATTGCGCTTGACGCCCGAAGCGCTGTCGCGCACGGCCTCATCGGTATTCGCGATCGTGGCGGCGACCCTGGCTGCGGGGACGCGCGAACTGGCGATCGTCGCCGACCAGGAGGAATTGGCCCGACCTTCGAAAGTCTTTCGAGCCGAGGGGATTTAGTTCAACCGATCGTGCATTTACTTTTTGCCCGTATCGTCGCTAAAGTGGCTGCATCAACGCGCCGAGGATTTGGCGGAGGAGGAGGCGATGATGGGTTCACTCAAAATGTCCGCGGCGGCCGCACTCGGCGCGGCCCTTTGCTTGTCTTGCCCCGCGAACGCTCAGACGGTTCACCGCCACGTGCGCCATCCTGCCGCCGCCGGACATGTGATCGTCGTTCACCCACGCGAGTCCTATCTGACCGCCGGGCCGGGGGCGAGCGTCGGGCAATACAACGGCTACGCGTTAGACACGATCAGCGCGACCCGGTACATGCCGGAAATCGACCACACATTCGTGGGTCAGCCCGGCCTGGACCGACTGCCGAACAACTTGACCGTTCCGGGTTGCTGCGCCCCATAGACGCGGTCCGGCGCGCAGGGCCGCAATCGGGGACCGGGGGATTCCTTCGATGACGCGCCGCTTCTTCACGCTCGACGTCTTCACCGAGACGGCGCTGGCCGGCAATCCGCTCGCCGTCGTGCTCGACGCCGAGGCGCTGGACGATGCCCGCATGCAAGCGATCGCGGCCGAATTCAACCTCTCGGAGACCGTGTTCGTCCTTGAGCCACGGAATCCCATCAATACAGCCAGCGTCAGGATCTTCACGCCCGCCCGCGAACTGCCCTTCGCGGGCCATCCGACGGTCGGAACCGCGGCGCTGCTCGCGCATGTCCGCTCGCCCGGTGCGCTGGCCGTGCAGGATTTGACGATCGTGCTCGAGGAACGGGTCGGCGACATCGTTTGCATTGTTCAGCATCGCGCTGGCCGCGGGCTCGCCGCCCGTTTCGAACTGCCGAAGCTGCCCGAGCGGCTCGAGGTGGCGCCGCCCTCAAGAGTAGAGATCGCAGAAGGCGTCGGCCTCGCGCCGGGCGACATCGGCTTCGACCGGCACGAACCGTGCCTTTACAGCGCCGGGGCGCCCTATCTGTTCATTCCCCTTCGTTCGCTCGAGGCGATCGGCCGCGCCCGGCCGGGCGCCATGTCCTGGGCCGGCAAAGACGGTCCAGCCGCCTATCTTTATACGAAAGCAGTCGTCGACCCCGCTTCGGCCTATCACGCGCGGATGTTTGGCGGCGGTTGGGGCGTGATCGAAGACCCGGCGACGGGCAGCGCGGCGGCCGCATTCGCCGGCGTCGCGCTCGCCTTCGACCGCCCGGAAGACGGCGACCATCGACTGGTCATCGAACAGGGATTCGAGATGGGCCGCCCGAGCCTGATTGCGCTCGGGTTCGCCGTCAAAGGCGGAATGTTGCGCTCGGCCTCAATCGGCGGCTCCGTTGTCATCGCCTCAAGCGGCGCGCTGGAGCTTTGAGCCCGCCCATTCGCCTCGTCGAAGTCGCCGAACTCGACTTCATCCTTGAGTCGGCGCCTTGGCGCTTCGCGACCACGCACGCAGCGGGCATCGCGGCGCACTGGGCTGAGCTTCGCAAGGCTAAACCCGCCACCTATAACGGCCGCGTGCTGCTGATGGGACGGCGCGAACTCGCCCAGCGCGGCCATGGGGACCTGAGTTTGACAGGGGCCTTCTTCGAAACGGATTACGCGGACTACGTCGCTTGGCGCGCGTTCGGCTACCCCGGCGAGCGGGTCGACAATTGTTTCTCGATGGCCGCGCTCCGCTCAGCGGACGGCGCGTTCCTGCTTGGCGAGATGGCGCCCCACACAATGAACGGCGGACAGATCTATTTCCCCGCCGGGACGCCCGATCCGGGCGACGTATTCGACGGTAGAGTCGATCTCGACGCGAGCGTCCGACGCGAACTCTTCGAGGAGACGGGGTTGAAGGCCGAGGAAGCTGCGATCCGCCCCGGCTGGACGGTTGCCTTTGCGCCCCAACGTATCGCCTGCATGAAGCTGATGACGCTTCCGGCGGCCGCAGACGAGGTCACGGCGCGGATCGACGCCTTTCTCGCGCTCGATCCCCACTCGGAATTTTCGCGCATGCATGTCGTCCGCGGTCCAGGCGACATCGACGAAGAGCGCACGCCGGCATTTGTCGCCGCCTATCTGCGGGCAGCATTTGGCTAAAGGTCGGTCGGATAGCCGTGGCGCTTCTGCGACGCCACGATCAGGCTCTTCGCCTCGGCGTCATGTCCGGCCGCGCAGACGCGTTCCGCTGCGTCGATCTCCCGCTTGATCTGGTTATAGACCGATCGGGCGACATGGCCCATCGAGAGGTCGTTGTCCTGGATCGCGCGGTAGCGTGCAATCTTCGCCGAACAGTCCCCGCCCTCCGGCAGCTGAAAGTTAGAAGGCGTGACGGCCGCGGAGCCCGGCGCAGGCGGCGCCGAGGCCTGCGGCGCAGGCGCGTTGCAGGCGCAAAGCGCAAAGACGGCCAAGGCGGGCGGCGCAAGAGTTCTCATCGGCGGATCCGGGCGAGGCGATTCGAGGGGCCTCACAAGACTCGCCAAAGCGCGAGGTCCGTCAAGAGCCAGTCCCGGGCAAACCGCGCCAAATCGCTGCGAATGTTCCAGCCCCGCGCAATGTGTGTCCAACCAAGGGAGCGTCCGTTTTCGAGGTCGTCTTGCGCGAGATCTCGCCTCGGCGCGCGGTCGCCCATCGTCTGGCGCGGCCGCCCGACTAACCTTCGTCGACGAGGCGTGACGCCCTAACGGCCCCCAGTCAAAGGCCGCGGCGAGGCCGCCTTCGACCTTGCGCAACGAGCCAGGAGCGGCGCGAGACGCCGCTCAGCTTCTCACCGCCGTCTGGTGATGGACGATCCAGATCTCCGAGACCGACGCCAGAGCGACGATCAGCCCGAGCACGACCATCGTCCAGGCAGCAAAATGCATCGCCGCGAAGCCTAGCACCCAAGGCGAGATGATCATCAGGACGCCGGCGATCAGCGCCACCCAATCCTCCCACTCGGCGAACTGGACGAGCGCCGCGATCCCCATGACCGCGATCACGATGCCGCCGACCCATGCGGTCCTCGCAGCCATCATATCCCCGGAAAACCCGAGCGCCCAGGGCGAGATGAACAGCAACACACCGCATATTAGGTTGATCCAGTCCTGTACGCTTTTGCCCCCGCGCCACGAAATCTCCATTGCCATTGATACCTCCTCCGTCTGACGCGGCGTCGAACAACGCCTTTGAAATTAAGCTAGTTTCCGATTGAGGCGATTCAAGACGGCCCCGCATGCCGCGATCGGCGCGCCGGCTATTGGCCGGGAGCCGCATAGGCCGCGGCCGCCTCTTCCCGCAGCAGCTTGCGGAACCATTGCATCGCTGGGTCGGCCGCGCGCAGTTTGGTCGCCACCACGGTCAGATCGAGCGCGTCATCGAACGGCGGCGGCCTCAAGAAAGCCGCCGAGATAGTCGTGACAAGGTCGCTCGCCGCAATTGCGGCGATGGTCGCCATGAAGCGCGGGGTCGTCAGCGCAATTCGCCGCTCGACGCCCGCAGCCGCCAGCCGTGCGTCAATCTCCGACAGGCCGTCGGCGAAACAGGCGACGGTCGCAAGGAGATGCGCTTCACCCGGAACCGCCCTTACCGGGTCGACGCGACCAAATTCGCCAAAACCTTCTGGTCGGACGCGACGCCGTTCGAGACGGGCGCGCGAGACGGCGCTCTCGTTCCGCGCGGCGGCTTGGATGGCCTAACTCCGCGCCGGTGTAGACGGACCGCCTACCGGGAGTACGACCGCAACTCTTCGTCTGCGAAGTGTCGCAGCACCTCGATGAAGGCGCGGAAGCGCTTCTGCCCGATCTCCCCCTCCCACTCTGCCTGCAATTCCCGAAGGCAAGCGACGATCGTTTCGTTGACCCGCCAAGCGCGCTTGGTGAAATAGACGCGCCGCCGCGCGCCGTCGTCGCCGTCGGTGGTGCGGCGCTCGAGATAGCCGAGCGCTTCCATCTGGGCGATGAGATAGTTGGTCGCTTGGCGCGACATGCGGATGCGCCGCGCGAGTTCGGATGGCCTCACCCCGTCGGGCAGGGGATAGGAGAATACGGCCAGATACGCGTCCTGCAGATCGGTGAAGCCGGCCGCGCGGACCGCCTCGCGAATGCGGGCGCGAACCCGCTCCAGGCACAGGCGCAGCAGCGCGCCGACGAAAGGGGGGCCTGCGTCGTCCTTGGCGCTCGGCGTGGGAGTTGACTTCACGACCCTTGACATTCCAGTAAAACCACTTTACGTAGAGAGTCACGTAAAACCACTTTACAGCATGGAGGATGACATGCAAAGCTTCAGCGCTGAAGTGCTCCGGATCGGCGGTCAGGAACTGCATTTCCTGGTCGATGAGACGCAGGGCTCGGGCGACCTCGTCGTGTTCGAGTTCATGTTGCCGGCGAACGCCCTCGAACCGGTGGTGCCGCACTATCACCGGAGCGTGGACGAGGTCGTCTACGGGCTGGAGGGGACGCTCACCACGACGCTAGACGGGCAGAAGCATTCAGTCCGTCGCGGGGATGCGGTGTTCATCCCGCGCGGCAGCGTCCACCAGCACCAGAACCTACATGAAGAAACCGCTCGGGCGTTGATCGTGCTGACCCCGGGGTCCATCGGGCGTCGCTACTTCGAGGAGATTGCGCAGGCGGTCAGCGTCCCCGGCAAGCCGGACCCGGCAAGGCTGAAAGAGATCATGCTCCGCCACGGCCTCGTTCCTGCCTGAGGCGCCGCCGGCAGCAACAACAGCCTCCAGATGGAAAAGGTCCATGCGAGACCTCGCCATCACGCGTTCGCCGCTCTCTGCCGGAACGCCCGCTCAGGCGCCTCTGTCGCGTTCCGCCTACGGCTGCTTTCTAGCGGTCTCCGCACGTACCGGGGCCGTCTTGAAGGCCCGCGAAGGGTCGAAACCAGAAATTTCAAACTGAGACACTGCCCAGCAATTTGTGATGGAACATCCCGCGCCGCCAGCAGTTGGGTGGCCGGTGCTCCAGCGATCGAACACGCAAATTGGAGCCGCGTCCGCCGCGCGATGCGCGCGAAGCGGGGCGCAGGCGTTCGAGCAATGCTGCAAACGATTCAACCCCTGACGCCGGCGCTCACTTGAGAGGAGGCGAAAATGCGTACAACACTTGTTTATGCAACCCTGTTCAGCGCTGCGCTCCTAGGGTCCGGCGCGCTCGCGCAAACGGCCGCCACAGACAATCCAGCGGCGCCGATGAAGCCGGCGCAGACCCAGACGTCTAAGCCCGATGCCCAGCCGGCCAAGAGCGACGCGGGCATCTCGTTCGTCACGGCGCAGGCCGCCGACCAGTGGCGGGCGCCGAAGCTGGTCGGAATCGGCGTCTTTGGCACGGACGAAAAGCAGATCGGCAAGATCAAGGACGTGCTGATGGGCCATGACGGCAAGGCCGAGACCGTCGTCATCGGCATTGGCGGATTCCTCGGGTTCGGAACGAAGGACGTCGCGGTGCCGTTCGCTGCGATGCAATGGCGAACCGAGGGCCGAAAGATGCCGGCGACGGATCAGCCGCCGAGCAACCCGGTCGCGTCAACCACAGGGCAAGCCGCGGGGCCGCCGCCGATGAAGGAGACGGATCCGGCCGCCACGGAAGCGAGCCAGGGCTATCCCGACAAGGCGATTCTCGGCGTGACCCTGGCGGAGCTGAAGGCCGCTCCAGACTTTCGCTACGCTCCAAATCCGCTCGACCAGTCCGAGGCGCGGTCGACGACCGACAGCGGGGCGGCGAAAAAGACAACTCCATGAGCGACCTTCGCGCGGCGAAGGATCGCTGACCGCATCGGTCTGGCCGAATTTGCAACGCCGCGCCTGCGCTCCCGCCCGCACAGGGCGGGCGGGAGCCCGGGCAGCCTAAAGCGGCGCGGCGATTCCATCGAGGCGGGGATCCGAGGCGCCGCAGAGCGCGGCGCCGACGATGGCGATGGCCTCAGCGCTCCCCTCGAAGGAGCGCAGGAAATCGTGCGGGATCGTCCAGTCGTCCGGGACTTCCTCACCCGCGATGACTTTGTGTCCAAACGCTTCAAGCTTGCCGGCGAAGCGTCGCATCGGCAAAGGCCGATACGCCTACCGCGTCATGAACACGTCCTCGTGCGGGAACCTCTCGAACAGCGCGGGATCCTGGCCGAAATTGGTTGCGAGCACATCGATCGAATTGCCGGCGATCCATTGCGACAGGTTGATCGTCTGGTAGTGGCCGCTGTTGAAGACGATCAGGATGCGCGCCCTCCCGCTGCCGACGTTCTCGATCGAATGCCCGAACCCTTGCGGGATGTAGCCGACGTCGCCTTTGCTGAGCGTCTCCTGGCGCCAGCGCCCGTTCGAGCCGAACAGGGTCACGCGAAGATCGCCGGAAAGCACGTATTGCCACTCGCTCGCGTTCGGATGCCAGTGGAGCTCGCGCAGCGCGCCGACCTCCATGTCGAGCACGACTCCGGTTATGGTCGTGGAGATGGGGAATTGCGATCCGTCGGCACGCCATTCGACGCCACCGTCGAAGACCTCGAAGGGCTTTTGCGAGAGGAGGCTATACTTGTGCGTCAGCGGCGGCGGCTTCCAGCCCTGCAGCGGCGCAGGCGGGAACGCTGGGGGAACCCTGCCTTTGGCGAAATAGACTTCCTTCTTCGGGATGGTCTCGAAGGCGGAGGCGGGGAGGCGGAAGTTCTTCGCCAGGAGCTCCTGCGGCGCGTGGCCCATCCAGTCGGTAATGCTGAACGTGCCAAACTCGGAAAAGTAGCCGTTGTCGAAAACCAGGATGAAGTGACAGGGCTTGTCGCCCAGCGTCTGAATGACGTGTCCGTGGCCGCGCGGAAAATACCAGAGATCGCCGGGCGCGAAGTCATTGGTCTCCGACGAGCCGCTCGGGTCGATGACCGTGGTGCGAAC
Source organism: Hyphomicrobiales bacterium (assembly GCA_019237205.1). Lineage (GTDB taxonomy): Bacteria > Pseudomonadota > Alphaproteobacteria > Rhizobiales > Beijerinckiaceae > Roseiarcus. The sequence goes on from JAFAHO010000206.1 coordinate 33,603, forward strand.
CTGACCCTCGATGACGAATGCCCATTCGGCTGCGGTGGCGTGCCAGTGAAGCTCGCGCATCACGCCGGGCTGCATCAGCATCGAGACGCCGGCGAGCCCCTTGGATATCGGCAGCTGCGCGACCGTCGCCTCCTTGCCGTAGCTGCCGTCAATCGCTCGACCTTCCGACTTCTCCAGCTCGAACTTGAAGGTCGGCAGCTCCTTGCCGGATGTGGCGGGATCGGGAACGTTGTTCTGAAAACTCGCGTCGCCGCCTTCCGAGCTGACCAAAGCGCTGTAGGTGAACATGGCTGCTTCCCCTCCTCATGTTTTCTCCCATTTGCGCCCCGAACGGCCACCATGATCGCGGCGCACTGACGACAGTGTTTCCCATGCGCGCGCCAAGGCAAACAAGGGCCGGTGCTACGACGGCTTCGGCGCGCCAGCGCCGAAGGCCTTGCCCCCGTCCGCTTTGGGGCTATTGCGAATGAGCGCCATCGCCCCGCCCAGCGCGCCGAAGAGCGCGAGCAGAACAAGCACGTCGCCGACCGCAGCCAGGAGCGCAGCTTCGGGCGCGCCCGCGGTCTGCTCGTGGATGCCGGTCGCGGATTCGAGTCCCCAGCCGAGCACCGCCGACGATGCGGCGACGCCGACGCCGCCGCCGGAAATGCGCAAGAGATTGAGCAGTCCGCCGGCGACGCCCGACTTGTCGGCGGGCGCGGCGCTCATCGTCGCATTGTTGTTGGGCGCGATATAGCAGCCGAGCCCGACGCCGAACGCGGCAAGCCCGGCCATGGCGCTCATCAGGCTGCCCGGCGTTCCGTCGAGCAATCTCGTCAGCGCCATCGCCGCGGCGGCGCTAATCGCCATGCCGGCGAGCATCAGAAGACGCGGGCGCTTGTCCGAGAGCGCTCCGCTGAACGGCGCGACGAGGCCGAGCGCGACCGGGACGATGGTCAGCCTGAGGCCGGCGGCCAACGGCCGATCGTGGTAGCCGCGGACGAGCGCGAACGACATCGCGAAGAACATCCCGTAGAGCATGCCATAGGAGACAAGCACGCCGACGCTTCCCGCCGAGAAGGCGGCGGACCGAAAGAGACTGAGATTGATGAGCGGCGCCGGCGCGCGGGCCTCGCGCCAGATGAAGCCGCCGAGCAGGAGCGGCGCGGCGACGGCGCATGCAATGAGCGGCGGTGAGAAGCCCCAGGCCTGGAACTCCGAGATCGCCAGGAGAAGCGCGGCGAGCGCAGGAACCAGCAGGATCGCGCCAGGCGTGTCGAAGCGGCGGTCGCCGGCGAAGGTCGTCGTCCGCGGCACGATCAGCCAGCCAAGAACCGTGCCGAGGACCGCGAACGGGACAGTGACCCAGAAGATCCAGCGCCAGCCGAGCGCGCCCAACAGCACGCCGCCAAGCGCCGGGCCGATGCTCAAGCCCACCGCCTGCGCGGCCGACATGATGCCCAGGGCCTGTCCGCGCCGCGCCGGACCGGCGGCGGCGACCAGGATGACGACGCTGTTGGCGCCGAGCAATGCGCCGCTCATGCCCTGCAGAACGCGGAAGCCGATGAGGACCGGCAGGCTCGGCGCGAGGCCGCACAAGGCCGACCAAAGGCCGAACAGCGCAAATCCAGCAAGATAGAGCGTCTTGCGCCCGGCGATCTCGGCCATTCGGGCGAACACCGGCAGCACCGACGCGAAGGCCAGCATATAGCCGAGCGCGACCCAGCTCACCGCGTCGAGCGGCGCGCCGAACGCATCCTCGAGCGAGGGGAGCGCGAGCTGCACGATGCTGCCGTCGACCTGGCCGATGAACGTGCCGATGCAGACCGTTCCGACCACGAGCCATGCGTAGTACCGGCTGCGCGCAAAGACTTGAGCAGGCGCTGGTTCAAACATCGAGACGCCTGATCAACTCGAGGTCCGCAATGAAAAGGGCGAGGCGAACCTAGCCACGCCGGCGGTGTCCGGCAACGGCGCGATGAAGTCCCGCGCGCCCTCTCTGACTCTTTGCTCTCCCCCGCTTGCCGGCCGAACGGCCCGCCATGCTATGATGCGCCGCAGCACTGTCCGGATCGTATGCCTTTCCATGGCTTCCTTCACCGCGCGCGTCGCCGCATCTATCGCTGCCGTCGATCCGGCGGCGTGGGACGCCTGCGCCAATCCGCCCTGCCTCTCGGAGGCGGAGTCCGGCGGCGAGCGGTACAACCCGTTCATGTCGCACGCTTTCCTCCATTCGCTCGAGGCGTCTGGCTCGGTCGGCGGGCGGACGGGATGGACGCCGGCGCATGTGATCGTCGAGGATTCGTCGGGGCGCGTCGTCGCCGCCGCCGCGTCCTATCTCAAGAGCCACAGCATGGGCGAGTACGTGTTCGATCATGCCTGGGCCGACGCCTATGAGCGCGCCGGCGGGCGCTACTATCCGAAGCTGCAGGTCGCTGCGCCGTTCACGCCGGCGACCGGGCGGCGCCTGCTGGTCGCGGCGAACGCGCCCGAAGGCGCACATGAGGCGCTGATCGCGGGTTTGCGGGAGTTGTGCAAGCAGACCCGGGCCTCCTCCCTCCATGTGACCTTTCCGACCGCAGAGGACGCCCGGCGCCTCGAGCGCGCTCGGTTCCTCATCCGCCACGGCGAGCAGTTCCATTTCTTCTGCGACGGCTTTTCGAGCTTCGACGATTTTCTCTCCGCCCTCGCCTCGCGCAAACGCAAAGCGATCAAGCGCGAGCGACGTGACGCGCTAGGCTCCGATGTCGCGATCGAATGGGTCACGGGCTCCGCAATCAGAGCAGAGCATTGGAAGGCGTTCTTCGCGTTCTACATGGACACCGGCTCGCGCAAATGGGGCCGGCCCTACCTCACCCGGAGTTTTTTCGACCGGGTTGGGGCGTCGATGCCCGACAGGATTCTCCTGGTGATGGCCAAACGCAGCGGGCGCTACATCGCCGGCGCCATCAATTTCATCGGCGACGACGCGCTCTACGGGCGCAACTGGGGCGCGATCGAGGAGCGGCCCTTCCTCCATTTCGAGGTCTGCTACTATCAGGCGATCGAATTCGCGCTAGCCCATGGCCTCAAGCGGGTGGAAGCGGGCGCGCAAGGGGAGCACAAGCTCGCGCGGGGCTATCGCCCCGTGGTGACCTATTCGGCCCACGAATTCGCCAACGCGGGCCTCGCCAGGGCAATCGCTGACTATTTGAGGCGCGAACGTGAGGCGGTGGCGCGCACGATCGCGCATTATGAGGGGCACGCCCCGTTCAAGCGGGGAGAGGCGGAAAACGCCGAAGCGCTGGGGGACTCCTTTGACGCCGATGTATGACCCGAACAACATCTTCGCCAAAATTCTGCGCGGCGACGCACCTTGCGTGAAAATCTACGAGGACGGGGTTTCGCTCGCCTTCCTGGACGTGATGCCGCGCGCAGAAGGACACGCCCTGGTGATCCCGAAGGTTCCGGCGCGCAACCTCTTCGACATCGAACCCGAGGCCCTGGCCCGCTTCATGCCGTCGGTGCAGAAGGTCGCCCATGCCGTCAGGGAGGGCATGAAGGCGGGGGGGATTACGCTTCAGCAGTTCAATGAGGAGGCCGGCGGGCAGCAGGTGTTCCATCTGCATTTCCATGTGCTGCCGCGCTGGACCGGAGTTTCGCTCCGGCCCCCGGGCGGGCCGTTGCAGAGCGCCGAGGCGCTCCGCCCGCACGCCGAGAAGATCATCGCGGCCTTCGCGCCGTGAGCCATCTCCACTACGTCCCGCTGAGCGCAGGGCTCGCGGCGCTCTTCTTCGCCATCCTCGTGGCGCTCGCGATTCTGATCCAGATCGGACTCCTGAAACGCGTCTCGTCGGCCCTCGGTCTCGATCCTTTCGTCGCTCTCATCATTCTGTTCGCGTCCCTGCTCGGCTCCTACATCAACCTGCCCCTCGTGCGGCTGCCGGAAGAACGCGTCGTCTCCCGCGAGGTGGTGGAGATCATGGGCGTGCCTTTCCTCGCGCCGGTCGCGGTCGACTGGCCCGGCACGATTTTGGCCATCAACGTCGGCGGAGCCGCAATCCCCATCATGCTCTCCGTCTATCTTCTCATTCGCTACCGCCTGTGGGGGCCTGGCCTCATCGCGATTGCGGTGGTCGCCTTCTTCGTCCACCGGATGGCGACCCCGGTTCCCGGGGTCGGGATTGCCGTGCCGACCTTCGCGCCGCCGCTGCTCGCGGCCTTCGTGGCGCTGATACTCTCGCGCCGGTACGCCGGACCGCTCGCTTACATCGGCGGTTGCATCGGCGTCCTCCTCGGGGCGGACCTCTTGAACCTCGGGCAACTGCGGAGCCTCGGCGCCCCCGTGGCCTCGATTGGCGGCGCGGGCACATTCGATGGCGTTTTCCTGACCGGGGTCATCGCGGTGCTGCTCGCGAGTCTCGTGACCGGTTAACGCCTTGCCGAATCAGGCTTCTTTAGGAAATATTTGCTTAACCAAGAGCCTCTTTTTTTGTGTCAAATTTGCCACATCTAGCCGTGAACATGAGCAAATTGTGGTCCCGGAGGTGGACTCGGCAAGCCGAGTTACATATAGAGGGCTCATAAATTTCAAACGGGCGACGGCGCGCGGGTGCATGGCGGAGCCGATCTAAACGGAGACCGAAGATGACCAATCGTTGGCTTATGGGAGCCGCCGCGGCGGCGTTGACCGTTGCGGGCGCCTTTTCCGCTCAGGCCGCTGACCTACCCACGAGGAAGGCGGCGCCGGCGCCGGTGTTCATTCCGCCGCCCTTCACCTGGACCGGTTTCTATGTCGGTCTCAACGCCGGCGGCATCTGGGGCAGCGGCAGCCGCAATGCTTCGCTTGTCGTCCCCTCGGCCGACATCTGGCTCTCGAGCTATTTCCCAGGCGGAATTGGAAATAACCAGAGCGGCTTCATCGGGGGCGGCCAGGCGGGCTACAACTGGCAGACCGGAGCTTTCGTACTGGGCGTCGAAACAGATTTCGACGGGTCGAGCCTCGGCAAGACATTCAATTTTGTCAGCTCTCCGTTTGCTGCGACGACGGCTTTCCCCGGCGACACTTTGTACGTGCACGCCAAGGCGAACCTGGATTGGCTGGGCACGACCCGTGCGCGCGTCGGCTTCGTCGCCACGCCGGACAACCGGCTGATGTTCTACGGCACAGGCGGCGTCGCCTACGCCGGCGGCAGCTCGAGCTTCAGCGTCTATGACGCTACGCAGGGCTTTTATTGGAACGGCAACCCGAGCTCCTCGCGCACTGGCTGGACAATCGGCGGCGGCGTCGAATACGCGATCACCAACAACATCACGATCAAGGGCGAATATCTCTACGTCGACCTCGGCAGCAAGAACATCACGACGACCGCAAGCCCCGCCGCCCTCGCCCTCCTCCCGGGCGTCTATGCGACGGCCCACGTCAACTACGACGCGTCAATCTTCCGCGCGGGCGTCAACTACAAGTTCTGATCGCGACGATCCGAGCTTGGCCTGAAAGAGGAGAAGGGAAGGCCGAGCGCCTTCCCTTTTTTGTGTGTGCCGAAAGGCTGAGCGCCTCGCGTCCGGCTTCTTTGGCGGCGTCCTCGCGACGTACCAGCGATGGGAGCCCGTTTATGGCGCTTCCGGTTCCGGTTCGGGCGTCCTGTCGCTGGCGGACGGAGCCTCCGGCTCCAGGCGCTTTCGCGACCGTCCGCGGGCCTTGGCCGCAACGATCAGGTCCCGCTCCATGCGCGGCTGGGCGGGCCCTTCGGGGTACACGAACCCGAGCTTCTTCACGCCGGTCTCGTCCGCGGTGACGACCACCTTGACGACGCCGCCGTTCTTCAGCCGTCCGAACAGCACTTCATCGGCGAGCGGCGTCTTGATCTGGACCTGGATGACCCGCGCCATGGGCCTTGCGCCCATCGCCTCGTCGTAGCCGTTCTTGACCAGCCAGGCTCGCGATTCGTCGGTGAGCTCGATCGTGACGTTGCGGTCTGAAAGCTGCGCCTCGAGCTGAAGGATGAACTTGTCGACCACCCGGGCGATTACCGATTCCGGCAAGCGCGAGAACGCTACGATCGCATCGAGCCGGTTGCGGAACTCGGGCGCGAACAGCCGGTCGATCGCCTCGCGGTCGTCCCCCTCGCGCTTGGACTTGTGGAAGCCGAACGCCGCCCTGGCGAGATCCTGCGCGCCCGCATTGGTCGTCATGATCAGGATCACGTTGCGGAAGTCGATGGCCTTGCCCGAATGGTCGGTCAGCTTCCCATGATCCATGATCTGCAACAGAATGTTGAACAGATCGGGATGCGCCTTCTCGATCTCGTCCAGGAGCAGGACGCTGTGCGGATGCTGGTCGATCGCGTCCGTCAGAAGCCCGCCCTGATCGAAGCCGACATAGCCGGGAGGCGCGCCGATCAGGCGCGACACCGTATGGCGCTCCATGTACTCGGACATGTCGAACCGGATCAACTCGAGGCCAAGGCTCAGGGCGAGCTGGCGCGCCGCTTCGGTCTTGCCGACGCCGGTTGGTCCTGAGAACAGATAGCAGCCGATCGGCTTCTCCGGATCGCGGAGCCCGGCTCGGGCGAGCTTGATCGCCGAGGCCAGCGACGCGACCGCCTCGTCCTGGCCGTAGACGGCCCGTTTCAAGGTCTCCTCGAGATGCGCCAGCACCTCGGTGTCGTCCTTCGAGACGGACTTCGGCGGGATGCGGGCCATCGAGGCGATGGTCGCCTCGATCTCTTTCACGCCGATCGTCTTCTTGCGCTTCGTTTCCGGCAGAAGCATCTGCGAGGCGCCGGTCTCGTCGATCACGTCGATCGCCTTGTCCGGCAGCTTGCGATCATGGATGTAGCGCGACGACAGTTCGACCGCCGCTTTCACCGCCTCGCCCGTGTAGCGCAGCTTGTGGAACTCCTCGAAGTACGGCTTGAGGCCCTTGAGGATCTCGATCGTGTCGGCGACGCTGGGCTCCTTGACGTCGATCTTCTGGAAGCGGCGGACCAACGCGCGGTCCTTTTCAAAATATTGCCGGTATTCCTTGTACGTCGTCGAGCCGATGCAGCGCAGCGTCCCCTGGGCCAAAGCCGGCTTCAAGAGGTTTGACGCGTCCATTGCGCCGCCCGACGTTGCGCCGGCGCCGATGACGGTATGAATCTCGTCGATGAAGAGGATCGCGTCCTTGTGCTGCTCGATCTCCTTCATCACCTGCTTCAGACGCTCCTCGAAGTCGCCGCGATAGCGGGTGCCAGCAAGAAGAGCGCCCATGTCGAGCGCAAACACCGTCGCGCCCTCGAGCACCTCCGGGACGTCGGAATTGACGATCTTGCGAGCGAGGCCTTCCGCGATCGCGGTCTTGCCAACGCCTGGGTCGCCGACCAGCAGCGGATTGTTCTTCTGGCGACGGCACAGAACCTGGATCGTGCGCTGCACCTCCGCCTCGCGACCGATCAGCGGATCGATCCGCCCCTCCCTCGCCTTGCGGTTGAGGTTGACGCAATAAGCGTCAAGCGCGCCTTCCTTTTTCTTGGTTTCGCCGCTGTCTTTGGTGTCTTTCGCGTCGCGCGCCTCGTGCTCCTCGTCGGCGCCGCGGGGCAGACGGGACGTATCGGAATGGCCGGGACGCTTGGCGATTCCGTGACTGATGTAATTCACCGCGTCGTACCGCGTCATGTCCTGCTCCTGCAGGAAGAACGCGGCATGCGTCTCGCGCTCGGCAAAGATGGCGACAAGCACATTGGCGCCGGTTACTTCTTCGCGGCCCGAGGACTGAACGTGGAACGCGGCGCGCTGGACGACCCGCTGGAATCCGTTGGTCGCCTTCGCCTCCTCCTGGCTCTCGACGACGAGGTTTTCCAGTTCCGTATCAAGGTATTGGATCACCGTCTTGCGCAGCGCGTCGAGGTCGACCCCGCAGGCGCGCAGCACCGCCGCCGCATCGACGTCGTCGATCAGCGCAAGCAGCAGGTGCTCCAGCGTCGCGTATTCGTGACGGCGCTCGTTCGCCAGCGACAGCGCTTTGCGAAGGGTCTTTTCGAGCGCGCGGGAGAAAATCGGCATTGGGGCGCCTCACTTCTTTTCCATGATGCACTGCAGAGGATGCTGATTCTTGCGGGCGTGGTCCATCACCTGGGACACCTTGGTCTCGGCGATTTCATAGGTGTAGACTCCGCATTCCCCCACGCCGTTGTGATGAACTTGCAGCATGATCTGCGTCGCCTCCTCGGGGTCCTTGTTGAAGAACGCCTGAAGGATCGAGATCACGAACTCCATGGGCGTATAATCGTCGTTCAGGAGCAGCACGCGATACATGCTCGGGCGCTTCGTCTGCGCGCGCGTCCGGGTGATGACCGCCGCCCCGCTGCCGGGCGTTTCCCCTCCCCGCTTCGGCTCCCGCGCGGCTGTCGGGCGGGTCTGCAAAGCCGCGCCGGCAGCGCCGAAGCCCGGATTGAACCACCTCGCAAGACGCGCCATGCCCGCACGAAAGCGAACCACAAACGGATTGGAGGCGGTAGACACGGACGACCCCTTGCTTCCCGGTTGCACGCTAGGACCAGACAACATCGCACGCGAACTTGGACATATATAGGCGCTCGACGGCTCCCCGCGAGAGGAAACCCGGATATGCAGAATTGCCAATTTGTCCGTCACGCGCAAGGGGCGCAATGCAGTCTTGAACAGCGCCCGAATCCTGCCGAGACACCGTCGCTGAGATCGTAACGAAAACGCCCTGCAGTTGGATTGTGTTCCGTCCCGCCCTGCGTTCGGCGCCGACGCCGAAACGAAAAAACGCCGGCGCCCCGCGAGGGACGCCGGCGTCAATTTTTGTCGTCCTGACGGCGAGCGTCGAGACGCGCCCTCGTGACTTACTTCGGCTGAAGGTTGGCGTAGGCCGAGGTCACGGGCTTGAGCGCGTCGGAGGCAACCTTCGCATAGAGCTCGGAGAACTTGCTGGACTGGGCGACGAAGCCCTCGTAGGCCTGCTTGGCGTACTCGCTCTGAATCTGGACAGCGGCTTCGACGCTGCGGGCGCCGAGCAGCTTCTCAAGCACCGCCGAGCCGGCGGCGAAAGCCTTCTTCGAATAGTCGGTCGATTCGGCGGCGATTTCCTGCAGGCCCTTCGTCAAGGTCGCCGAGGCGGCGGTGAACGCTTCGATCTGCTGCTTGGAGAAATTCTGGAACGCTTCGAGATTTGGCGCGGTGGTCATCTTCAACCCCTGGGTGTTGGCCGCTACATGGACAGCGGCTTGTGTCGATGGCGGCATTATGTGCACTGCACAATAAAAGTCAAGCGTTTTTTGCATCGCAGCATTTTGAATTGGCCCGGCTCGGAGCGAGCGCGCGGACCATCCATCAAATCAGAGTTGTTCATGCATTAATATCATATATTTGAACCTGCCCCCTCAACTGAATGTTGAGAAAAGGCGACGGCGTCGCGCCTGCGCGGGACCCAGATGTTCCGGGCCCGCCCGTCAATTTGCTTCAATCACATTGCGCTTCGTTAACCCGGCCGTAACCGCGCCGCCATAACCTCGTCCTGTGTGTGTGTTGCGCCACTCCTCGGAGTTGCGTGCGTAAAGGGGCGCGTTTTATGGCGTGGCGTGCGATTGACTTGCAACTCGGGCGCCTTGCTCGATTTGCCGCTGGAGCGTTGACTGCAGTCTCTGCCTTCGCTTTCGCCGACGCGCCTGCCGAAGCCCATCATTATCGACATTACGCGCACTACGCGCATTACCGACATGTCGCGCACTACGCCGCGCCTCACTCGCGCCATTCCCCAGCGGCCGTCCCAGCCTCGCCAGTTTTCTCGGCCATCGTCGTCGACGCCAACTCCGGCCGGACGCTCTGGTCGGTCGCCGAAGATGCGCCGCGGCATCCGGCCTCGATCACCAAGGTGATGACGCTCTACCTGCTGTTCGAGCAGCTCGACAAAGGCGCAATGACGCTCCAGACGCAGATCCCGGTCTCCGAACACGCTGCGGCGCAGGAGCCCTCGAAGCTCGGCGTCGAGCCCGGCGATACGATCAGCATCGAGAATGCGATCAAGGCAGTCGTAACGCGATCGGCCAACGACGTCGCGGTGGCGATCGCCGAAGCGATCGGGCGCGACGAGGACACATTCGCCGAGATGATGACGCGCAAGGCCCGTGCGCTCGGCATGTCGAGCACGGTCTATCGCAACGCCTCGGGGCTGCCCAATGACGAGCAGATCACCACCGCCCGCGACCTGACCATCCTCGCCCGTTCGCTCGAGGAGCGCTTTCCTCGCTACTTCAAATATTTTTCGACCCACGAGTTCCAGTATGCAGGCGAGATCATCGGCAACCACAATCATTTGCTCGGCCGTGTCGACGGCGTGGACGGCATCAAGACCGGCTATACGCGCGCCTCGGGCTTCAATCTCCTGACCTCGGTCCATCGCGACGGCCGCTCGCTGGTCGCCGTCGTCATGGGCGGACGCACCTCCGGCGCGCGCGACCGGATCATGGAGAACATGATCGAGGACCATATCGCCGAGGCATCAACGGCGCATACGGCGACGTTGGTCGCCGACGCGTCCCAATTAGAGCAGCCTCAGCGCGCAACGGCTCAGGAGCCGAATAGCCCGCATCCGGCCGCCGTCGCAGCCGACGTCCCCTTACGCGTTCCTTCGGCTCGCCCGGCTCAGCCGCTTGCGGAGGGCGACGATGCGGACGCAGACGAGGCGACGACGCTTCACGTCGCCGCCGTCAAGGCGCTCGCCAAAGCGCAGCCCGTGGACCAAGCGACGCCTCCGCGTTCGGCCGTCGCCGCGCCATCGACGCGCGACCGGAGTCCGGCTGAGCTTGGATGGGTGAAAGGGCCGGATCCGGTCTCGAGGGGCCAGAGGATCGCTCAGGCGGGCGTTGAGGCGCCACCGCCGCCGGCGAAGCCGAATCCCGCGCGCGTCGGCGACAAGACGTCGGCGGAGACGACGATCGCAGCCCGGACATCGGCTGAAGCCAACGACCAGGACACGCTCACGCACAGGGGTTGGATGATCCAGATCGGCGCCACCGACGACGCAGCAAAGGCGAGCGCACTGCTCGCCAAGGCGCGCGAACGCGACCCGAAGGCGCTGGCCGCTGCGAAACCCGTCACCGAAAAAGTTCAGAGGGGCGAAGACACGTTCTATCGCGCCCGCTTCGCCGGCCTCGATCCGGCTTCAGCCGAGTCCGCCTGCCGCTCACTCAAACGCAACGGATTCTCCTGCTTCGCCGCCCACAACTGACGCGGGAACCTTTGACCCCGGTCCTCCATTTCCTGCCTGGAGCGCCTCAGCCTTGTCGTTGCATCAAGACATCCTTGGCCTGATTGACCCGCGCGGCAAGAGCGGTCGAGCCGCCATGATCTGGGTGAAACTTCTTCATCAGCGTTCGGTGGGCGTGGATAATGTCGGCCGCCCCGGAGCCTTCCGGCAGACCCAGAATTTCGTACGCTTCCCGGCGCGTCATCGCGCCTCCGGCGGCGGCGCTGCCCCGCCCCTCGCGCTGACCCTGGTCTGTCTGACGCCAGCCGGCAAACCGGCGGTCGAGATAAGCCTCTAGGAGATTGGCGCCGTCCGGGTCGTCGCGCAGGAGTTCGTCCCGCAAGTTGAGGAGTTCCGGCCGCGACAGCGCCTCGAGCGCCTTCCCCCCGTAGACGCCGGCAAGGACGTCGCCGCTGATGACGCCGCTGTCGTGATCGAGGCGCATTTCGATCATCGCGGAACGGGCGATCGACACGCGTCCCGGGCGCGCGCCGGCCGTGGGGCCCGCCGTACGGAACGAGGTCCATGCAGGGCCGAAAGCGCGCCAGCCGGCGAAGCTCGCCGCCATGCCCGCGAGCGCCGCGGCGAAGCCTATCCGGCCGCGCAACAAGAGCAGCGCGGCGGCGATCAGCCCGAGGACGCCCCCGCCGTGGCGCACGAGCCGCGCCGCGGTAGCCGTGTCCATGCGCGCGAACCGCTTGATCGCCGACAGCAAAAGAAATAGCAATATCAGCCCGATGATGAAGTTCATCGCGGTAACGCTTTCGGTGCGGCGCTGACGGGCGAACCCTCAGGCCGCAGACTTGAATCGCCGTACGCTCGAGAAGCTACGCCAGATTCATGATCCCCGCATCTGCGACAGCAGAAGCCGGGCGGCCGGATCGGCGTCGGCCTCGCGGGCGAGCGCCGCATGGCCGCCCGCGGCATAGGCCGCCGCCGCCCGCAACAGCGCCTCGAGACGCGCTGACGCGCCGGCGTCGAAGGCGCTATATGCGCCGCCCGTGAGCCGGGCGATTTCGCTGAACGTGCGCCGCGCCGCGGGGTCATTGCCCTCCTGGAACATGAAGGCTTTCACGCCCTGCAGCGCAAGCTCGCCGGCGAGCGCAGCCAGCCTGTCCGGATTCTCCTCCATCGCATCGCCGACGAAGACCAGCGCGCCGACCTTGGCCCGCTTCGCCTCGTCCCGAGCGTGAGCGAGCACCTTGCGGATCTGCGTCTCGCCGCCGCGCACTTCGATCCGTCCCATCAGCTCGGCGAGCCCCTGCCCGCCCGACACGAACTTCGACGCTCGGCACTCGTTGAACCCGCGGAAATAGACGAGCTGCACCTCGAGCCCGCCGAGACCGGCCGCGGCCTGAAACATCTTCGCCTGCAGGGCCTGGGCGAGATCCCAGGTCGGCTGCCGGCTCATCGTCGCGTCGAGGGCGAAAATAAGCCTTCCGCGCGTTCCCGCGCTCGGGGCGGGCGTCCGCCGCGCCGCGTCGACGAAGGCCGCGATGTCCTCGTTTCTGCTCTGCGGGGCGAGCGGCGCGTCCTTCTTCCTGTCCATGCCCAATCGCCGAACGCTTGTTGTCCGAACCAAACCCCGAACATTGTGCGCCCGGCCCACTGCGACAAGCGGCCCGCGAACAATTTTACAGGAGGCCCAATCCGGCGAGTTCGCGCCGCATCGCGTCGGGCATCTCGGCAAAGCCCGGTTGGGCCTCGTCGATGTCAGGCGGCGCGGACTTGGCCTCGTAGTAGCGCCAGCCCTGGAAGGCGCGCATCGGGCGCGGCGCGACCGCGACCACCACGCCGTCGAGCCAGAGCCTGCAGCGTCCGATCCCGTCCGCGTCCATGAACGGCTCGATGCCGACAACCGCCTGCCGGGCCGAGATCTGGCCCCTGATGACCCAGTAGAGCGACCCGCCGCCGAGAATCTCGTCGGCCCGCTTCGGCGTCATGCGCGTTACATGCGCGTGCCGCGACGGCGCGCCTCTCCGCTTCAATTCGACCATGCGCGCCGCCATCCATTGCCGGAGGTCGTCGAGCGAATCCGCGCCGACGCAGAGTTTGACGAGATGAAGGGTCATGGAGTGATTATAGCAAGGCGGCGCGTCATGCAGAGCAGTGCCCGGCCCTGTCCACAGGGCTTCGCCCCTGGACCCCCGGAAGTAAAGGGGTAAGGATTTAAGGGGTAAGCGTCCGAGCGACCCGGAACCCCAGATTGTAGTACCGGCCGCCGGGGTTGGCCCCGTCGCGGTCCGCGGAGCGGAGGTTGACTGGGGAGTCGTACCAGGAACCGCCACGGACGACACGTAAATTACAATCGTCGCTCTTCCATACCGAGCCGTCGGCCGGGGCGCCATTGTAATTCTTGTGCCAGCAATCTTCGGTCCACTCCCAGACATTGCCGACCATGTCGTAGAGCCCGAACGCGTTCGCCGGAAATGAGCCGACCGGCGCCGTCTGCTTGCTGTCCCACTGGCTGCCGCAGCCGTCGCAATTGGCCATCGGCTTCCCGTCGAGCTCGATGTCGTCGCCCCACGGATATTTCTTCTCGCTTCCGGCGCGCGCCGCGTATTCGTACTCCGCCTCGGAGAGCAGCCGATAGGACCTGCCGGTCCACCATGAGAGCCATTTCACATAGGTCTGCGCGTCGTCCCAGCTCACGTTGATCGTCGGGCGCTTGCCGCGCCCCCAGCTGCTGTCGCTGACATGGGGGTCGCAATCGCCATAGGCCACGCAGGCGTCCCACTCGTCGAAGGTCAGCGCAAACTTCGCGACAGCAAAAGGCTTTGCGATCTGCACGTCGTGCGCTGGCTGCTCGCTCTTGTCGCTCTCGCTTTCCGGCGAGCCCATCGTGAAACGCCCGGCCGACACAACGATCATCTCCGGGCAATCGCTGCACTCTTTGACGGGGTCGCCCGGCTTGAGCGCGCCCTCCTGGCCCCCTGCGAGAGCTCTCACGGTCTGCAGCCGATGGATGGCCACCTTTATCTGATGGCTCCAGATCGCAACCGCGGCGATCACGATCAGCGCGCCGACGGTGATGAGGGCGGCGGCCAGCAGACTGCGCTGCGCGCTCCGCCTGGCCAGGAGTTCGGCTTGCTCGGCGGCCTGACGCCGAAGCCGCTCGGTTTCGACTTCCTTTCGCCGGTCAGCCTCATCTTCTTCGGCCTCCAGCGTCCAATGCGCGCGGCTGGCGTCGACCAGCGCCTTAACTGCGGGCCACCCGCCGCCATACCGCTTCGACCAAGCCTCGTTTAGCCAGTTGAGTCGCCTTTCGCCAGATTCGGTCAACGCCTTCGAAAGATAGTTCGACTTGTCGCTCGCGAAATTCTCGGCCTGGAACAAAAGCAGGCGCCAGGCGAGTCCGTCGCGGAATTCCTGCTGGAGCCAGCCGCCTTCCTTGGCGCTGATGCGACGCCAGCAGCGGATCAGCGCTTCATGGCTGATGTCGATCGTGGTTTTGTCCTCGATTGGTGCGTCGCCATAGGGCGTGAGGAAGGACACGCCCGGGGCGCGAAACGCGTCGAGGATCGGGCGAAGTTCATCCGGCGACACGTCGGCGATGGCGCAGAGGTCGCGGAACGCGCAGGGTCGCCGGATCGCCGCACCTTCGGCATTCACGTCACTCAAGGCGCGAAACATGGCCTCGACAGTCCACTCGCGCCGCTCGTCGAGCGCGACTGAAGCCATCACTTTGTCGGCGTGGCTGGAAAGAAGCTCGGCGAGACCGCCCGCGTTGTCGACGATCGCGCCGTCGAGCGCCATCCGCTCTCCGCCACGCGCCCGCCCATCCTCCCACATCAGCATGAGGCCGTGCTGCAGCAGAGGCAGTTCATCCTCGCGCCCGCGCACCAAAGCGATCAGCCGCTCGGCGAGGCCCTCGTCAAACTCCGCGCCATACATCTGCGCCGGCCGCCGCACCGCGCGCGTGAGCCCTTCGTCGTCCATCCGCGGCACGAGATATTGGGTGCGGTTGATCGTCTCGGCGAAGCCGGCGAAACGCGCGCATTCGCCGAGGAATTCCGAGCGCATGGTACGCTCACATGCAGATCGACGCCGCCCGCCGCGGCTTCGCGCGCCGCGTCAGCCGCGGCGCGCTGGATGAGGTCGACGAACAGCTCCGCCTCGTCGCGGCTCGTCTCCCTCTCGTAGCGGAACAGCTCCTCGAACTGGTCGACAAGCAGACAGAGGCTTTTGTCCTTGACGCCGTCGAGTGAGCCGGCGACGGAGGCGAGCGTCGCGGAGCTGGCGTTCAACTGTCCGGCGATCGTGCTGACGCGTTCGAGGTCTTCACCGCGACCCTCGAGGTTGGCGAACTCGAACGCGAGGTTCCAGAGCGGCCCGCCCGAGGGACGCATGGCGCAGGTGCGCCAGGGCGCGTCATGCCGGCCATACTGGAGCGCCAGCTTCGGCAGGACGCCGGCGCGCACCAGTGACGACTTGCCAGAACCCGATATGCCGTGGATCAGCACCAGCCGGCTCCCGGCGAGGCGGCCGATGACTTCGTCGATCATCCGCTCGCGGCCGAAGAAGATCGCCCATTCCTCTACCTCGAACGGCCGCAGGCCCGGATAGGGCCGCTCTGGTCGCGTGACAGCGACGGGCGGGGCGGCGGTCAAATCGCCGCTCCAGCGGCTGCGCCGTGCGACGCGTCGAGCCAGGAGCGGAATCGGTTGTTCCAGCCGGGCTGGTTGACGTCGAAGCGCGCGATGCCGAACCGGGCCAGGTCGATCGGCAGCCCGCCGCCAATCTTGTCGAGTACGGCGCAGGGCAATGGTCCACCGTGGGAGCCCGAGATGCGCTTTCGCTCTTCGACCCCGATGCCCAGGAGATCGTTGAGGAAGCGACTGGCGTCGCCGACGCGCAGCAGCGCCAGCGCCTCGCAGTGCCTGGCCATTGTGATTCGCTGTTTGGCCTCGGTCTCCCAATCCGCGAGGACATCCCCCGTTGCGCCCTGCGCCGTGAGTGGTTCGAAGCCGTCATTCGAAAGCACGCCGCCGATTTCCCGGCGAGCGGCGTCGCCTTCCGGCGGAGCATGGAGATAGACGAGCCTGGGGCCCGTCGACTGCGGCGCCGCGGCTTGGGCGTGCACATCGCCCGTCTTCTTCCCGGCGCGCAGGCGCAATTCGCGCAGACGCTTGGTCAGCCAAACGTGCAATTGCGACAGTTCCCTGCCGAATTCCGCGTTCGGTTCTCTAAGATCAGGGAAGTCCCAAGGTTGTCCGGTCTCCGTATCGTAGAACGAGAACCCCTTCAGTGCGTGGCCCCGCTCATCGCGCAGAAACTCAGGCCAAAGGCCGGTGTCGGTTTTCTGCGCGCGCAGCACAAATATCCGTCCACCGGCGCCGCGCCTGTCCTGAACCTGCTGCTGAAACCATTCGAGTTCGTCCCGACACCAGGTCGATTCCAGGTAGCGACCGGACATGACGATCATCAAGACGCCGCATCCGCTTGCCTTCGCCTTGAGGTCGCCGGTCAAGAACGCCGTCGGATCGATCTGAGGATCCATCCAGAGACCGAGGTCATCGAATTCGCTGTCGAGCGACAGCAGATACTGGAGCCTGCGGATGAGGGCCTGGGTCCAGTCCCGTAATGGCGCGCGGCCTTCGAGCAGACGGCCATGCGAATAGCTGACGAAAATGTCAGGATTGAAATCGGGGCCTAGATAAGACATTGGCGTTTCGGCAATGCGACGCAATTTGTCGAAAGTTCATCGTACCCGTTGCGAATGTTTTGTCGAGGATTTTCAGGGTCGCTGCACTCCCAACCTGGGTTCGGTCAGAGGGTAAGGCGAGGTTCCAACTCATGCCGTCATCGCCAGCCGCGAAGCCGGCGTGGCGATCCAGAAGAACGCGGGCGCCCGACGTTCCTCTCGATCGCTTCCCCCCGGGGCTGACCCGGGGGCCGCTCGCGATGACGGCGTTCCATTCAGCGCCAGCCTGGGAGTTGCAGGTCGACCTATCCGCCCCTACCCCGCCCCCGCTTCCGCTCGCACGATGCGCGCGCCTTCGACCATCGCCTTCATCTTGCCGAAGGCGGAATCGCGCGGCAGGTATTTGAGGCCGCAGTCGGGGGCGACGATGATGTCCTCTGGCTTCCGGTAGGCGAGCGCGCGGCGGATGCGCGACGCGACCGTCTCCGGCGTCTCGACCTCGGGCGTCGAGAGGTCGAGGACGCCGAGAATGATCGTCTGATCCGGCAGGTCCTTCAGCACGGCGCAATCGAGGTTCGACTGCGCCGTCTCGATCGAGACCTGGCGGCAGCGGCAGCCCTTGAGCTGAGAGAGGAACGAATAGGCGCTCGGACGCTGATGGATGATCGCGGCGTAGCCGAAGCAGATATGGACGGCGGTCACGCCGGTTACGCCTTCGAGCGCGCGGTTGAGCGCCGCGAGGCCATATTCCCCCGCCGGACCAGGCCGCGCCTGCATGTAAGGCTCGTCGATCTGGACGACGTCCGCCCCAGCGGCGAACAGGTCCTTGATCTCGGCGTTGACCGCCGCGGCATAGTCCATCGCCGCCTCGGCGACGGTCGGATAATAGTCGTTCTGCGCCTGCTGGCTCATGGTGAACGGGCCGGGCACGGTCATCTTGACCTTGCGGTCGGTGTGGCGGCGCAGGAACTTCAGATCCTCGACCTCGACGGGATGCTTGCGACGGATGGGGCCGACGATGCGCGGCACCGGATTGGGATGGCCCGAGCGGTCGAGCGCGACGCCGGGATTGTCGATGTCGATTCCTTCGAGCGCGGTCGCGAAACGGTTCGAATAGCTCTCGCGGCGGATTTCGCCGTCGGTCACGATGTCGAGCCCCGCCTCCTCCTGCGCCTTGATGGCGAGGACCGTTGCGTCGTCCTGCGCTTCGGCGAGAAACGGCTCAGGAATGCGCCAAAGCTCCTTCGCCCTGACGCGCGGCGGGAAGCGGCCCGCGAGCTTGGCGCGGTCGATGAGCCACTCGGGTTGAGCGTAGGAGCCGACGAGCGTTGTTGGCAGAAGCATCGGTTTCCTCCCGCTCGGGCGGCCGCACTCACAGTGAGACGGCGGACTTGCGCTCATCCTGCCTGCGGCGGTCTTGCCTGGCAAGGCGCGCGGGCGGCCGCCGATAGTGAGCGGCGTCACAGCGTGATGCGCGAAGATCTTGGTACAAAAGGGACCGGGAAGGCGGTAGCGTGCATGGCGCCGACAAGCCCCGGGACAGGCCTGACGATATGCCCAGTTGCGTCCCAGCGTTACTGTTGTCCCGACTGAAATGAAGGGGCCCAACACGGAGATACGATTTTTACAGCAAACAGAACCTGAGCAATGGAGGATCGCCATGGATCGCGCTGTTTATTCTGAACCGAGGCCTTGCGGTTGTTGCTTCATCATCCCTACGCACATGCTCGAAAGATTGTCGACGAGCGGGAATCGCGACATGGCCGCCACGGCGGCCCGCACGCTGCGCATAAACAACAGTCTGCAGGCTTTCCGCGCCCAACTGAACACTGGCGCGCCGCCGCCGGCCACGCCGGTCCGCCCGGGCCTCCGGCGTCAGGCGTTCAATTGCAACGGCACCGAGGACATGCCGGGAGATTTGGCGCGCAGCGAAAACGATCCGCCAGCCGCGGACGCCGCGGTCAACCAGGCGTTCGACAACGCCGGGACGAGCTGGAATTTTTATAAGCAAATCTTCGGGCGCGAATCGGTCGATGACCACGGCCGGACGCTGGTCTCCTCGGTTCACTACAGCCAGGGCTATGACAATGCGTTCTGGAACGGCCAGCAGATGGTCTATGGCGACGGGGACGGGCAGATCTTCCAGAACTTTACCGGCTCGCTGGACGTCATTGCGCACGAACTGACGCACGGCGTCACCCAGTTCACGGCGCAGCTTCCCTATCACGATCAATCGGGCGCGCTCAATGAATCGATGTCCGACGTCTTCGGCTCGATGGTGAAACAATGGGCGAACGGCCAGACCGTGGACCAGGCGGACTGGCTCATCGGAGCCAACATCTTCACTGCCGACTTCAAAGGTCACGCGTTGCGAGACATGGCCAACCCGGGCACAGCCTACGACGATCCTATGCTGGGCAAGGATCAACAGCCGGGACATATGAAGGACTATGTGCAGACGCAGGATGACAACGGCGGCGTCCACATCAACTCGGGAATTCCCAACAAGGCGTTCGTGATCGCCGCCAAGGCGATCGGCGGGCGCTCCTGGGAAGTGATCGGCAAGGTATGGTACGTCACGCTGACGGAGCGTCTGACCTCCAGCGCCGACTTCGAGAAATGCGCGAGGGAAACGATTTCTGTCGCCCGAGATCTTTACCCGAGCGACCCGTCGATCGCCGCCCGCATCGCGCAGGCCTGGATCGACGTCGGAGTCCTCGCGGCAGGCGACGCGATGGTTGCGAGCCTTGCGACGGGAGCGGCTGCGGCGCCGGCAGTCACGGCGGCCGCGCCTGCTCTGGCCGGAACGGCGAGCCCGGCGAAAGCTTCGGGCCCGAAAACGCCGGCGCCGGCAAAGGCGAAAAAGCGCGTGGCCCATCACCGGGTGAAGCCGCAGCCGCCCAATCAGCCGCCGCAATGAAACTCGTCGTCGAGCGAACCGGCGGATTCGCCGGGTTGAAACGGCGCGGCGAGCGAAACGGGGAGGACCTATCTCCGGAACAGCGCGCCGCGCTCGATCAACTCGTTGCAGCGTCCGATCAGCAAAAAAGCGCGGGCAAACAGCAAAGCTCCGACAGGCCGGCCGGCCCCGGGGGTGTTGCGGAGCAGGACCCGGGCGCGGATCGATTTACCTATCGCCTTGAAATCCAGGACGAGAGTGGGACCAGATCGATTACGCTGCCCGAATCCAGAATGCCGAAAGAGCTGATGGGCATCGCCCTTCAGTAAGCCTGACTCACGGCGGCCCTTCCGCCTCCCCCGCCGCCTGCACGCGCATGATCCGCTCGCCCATTTCGACCTGATCGCCGATATTGGCGACGAGGTCGGCGACGACGCCGGCGAACGGCGCGGTCAGCGCGTGCTCCATCTTCATCGCTTCGACAACGGCGAGGCGCTGGCCTGCTTCGACCGTCTCGCCCTCCTCGACGGCGAGCGACACGATGCGCCCGTTCATCGGCGCGCGGACGCCGCCGTCGCCCTCTTCCGGGCCGCCGGCCGCGCGCTCCAGCGGGTCGATGAGCGCAACGAATGCCTGCCGCCCGCCGGCGAAGGCATAGGCGCCGTCCGCGGTCTCGAAGAGGCTAATCTCGGGGCGATCGGCCGCGGGCGGCGCCGGCCCGCCTGCAGCTTCGAGCGCATGCTGGCCCGCGCCGATCACGTGCAGGCGCTCGGGCCTGCCGTCGATCGTGACGTCGAGCCCGAGCCGGCGCGCGCCGACGAGTTCGAACGAGTCCGCGACGCCCCAGGGGTCGAAGGGCGCGAGCGGCGAAGGCCGCAAGGCGTCGCGCCTGGCCAGCAGCCGCTGCGCGGCGGCGAGCACGGCTCGCGAATCGGGCGCATGGGGGGCCGCGCCGAGGCGCGCGAGATGGGCGTCGATGAACCCAGTGTCGAAAGCGCCCTCCGCGACCTCGGGGCTGCGCATGAGCGCGCGCAGGAACGCGAGATTGGTCTTCGGCCCGATCACGACCGCGTCGTCCAACTCTTTGTTGACCGACGCCAGCGCGTCGGCGCGCGTCGGCGCGTGGACGATGAGCTTCGCGATCATTGCGTCGTAGAACGGCGTGACGCTGTCGCCGGCGGCGAACCCCGTGTCGACCCTGATCCCTTTGATGCCCTCTTCGCCGTGCAGACTCATCGCCAGGATGCGCCCTGGCGAGGGAAGGAAATTGTGCTCCGGGTCCTCGGCGTAGACGCGCGCCTCGATCGCGGCGCCCTCGCAGCCGATTTCATCCTGCGCCAGCGGCAGCCGTTCGCCCGCGGCGACGCGGAACTGCCACTCGACGAGGTCGAGCCCGGTCACCGCCTCGGTGACCGGATGCTCAACTTGCAGCCGCGTGTTCATCTCGAGAAAAAAGAAGTCGGCCGGGCCAAGCCCCCGCGAGGCGTCGGCGATGAACTCGACAGTGCCCGCGCCGACGTAGCCCGCGGCGAGCGCCGCCCCAGTCGCGGCCTTCGCCATCGCCGCGCGCGTCTCCTCCGGCAGGCCCGGCGCCGGGCATTCCTCGACCACTTTCTGGTGGCGCCGCTGGAGCGAACAGTCGCGCTCGTAGAGGTGGACGCAGTTTCCATGGGCGTCGGCGAACACCTGCAGTTCGATGTGGCGGGGCGAGGCGACATATTTCTCGATCAGCACCCGCCCGTCGCCGAACGCCGCCTGCGCCTCGCGCATCGCGCTCTCGAGCTGCGCGTCGAACTCCATATGCGCGTCGACCCGCCGCATGCCGCGCCCGCCTCCTCCCGCGATCGCCTTGATGAGAACCGGATAGCCGATCTCATAGGCCTTCTCGCGCAGGAATTTCGGGTTCTGGTTGTCGCCGTGATAGCCGGGCACGACCGGCACGCCGGCCTTCTGCATCAGCGTCTTGGCCGAGTTCTTGAGGCCCATCGCGCGCATCGCGCCGGGGGACGGACCGACGAACACAATATTGGCCCTGCCGCAGGCTTCCGCGAACTCCGCGTTCTCGGAGAGAAAGCCGTAGCCCGGATGCAGGCATTCGGCGCCCACTCTCCGCGCGAGCGCAATGATCGCCTCGCCGTCGAGATAGCCGTTCGCTCCCTCGCCGATCTCGTGAACCTCGTCAGCAAGGCGGGTGAAGAGAGCGCCGCGGTCGGCTGGGGTGTGGATCGCGATCGCCCGCATCCCCAGGCGCCGCGCCGTGCGGATGACCCGGCAGGCAATTTCGCCACGATTGGCGATGATGACGTTTGCGAACATGGGCGCCTCCGGGCTAGTTCTGTCTAGCGAAGGCGCGCCTGGATTGCGAGAGTCGCGCCCAAACCGTCACAAAGCCGACGTCAAATTCTTGGAGGACCGCTCCCCCGCGCTTCAGGAAGGATTGCGCCTGGACATGACCGTGATTGAGAAAGCGTTCGCCTTCTTCGGGCTTGCCCATGAGCCCCCTGTCTGGCCGCCGGACAGGCTCTCGCTCGCGCTGCAGGGCGGCGGGTCGTTCGGCGCGTTCACATGGGGCGTGCTCGACCGGCTCCTCGAAGAGCCGGACATCAGCTTTGACGCCATCAGCGGCGCGAGCGCGGGCGCGGTCAACGCGGTCCTCATGGTCTCCGGCATGATCGAGGGCGGGCGGGACGGCGCGCGGGCGCGTCTTTCGCAATTCTGGGGTCGGATCGGAGGCTCGTCCGCCTTTCTGCCGACATCGGCGCTGCTCGGGGCGGGGCTCGAACTCGTCGTGCGCACCATGTCGCCCTATCAGTTCAACCCGTTCAACGTGAACCCGCTGCGCGAGGCTCTGGCCGCGGAAGTGGATTTCGAGCGCCTGCGCGCACGGTCCCCGATCAAGCTCCTGTTGGCGGCCACCCGGGTGCGCGACGGCAAGCTCAGGATCTTCACCAATGAGGAAGTGACGATCGAGGCCGTGCTCGCCTCCGCCTGCCTGCCTCTTCTGCACCATGCGATCGAACTCGACGGCGAGTCCTACTGGGATGGCGGCTACGCCGCCAATCCGCCGCTCGTGCCTCTCGTTCGCGCGTCCGATGCGGCGCAAATTCTCATCGTCCAAGTCACGCCGTCGACGATCGAGCGGATGCCGGCGTCGGCGCGC
Source organism: Hyphomicrobiales bacterium (assembly GCA_019237205.1). Lineage (GTDB taxonomy): Bacteria > Pseudomonadota > Alphaproteobacteria > Rhizobiales > Beijerinckiaceae > Roseiarcus. The sequence goes on from JAFAHO010000206.1 coordinate 56,518, forward strand.
GAAATCGCCAGGCGGATCGAGCAGATCCAGTTCAACGCGACCCTGAACAGCGAGCTCGAGGCGCTCAAAGTCGGAAAGATGGTCGGCGTGACAGAAAAACTGCGCCGCCTGCGGATCGGCCGGATCTCGGCTGGCGAGGAGTTCGAGGGCCTCGCCGACGAAAGCGCAGGAAACGTCGGCCGCGAGTTTCTCGAGCGCCTTCACGAGGGCGGACGCGCCGCCGCTGACCTCTGGCTCAAGCGCGGCCTTCCGGCGGCGGCAGGAAGTCGCGACTAGCCGGACCTGTCGGCCAACCGAGTCGAGATCGGTCATAGGCGGCGCGGCGTCTGTCTGTTAGGGTCCTCCCGGCGCAAGCGGCGCCGACACTTTGGGGTTTATGATATGATGATCCGCACCTTTGCTTCCTTTGCCGCGGCTCTGACGATGAGCGGGCTGGCGACGTCCCCGGCGCCGGCGCAGGACGCGGCGCAGGTGGGCACTCTGACCTGCGACGTCTCCGCGGGCGTCGGGATGATTCTGACGCAGAGGCAGACGATGAACTGCGGGTTCACGCCTGCGAACGGAGGCCCAGTCGACCCCTACGTCGGGCGGATCGATCAATTCGGGATCGCTCTCGGCGCCGTCCAACAAGGCCAGCTGATTTGGGGCGTGATCGCGCCGGCCTCCGGCGTCCCGCGCGGAGCGCTCGCGGGGACCTATACCGGCGTCGGCGCGCAAGCGACTGCAGGCGCGGGCCTGGGGGCCAATGCGCTCGTCGGAGGAACAGGCCGGGCGTTTTCACTGCAGCCGCTTTCTATCCAGGGACAGACTGGTCTGAACATCGCCGGCGGCATCACCACCGTCACGCTGATGTCCCCGCCGCCGTCGCCGCCGCTGAAGTGAGGTGAGACGACCTCTTCGGAGCGGCGGGGAAACCCGGCAAAGCTTGTCGAGAGCGGAAGAACCGGGTCAGGATCCAATCATCCAAATGAATCTACAAGCGAGTGGGCGCTGACAGCGGTGGAGAAGCGGTATGACGAGCCATGACGACGAGGCGCATCCTGAGCGGCCTGGCGGAACGCTGTCGGCGGCAGCCAAGCGCGCCCAACACGCAATTGACAGCGCCAAGGAGCTTGCGGCGGGAGCCGACCTCGACCAGCTCAAATCGAAGGCCGCCGACGCGGCCTCCGCGCTGTATCAGGGGGGCCGCGAGCTTCTCTCAAATAGCGACGAGCTGTCCAAGGCCACCGAGCAGCTCAGCGCCTCGATCCGCAAGAACCCGCTCGCCGCGGTCGGCATCGCGTTCACGGCAGGACTGCTCCTCGCGCTGCTCACCCGCGGATAGGCGGCGATGACCAACGAGATTGTCGCATTCGCCCAGGCGCGGGCGAAG
>JAFAHO010000022.1 GCA_019237205.1 Hyphomicrobiales bacterium
TGAAGAACGCGATCGCCCTGTCGCCGTCGGGATTGATGATGGCGACGTGGCCGAGGCGCACCGGCGTGGCGCCGGTTTGCTTGAAGCCGGGGACCGGAGCCGCGATCGCGCCGTAAAACTGGAGGACAAGAGCGCCCGGCGCCTCGACCTCGACGAGCTCTGCGACGCCGGGCAGACCGTCGGTCTTGATGGTCGCCTTCAGGCCAGTCTGGCGCACGTCGCGGGCGAAATCGCCTACGGTGATGTCCGGCTTGAGCTGAAAGCCCACATGGAGCAGCTCTTTCTTGGCCGTGGGGCGCAGGACGAGATCGTGATGGTTGTAGCCGATCGACAGATAGACCGATCCGTCGCCGTCACGCGCGACCTCGGTCATGCCGAGATTTTGGAGATAATGCTGCTTGGCGCGCTCGGTGTCCGGCGTCCCGAGCGCGACATATCCGAGCTGGAACACTTTCGGATCGAATTTCTTTTGCATGGGGCTCCTCCTTTTCACACGGTGAAGTCTTCAACAGCGGCCGTTGTCCGGCGCCGCCAGTCGTCAAGCAGAGCATTGAGCTCCGCGCCGTTTCGAGCGCCTCCATGCAGGTAGAAGTCCGGGCGCATGAACACCGCCTCGCATCCCAACTGGTCGAACCATTCACCATAGCGGCCTGTCAGGTCCCTTGCGTGACCGGGCGAGAAATCCACGAGCGCGGCGTTCCATCGCGCCAAGGCCGCATGGTTCTCATCGCTGATGGCGCTCAGGATTGAAGAGTTCCGAGCAATCACGGCGAAGCGCACGCCGATGAGGTCGTCGAACAAACCTCTCCGCCCGTTGATCTCAATCTCGCTTTGAATGCTGAGCAACCCGCCGCCGGGAGCCTCGGAGCTCCAGAGTCCAGGACCGAGGCGCGGCTGCGGCGGAGGAGGCGCCTGATAACCTGGTTGCGCCAGAGCTGCGATCATCTGAGCGTCGCGTTGTTGCGCGACCTCTGGATCGGTGATGCAGATCACCTTGCCGAGCTCGATCGAGAAAGCGATGAGCTCCTGGACATGGCCGCTCCGTTCAAGCCCGTAGCTGTCGAGCAGACTTTCGTTCGCCACCCCGCGCAGAATGGCGTCAAGACGCCAGGCGAGGGCGATGCTGTCGCGCATGCCGCTGCACAGGCCCTGGCCGGCAAAAGGCGGCATGAGATGCGCAGCGTCGCCTGCGAGCAGCGTCCTGCCGGCGCGCCACTGCTCGGCCCATTGGCCGCGGAAGGTATAGACGGCGTGGCGCTCGAGATCCGCCGTCTCCGGCGTCATTCCCCACGGCGCCAGCAGCCGCCAGGCGACGTCGGCGTGATTCATCTCGGCGATCTGCTCCCCGGGCAGCAACATGAATTCCCACCGCCGTCGACCCCGGCCGCCGGACACGATCGTGGTCGGTCGGCGAGGGTCGCACAACTGCGAGTTCCTGGGATTCCACTCGCGCTGTTGCTTTGGCTTCAAGTCAACGACCAGCCAGTCGAAGGCGAAACCCAGATCGTGGACCTGAATGCCCAGGGCTCGGAGGACGAACGAATTCGCGCCGTCGGCGCCGACAAGCCAGCGCGCGTTGATCCTGCCGCGTTCGCCGGTGGTGAACCACTGTCCGTCCTGAAGCTTCCCGCGGTCGACCTCGATGCGAACGCCATCTGCGGTTTCCGTCACGCCCGCAGCGCTCCACCCTTGGCGAACTTCGACGTTCGGCAGGGCCTTCACATGCTTGTCGAACACGCGCTCGAGCTCAGGCTGAGGGAACATGTTGGCGACCGGCCAGCCGCTCGGCCCCATGCCGCGCGGGTCGATCTCCAGCAGCATCTGGCCCTCCGCGTTGCGCCACTGATAGGCGTCGACGGGTTCGGTCAGCTGAGCGATGTCTCCCATCACGCCGGCGGCCTGAAAAATGCGCGCCACCTCATGGTCGAAGTGAACGGCGCGCGGAAGCGGATAGAGATCGGGCCAGCGTTCGATGACGACGACCTTGTGGCCCATGCGGCCGAGCAGCAGAGCGAGCGCCTGTCCGGTTGGCCCGTAGCCGACGATGGCGACGTCGGCGGTCAATTCGGAAACCACGTCATTCCTCCCAATTGTTGCTATTGATCAACTCGAGGAGTCTTCTGGATTCCCTTCCACACAAGAGAGTTCGCGCACGGACGTCGCCCAGGCGGCTGCCTATTCGCCGGGCTCGGCAGCCTCGCGCTGGCCTGTTGCAACAGATTCGTATCTGCGATCGGCGGCTTCGTTTGTCAGATCCAACGGCAACGGGTCCTCGGCGACCAGGCGCGGCGAATTCGTGAGCAAGGAAGCCGTTCGCCGCAAGTGATCGGCAATCAGCTGACCCGCGAGCGGTACGTCCCGGGCCATGCAAGCGTTGAAGATCCCCTCGTGCTCCGCGGCGACATCGCGCTTCTTCTCGCTGGCGATGGGAGCGGAGTACCGGCGGTAGCGTTCCGCCTGCTCATACAAACGGAAGCGGATCTGGAGAAGCTTCTCCGACCCGCAAGCCGCAACGAGCGCCTGGTGGAAGC
>JAFAHO010000051.1 GCA_019237205.1 Hyphomicrobiales bacterium
TGGCGGAGGGGGCGGGATTCGAACCCGCGATACGGTTTCCCGCATACACACTTTCCAGGCGTGCGCCTTCAGCCGCTCGGCCACCCCTCCTGTCGGGTCATCATATGGGTCGCGGCCGAGGCGCATAGCACCCGGCGCAGAGCGGGCGCAAGCCGAGCCCGCTCCCGCATCCCGTGGACAAGCCGCGCTGGCGCTGTTTACATAACCGGGGCCCCGGCACGGGGAAACGGCGGACGCCATGCGGTTTCTGGCGCGGTTGATAGGTGTCATTGCTCTCGCCGGCGCCTTTGCGGCGGCCGTCATCGACGGGGCGCGTTGGATCGCCGCGGGCGACTGGGCGCCGACGTCGACCGGCGCCGCGCTCTATGCGCTCTCGCCGAAAGCGCTGGCCGGCACGCAGAGCTTTGTCGAGAGCCATCTTGGCGTCTGGGCCTGGGACGATGTGCTTTTCCGGGCCTTGCTCGCGCCGGCCTTCGTCGTTTTGACCATTCTCAGCGCGCTCTTCTTTATCGTCTCGCGGACCCCGCCGCCACGGATCGGGCGCTCGAGCCGGGACCGGTAACGAAGCTGCACGCCCGCGCGGGGGAGACCTTCATGCCGCCCGATCAGGCCGACGACCTTGCCGAGGCGCGGCGCTCTTTCGCCGAGGAATTGCGCCACACCGCCCGTCTGCGCTCGCCCGCCGTCGTCGAAGCCTTCGCGACTGTCCCGCGCGAGCGTTTCGCAAGGCCGCGACCGTGGCGAATCTTGAGCCCCATGCGTGGCCCGGACTATTGGACCACCGACGACTCTGATCCCCGGCGTCTCTGCCATGACGTGCTCATTGCGATCGACGAGACGCGCCGGCTCAACAACGGCCATCCGAGCCTCTGGGCGAACCTCTTCGACCAGCTTGTGGGGGCGAAGTTTAATGGCCGTCCGGCACGCGCCGGAGCCGGCGACCCCAGCTACTTGTCGATGAACTCGATCGTCTCGACCAGCGCGGCGGGCGTAACCTTGAACAGGCCGGTGTAGGGCTGCCCGAATTCGAGGATGAGAAAGATCGCGAAGGCGATCGAGAGAGCCCCGAACGTCAGCGCGGCATAGACCAGCGCGTTGGGCTCGGCGTAGAGGCCGATGGCGAAAAACAGCGAGGCCGTCCAGAAGACCAGAATCGCGATGAGGAACCAGGACACCGGCCCGGCCGCGACCTGCAGGGATATCAGCAATCGCGATTGCTCGACCAAGCCCGCGTATAGGTTAGCCGTCGAGAGGGCCGCCTTCTGGGCGTCGGTCTTGGGTTGCAGCGTCGCCAGGAATTCGCTGGTGGCCTGAGCGTTGGCCAACGGAACCGCAACGGTCAGCAGGTTGGGGTCGGCCTCTCCGCCTCCCCAAATCGCCTCATAGCCTCTGACGATTCCTTCCTTGACCTTGTCGCGCATGGGCTTGGTCTCCGGCCCGTATTGCGCGAGCGCCTGATCGAGCCGCAGAATCTGGGCGGAGAAGTTCTCGAGATTGGTCCGCTGGGTCGAGAAAAAGGCGAAGCTGACGCCGATGAGCGTGCCCAGAACCAGCGCCAGGAGCAGGGTGAGCAGCCCCGCCACTTGGCCGACGACGCCTTTCGTCTCGCCCGTCTTATGCTCAGGCGCCAAACGCGTCTGCAACTGCAGCCCGGCGTATCCGGCGGCCATGAAGATAATGAAAATGACGATGCAGATTAGAAGGCTGCTCATTTCAGGCCGCTCCCAGCTTTGCCACGCAGCCTAGCGGTGCACTATCAGATTTCAAGCAGATCTTTGGCGCCGCGGGTCGGGGACGGCGGTTGGCCTGGGCGCGTTCAAGGGCGCGATCCGGTCGCTCGACGCCAAGACGCCCGAGCAGAAGGACGCGCTCGTGGGGGCGAACGCCCATCTGGCGCAGATCGAACAGACCCGCTTGCTGATGTCGCTTCAGCTCGCCAATCCGTTTTCCAAGCCGCTGCTGTTCATCGTGGTGTTCTGGTCGTTCTTCCTGTTCTGCGGCTTTGGCCTCCTGTCGAAACTCAACGCCACCACGATCGGCGCGCTTGCCGTCGGCAGCGGGATCTTCCTCATCCTC
>JAFAHO010000164.1 GCA_019237205.1 Hyphomicrobiales bacterium
CGTCCATGCCGGGTCGGCCAGATGCGGACGGGCAACCGCGCAGAGATCTGCGTCGTCGAACGCAAGCTTGGTCCCCGAACCGATCGCAAAATGTGCAGTATGGGCCGCATCGCCCATCAGAACGACATACGACCTGCCATTGAAATGGCTCCAGGCGCCGCAAATCAGCCGGCTGAAATTGAGCCAGGCCGACCCGCGCAAATGGCGCGCGTTGGTCATAAGGCTGGCGCCGTCGAGCGTCTCGGAAAAAAGCCGCTCACAGAAGTCGATCGAGCCTTGCTGTTCAAGCTTGTCGAGTCCATGCGCGGCGAACGTGTCTTCGGTGGTTTCGACAATGGAGGTCGACGTGTCGCGGTCGAATTTGTAAATATGCGCCTGAAACCACCCATGTTCGGCGCGCCGGAAATCGAAAGTGAAGGCGTCGATGAGCTTCCTGGTCCCCAGCCAGATGTATCGGTTGGGCCGTACGACCAGGTCGGGCCTGAAGACATCGGCGCAGCGTTCGCCGATTCGGGAATTGATTCCGTCGGCCGCGACGATCAAATCGGCGTCAGGAAACTGAAGACCAGACTCGACATCCCGCTCTAACACGAGCTCAACGCCGAGCTCTTCCCAGCGTCGCTGAAGGATGTTGAGCAATTGCTTACGTCCGATCCCGATGAAACCGTGGCCGGTGGTGCGCTGGCGCGTGCCTTTGAAGATCAGCTCGATATCGTCCCAGTGGTTGAAGGCGTCCGCAACCTTCTCGGCGCTCTCCGGATCGGCGGCGCGCATGGCCTGCATCATCGCGTCGGAAAAGACGACGCCCCAGCCGAACGTGTCGTAAGGCTTGTTGCGTTCGACGACAGTGATCGAGTGTTCCGGGTTTCGGCGCTTCATCAGCAGTCCGAAATAGAGCCCGGCCGGTCCCCCGCTGATGCAGACGATCCGCATGTCCCTCGTCCTTCCGGCGTCATGCCGACGCCGATATTACTTTAGAGTTAAAAGATTGCGACTTCAAGCGTCGAGTCAGATGCCCTGCGCCGGCAGATCGCCCGCCAGGCGGGCATGCGGCGAGCGGCCGTTTGTCAATCGTTGCCGCCCCTCGCCATGCCGGGCGGATTGTCGAAACCGTTGGCCACGCCCGCTCAAAGGCGCAGCGACAGTCTCTAGTCTTCGCTCTTGATGAGGCGGCTGCTGACGGAGCGCTTCACTCTCCCAGTTGCGCCAAAGATCTGCGCGAGCGTTTTGTCGTCGACCTCGCTCATGAGTTCACGCAGCCAGGCTTCATGCGCCCTCGCCATTCGGGCGAAGGTTTCCCGGCCGTGCCTGGTCAATTTGGCGACGGTCACCCGTCGATCGCCGTCCGCACTCTGGCGGACAATCAGGCCGTCTGATTCGAGCCTATCAGCGAGGCCGGTCACGTTGCCGTTGGTCACCATCGTCCGCCGCGACAATTCGCCGAGCCTCAGCCCCTCGCGTTCACGGTAGAGCTGCGCCATAAGATCGAATTGCGGAAGCGTCGCCTGGAATTCGTTCCGAAGCCGCCGGCGAATCTCGTGTGAAATGATCTTGGTGATCGACAGCATGCGCAACCAAAGCCGCAGTTGCGCCTTCTGACCGTCGCGCGCGTCATTAACGATGATCTCGAGGTCGGCGGGCGGCGCAGCTACATCGAGGGAGTTGTCGCTCACGGGACTGGACCAGAACAGAGATGCCGTCACCGATACCGGGCGATCCTTTAGATATCAAAGAATTCCAAATCATCCCGCGAGCATCTTCGCGAGCATGAAGCCGGAGCCGGCCCCGGTTCCCGCGCCTGGCCAAGTGGAGGCGCCGCAGAGATAAAGCCCTTTCACGGGCGTGCGGTAACGCGAATAGCCCGCAGCCGGACGCAGAAAAAAGTTCTGGTCGAGATGATGACTTCCGGAAAGATTGTCGCCGCCGATCAGGTTGGGATTTTCGCGTTCGAGATCGAGCGGCGAGTAGATTGCGCGGGCCAGCGCGAGGCCGCGAAGGCCCGGCGCGTAGGACTCCAGGATATCGAGCGCACGTTCAGCATAGGCTTGCTTGGCGTCGTCCCAGTTCGTCGCTTGAATCTCTCCTTTTGCGTCGCCGCGAATGTTGGCCGGCAGCAAACGGACTTGAATCCAGAGGACGTGCTTGCCTTCGGGAGCGCGAGAGGGATCGATGGCGGTTGGTTGTCCAACGACCAACGCGGGCTCGACGGGAAGCAGCCCTGCGGACGCTTCGGAATAGACCCGCGACATCATTTCGAGGTCCGGCGCAACATGCACGTACGCGAAGCTCCGGACTGCGGCGCCGGCGCTCCAATTAGGCAGATCGTCGAGCGCCAGGTGGATCATCATGGTGCCCGGCCCCGCCCGGAACGAAGAGATATCGCGTTCGAAACTTCTGCGCGCGGGATCGGAAGCGATGAGCGTCCCGAACACGAGCTTGGGGTGCACGTTCGCGATGACCGCGCGCCTGGCTTCCAGACGGCGCCCGTCCGCGAGCGTCACCCCGCCGGCGCGTCCGGAACTGACGTCAACCCGCGCAACCGGCGCGCCGAGGATCAACACCGCGCCTCGAGCTTTCAGCGCGCGGGTCATCGCGTTCACGATCGTATCTGCGCCGCCTTTCCCGATCACCATGCCAAAGGTCTGGCAGGCCATGCTTTCGAGATAGGGAAACAGAGCGCCTCCGGCGACGTCGGGCGCGAAATCAAGGTGGAGTCCCCAGGCCGCCATCATTGCCTTGATCTTGGGATGCGAAAAGCGCGCGTCGAGGAAATCGCGCGGGCTCGCCAAAAAGAGACGCAACGTTTCGAACAACCACCCGGTCCCCCGCTCGCGCCAAGCCTTCCAGACCGCCTTTGCCGCCGTGATCGAGGGCATAGGCGAACCGAGAAGCGCGAGAATATGCGGCGCATCGATCTCGAAGCGCGCGACCAGATCGCGCCAAGCCCGCGCATCGGCCGGCGAAAGCGCGGCGATGCCAGCGATTGTCTTGTCGAGGCTGGTGCTCACGCCAAAATAAGTCCCGTCGCGAAACACGCTGGCGAAACAATCTTGCGCGGGCGCGAAACCGAGGCCCTGCGCGAGCAGCGCTTCCTTGTGCGCGGCGAAGAAAGCCGAGCCAGCGAACATCGAGAGGTTCATCGCGCAGAGATCGTGGCGAAAGCCCGGCAATGTCAGCTCTCGGGTCTTGACTGCGCCCCCTGCTTCCTCCCTGGCTTCGACAACCGCGACGGACCATCCTTTTTCGGCGAGCCGAACGGCCGCCGCGAGTCCATTATGGCCGGCTCCGATGACAACCGCGTCATAAGACATCTTCGGGCCTCCCAATTGAAAATCCCGGCGCTGCGGCGAAAGGAAATTCCATGCGTTTCCAGACATTCCGATTGCAAAGCACGTTTGCGGCGCGCGGTGAGGTTACGATGCTGTGTTTTGAAGTGTCCCATGAAAGCGGAGTTCGCAACACCCTTTGCATCAAACGGTAATGCGGGAGCAATTGGAGAGGATTGGGCCGTCCTGATTGTTGCAAAATCATATTTCCGCGCCTAATTTGACAGCCTGCGCGCCGTAGGACTGCGAGAGGAACGGCGTTCGGAGGCCGGTCTTCGGCCCTTCCGGGGCGCGCTATTGGGAGCATGAAAATGAGTTCAGCCAGAACGCTAGATGACCTGGCATCGGCGCTGCTGTCGGGATCGGTCCGAGTCATCGACCTGTCGGCGCCACTGGGGCCTGAAACCCCCGTGATCCAGCTCCCGCCGCAGATTGGCAAGAACACGCCGCCGGTGAAGGTGCACAGCATCTCGCGTTACGATGCCGACGGCCCCTACTGGGCGTGGAACTGGCTCGAACTCGGGGAGCATACCGGCACGCATTTCGATGCGCCTCGACACTGGATCAGCGGCAAAGACTATCCCGACGGTGCGACCGACCGCATTCCCGTCAAGAGTTTCGTCGCGCCCGCCAATGTCATCGACCGCTCGAAAGAAGCGGCTGCGAATGCGGACTACTTGCTGACTGTCGACAGCATTCGGGCTTGGGAAAAGGAGCACGGCGAGATCGAACCGGGCGGCTGGGTGCTGTTGCGGACGGACTGGTACAAGCGCAACGGCAGCTCCGACACCTTCCTGAACGCGGATGCGAACGGGCCGCATTCGCCCGGTCCAACCGCGGAAGCGATCACCTATCTGATCTCAAAGGGCGTAATCGGTTGGGGCTCCGAAACAGTGGGTACCGACGCCGGCTCGGCGGGGCGCATGAATCCGCCTTTCCCCGCGCACACTCTTATGCATCAGGCCAATCGCTACGGCCTCGCGAGCCTTTGCCATCTCGACCAGTTGCCTGCCAAGGGGGCGGTCCTGATCGCCGCGCCATTGAAGTTCGTTGAGGGCACAGGATCGCCGGTGCGCGCGCTGGCTCTCGTTCCGAACTGACGCTTGCCCGCTCTGGCGGGGCTGACGACCGAACTGCGGACAACCATGGCCGATCCGGACTATGTCATCGTTGGCGCCGGCATCAATGGATTGGTCGCCGCCAGCGTGCTGGGAAAGAACGGCCACAAGGTGCTGGTGCTCGACCGCAACGACCGGGTCGGCGGTTGTTTGCGCACCGAGGAGATCACGGCGCCTGGGTTCGTGCACGACGTCATGGCGACGACCTTGGTGCTCTTCCTGACGTCGCCCGCCTATGGCGCGATCGGCAAGGAACTGGAGGCGCGCGGATTCGCGGTCGCCCATAGCAATTTGCCGACCGGCGTCTTGCGTCCTGACGGCTCATATGTGCTGTTTTCCCGCGACCGGAAGCGCAACATCGCGACCTTCGACGCTTGCGCGCCGGGCGACGGCGCTGCCTTCGCCAGGGAAATGGAGGCAATGGGCGCCGACGCGCCATTCCTCTTCTCGCTTCTCGGCGGCCGGCTTTGGTCGCGATCGATGGCGATGACGATTGCGCGCGAGGCATTGAAGCGCGGACCGCGCGCTTTGTTGGCCTGGTTCGGCGAGGCGCTGAGGCCATCGCGAAACTATTTGGAGGCGACCTATGCCTCCGAGGCATTGCATGCTCTCTGGGCGCCTTGGGGCTTGCACTGTGGCCTCAATCCCGAAAGCGCCTATTCCGCCCAAATGATCAAGGTGATCGCCTTCGCAATAGAGTTGGCGGGTTGCCCGATCGCCGTTGGCGGCGCCAAGTCCTTGCTCGGCGCCTTCGAACGGTTGATTGGCGATCAGGGCGGGCAGATCCGCAGCCGCGTCGATGTCGAGCAGGTGCTGCTCGGCGCGGACGGTCGAGCGAGCGGTGTGAAGCTTTCATCGGGCGAGAGAATCATTTCCGGCAAAGGCGTGATCTGCTCGATGACTCCCGCTCAGCTCTACAGTCGCGTGCCGTGCGACAATGCGCCGCCGTCAGAGATTTCCGCCGCACTGCGGCGCTACCGCCATGGCAAAGGCGACATGCAGATCCACTATGCGCTCGACGCCCCGCCACTTTGGAATGGCGGCGAGGAACTGAGCAAGGTCGCGTTGCTGCATGTCACGCCGGGCCTCGACGGCGTTTCGCGCGCAGCCAATGAGGCCGAACGCGGGCTGTTGCCCGCTGAGCCGACGATCTGCGTCGGGCAGCCGACGGCGCTGGACCCCTCTCGCGCCCCCGACGGCAAGGCGATCCTCTGGTTGCAGTTGCCCGAGGCGCCACGCTTTCTGAAAGGCGACGCCGCCAGGCAGATCGCCACGCCAGTCGACGGCCAATGGACTCCGGTCGTCCGTGAAGCCTTCGCCGACCGCGTCGAGGCGCTGTTCTCCCGCCACATCAATGACTTCAAGAGCCTCATAATCGCGCGAAAGGCCTATTCGCCGGCGGATCTTGAGTCGATGAACGTCAACCTCGTAGGCGGCGATCCCTACGGCGGCTACTGTGGTCTCGATCAGTTTTTCGTTTGGCGCCCCTTCGCCTCCTCGATTAATCACCGCACCCACGTCCCTGGGCTCTACCACATCGGCGCCTCGACCCACCCTGGGCCGGGCCTCGGAGGCGGTTCGGGTTACCTGCTCGCCAAGGCCCTGAAATGAACGAGCAATTGAACCTGCGAGCGCCTGACGCCGCTTTCGAAGATCCGCTTTGGGTCCGTGCGAGCGCAGCGGGCCTCCGCCCGTCGCTCGGAGAGATCGGCCTGCAGCAATTCGCGCCCTACCTCATCAACAGCGTGTCGCTGAGCTGGAACACGCATCTTGCGATCGCGCTGAAGGCGCACGACATGACGACGACCAGGATGCGCGCGCTCGCGATCCTCAGCATCTCCTCGCCGGTTACGATCAACGAGCTGTCGCTTTATGCGCTCACCGAGCAATCGACGATGAGCCGCACGCTCGATTCCCTGGAAGAAAAAGGCTTCATCCTACGCCGTCCGCGCGCCGAAGACTTGAGGGTGCGCGATGTCGAAATTACGCAGCCCGGCCGCGAAGCGTTCGCAAAGGTCTGGCCGACAATGTATGAAACACTCCTGAAGATATTCGAGGGAGTCGACAACCAGGAATACAAGGCGTTCACGGCGACGCTGCACAAGATTATCCAAAATATTCGCAAGCACGAAATCTGAGCTTTCGCGTTGCGCCGCCCGATCGCTTGAGGCCTCGTTCGATGCCCCGCCGCCGGTCTTCAAAGCGTAGCGACCGTCTTGAGCATTCCCTCTAGTTCGGTCCCCTGCTCATCGGCGAGTGCAGCGCGCTTCAGCCGGTTCAGCCACACCGCGCCGTCATCGCGTTGGGCCAGCGTCGGGACCGCCGACATCACGCGGTCAAACTTCGACAGTCCGCGCGCGTGGGTATCGGAATAGCCCTTGACCAATCGACGGCAGGCCAACACTTCCACGCCCAACTCGTAGTGACTTTCCAGAGCTTGCGCGGCGATTGTCAACCATGCTTCGCGGTGCGCGACCTCACGCGCGTGGCGTAGAGACATCCTCCGGCGCCTGCCGAAGCTCGCGACCGCCGCGAGCATGAGATAGCCGGTCACAGTGTTGGTGCGAATCCGCCGCCCTCGATTGACCAGGCGGTCCAGCGCCTTGAATATGCCAGGGCGGTTCTCGATCCACTCGCCCCAGCTCTTGGGCAACGCGCCGCACAGCTCGTTGGCTCGCGGATGGAAATACTCGGTCGTTGCGACGATCGTATCCTCTGCGGCGGCGACCTCCGCGCGGACGCGCGCCTGACGCGACTCGCGGATCTTGAGGTCGGCGACGCGCATAACGTCGTCGTAGGCCATCGCGACCGCGACGTATTTGGCGGCGGCGGTTGTAAAGGCAAAGCTCCTCGTCTCACCGCCTCGCGAGCGATCGAGGTCGAACAACGTTGCGATGCGATCGAGATATTCGAGCGCATAGTTTGGATCAAGATAATCAACTAGACGGCGCACTCCGGCGAACAGCAGCGGCTGCGCCGATTGGGGAAAGGCCGAGCGAATGCGCGCCACCAAACGATCGAGTTCGGGAAGGCCGGCCGTCTCCGGCATCGTCGCAAAATGTTTCTCCGGAAAACGACGCACTGGCTCGATCGCCGCCCGCCGAGTCCGGTTGAAAGCGACGACAAACGCGCGAAGGCTCGAATCGACGCCCATTCCGCTGGCGCGAATTGCGGATTCGAACGCCGCGCGGTCAAACGGCAGCGCTTCGGTCGCGGCGAGGGCGCCAAACATCGCCGCCGAAATTACGCTGCCCTCCGATTTGGCGACGGCTTCCATATCGAACGCGATCAACCGCTTGGCTGCGAATTCGGTCGCGATCGACACCACCGCGGGATCTCCAACGCCGTCGCCGGGCGTCTCCTTTTCCGCCACCGCGAAGGCGCGATGCGTTGAAGCGATCAGCGTGGTTTGCTCGGGCGTGACGAGGCCGCGCAGCACGGATCGGCCCGCCTCCATCAATTCGGACGCCATCACGACATCGACGTCGCCGGGCGTCGGCATCAGCGCGAACACAGGTTGGGCGCCCGCTCTCATCGGCGCCGTTTCGATGTAATAGACCGTCGCGCCGGTGCGTTGCGCGACGCCTGGCACAGACGTGGACTGAGCGGCCCAGCCCTGGGCCTCAGCGAGCGCGACAATCCAGTCGGCGAGAACGCCCCCGCCCTGCCCGCCCATCGCCAGAATGGCGATCGAGATTCGTTGTGCGCCCCCGACGTCTTTACGGCCGGATGCCTCGGCGTTCATCCGCGATTGCTTGCGAATGCGATCCGTCCGGCGCTGCGCCGCCGCTCGAACCAGCCGATGATTGAAGCGCGCGTCATGTCGACGAACCGATCCCAAGACGAGGGATTGTGGATGATGTCGGCCCGATAGAACGACGGACACAGCGCCGCCGCCTCAGCGACCTCTCCGCAGTTTCCACAACCAACGCAATTCTCGTCGACGGCGGCGACCGGATCGTCCTTCAACGGGTCGTCCGTATGTTTGACGGACAGAGACGGACAACCGGAGAGGCGGATACAGGCATGATCGCCGGTGCAGACATCTGCATCGACGCCGAATTTTTCGCTGACCACACGCTCGCCGTCGCGCATCGCCTTGGCAAGCAGCGGGCGAATACGGCGCTGTTTATTGAGCATGCATTCCGACGACGCGACGATGATCTTCGGTCCCGGCGCGTTGGACGTAAGCGCCTCGCGCAGCGTGTCGCGCATTTTGGCGACGTCATAGGTGCGATCGATCTGGCGCACCCATCTGGCGCCGATACCTCGTACGGCGGCGGCGATACTGTTGTTGGTCTTGCGACGAGGATTGATTGCGCGCGAGGACGGAATGTCCTGGCCCCCTGTCGCGGCGGAATAGAAATTATCGACGATCAGCGTCAATCCGTCGTGTTTGTTGAAGACCGCGTTGGCGATCGAGGAGGTCAGGCCATTGTGCCAGAAGCCACCATCGCCGAGGATCGAGATCGAACGCTTGTGCGACTTCACGTTGAACGCCGAAGCCGAAGCCGGCCCAAGGCCATAGCCCATGGTGGTGGCGCCGACGTTGAACGGGGGCAGGATCGAGAACAGATGGCATCCGATGTCGGCGGAGATATGATGCGGACCGAGCTCTCGTTCGACCAGTTTCAGAGCAGCGAATATCGGACGCTCGGGACACCCGATGCAAAAACCCGGCGGCCGCGGCGGCACGACCTCAGCGAGCGCTTTGATGCGCGGGTCGGCCAGGACCGGCGACGGGTCGGGACGGGGCGGTTCGTTGCCGAGCAATTCGCGCGCATGGGCAGCGAGAAACTGACGCACGCCCTTGGTCAGCGCCGGCGCAGTATATTCGCCGCCCAACGGCAGCACGTCCTTGCCGGAAACCTTGGTCTGCAGATCTCGGCGACGCAGGATCGTGTTGAGATCCCGCTCAATATAATCGGGCGCGCCCTCCTCAATCATCAAGACCGCGCGTTTGCCGGCGCAGAACGCCACGAGTTCGTCCTCGATCAGGGGATAGGCGACGTTGAGGACATAGAGCGGCAGCGCCGATTCGCCATAACCGTCGGCCAAGCCGAGATATTGCAACGCGCGCATGGTCGTATTGTACATGCCGCCCAGCATGACGATGCCGACGTCACCATTGGCTGGGCCAAAGATCTCGTTGAGCTTGCGCGACTTGATGAACTCGATCGCCGCCGGACCTCGTCGCTCCAGCTTCTCCTTTTCGTGCAGGAAAGAAGCGGGCGGCAGAACAATCCGATTGACGTCACGCACCGGGTTTTCCAGCGCTTCGCGCAAGGAGAACTTCGGCTTCTCATTGTTCTTGGCGACGAACTGCCCGTGGACATGGCAAGTGCGGATGCGCACTTCGAGCATCACCGGCGTGTTCGACGCCTCCGAGAGGGCAAAGCCCTCCTCAACCATGCGCACCAGCGTCGGCAGGTTCGGTCGCGGATCGAGCAACCAAATTTGCGATTTCAGGGCATAGGCGTGACTACGCTCCTGCATGATGGAGGAACCTTCGCCGTAGTCTTCGCCGATGATGATGAGCGCTCCGCCCGTGACGCCGCCAGACGAAAGATTGGAGAGCGCGTCCGCGGCGACATTGGTTCCAGCAGTCGATTTCCATGTTACCGCGCCGCGGAGCGGATACAGCACCGACGCCGAAAGCGTCGCCGCGGCAGTTGCCTCCGAAGCGGATGTTTCGAAATGCACGCCGAGTTCGTCGAGCACATCTTTGGCGTCGGCGAGAACGTCCATAAGATGCGAGATCGGCGAGCCCTGATAGCCCCCCACGTATGAGACGCCCGATTGCAGCAGCGCCTTGGTTATCGCGAGAATGCCCTCGCCGCGGAACATCTCCCCTGCGCCGAGCTTCAGGTCCTCGACCTCGCGTGCGAACGAGCGTTCCGCCACTTGGGCCTCCGTTCGCGCCGCCAGGGAAGCGGCGCGCTCCATTCATGTGCAAGAGCATATTTTTATCGTCGGTTCGTTGTCAATGCGCGAATGGCGGATCTTCAAATACTGTCGCCGAGCGCCCAAGAATCGCGGGCTCCTTTCTGCGACGTCAGCTACTTGACACACGGTGCGCTGTAGGAATTATATATGAACATGCATGTAATAACGCGCGGGGTCATCCGCGGGACGCGCGACGAGGCGGCAGGGCGAACCTGTGATCAGAGGAAGCCCGCTCGAGGAGGAATTCGCCCTTTGCCGCCTCGTCTCGGCGTCGCCGGCCACGATGGCGCTTGAAGACGGAAAAGTAGGAGGAAAGCATGGTTAATCTGAATCGACGGCAAACCCTCGCCTTGGGCGGCGCGACGTTCCTATCCGAACTTTTGCTCGGCGGCGCCATTGCTTCGGCGCAAGCGAGCGACACGTTGACGATCGCTTACAACGTCAATCTTCCGTCGTTCGATCCGACCGTTGGACCTTCGGCCGTCAATCCAACCATTCAAGCGATCTATCGCGCGATCTACGATCAGTATGTAGGCCAGAACCCGGATCTCTCCTTTGCGCCCGGGTTGCTGACCAAATGGGGCTGGAACGACGACAAGACCAAGGCCTGGATGGACGTGCGCGAAGGCGTCGTCTGGCACGACGGTTCGCCGCTTACGCCTGCTGACGTCGTTTGGTCGCTCGAGCGCGCGGGCGACCCGAAGACCGGCAATCCGATTCAATTCGTCTGGGGCGGTCTCGGCAACTATCAGATCGACGGCAATCGCGTCACCGCCGACGTAAAGCAGTTCGACCCCACACTCTTCAAGTGGATGGCGTTCCTGACCGGCTACATTTTGCCGAAGGCCTATTATGAGAAGGTGGGCGCGGAAGGGTTCGAGAAAAAGCCTGTCGGCGCCGGCCCCTACATGGTGGACGAGTATCAGGGCAATGCGTTCCTCCGTCTGAAACGAAACGAGAAGTATTGGGGTCCCAAGGGCGCGTTCGACACAGTGATATTCAAGTTCGTTCCTGACGGAACCAGCCGTGTGGCCGAAATCGAAAGCGGCTCCGCCGACGTGACGCTCGAGATCCCATATGAGGAGTACGATCGCCTTAGAGTGAAGCCCGGCCTGGCGGGCGTATGCGAGCCGGTGTCGGACATCGGCATGATCTTCATCACCAATGTCGAAAAAGAAATGCTCGACGAGAACGTGCGCCACGCGGCGATCCAGGCAATCGACAAGGACCTCATCGCCAAGAAACTGCTGCGTGGCTACGCGACGCCTATCGCTACCTTGGAAGCGCCGGGCTACGAGGCGTTCGATCCCTCGATCAAGGTCCCTTATGACCCAGAACTGGCGAAGGCGCTCCTCGCCAAGAGCGGCTACTCGCCGGAAAAGCCGGTCAGGTTCAAGATCCAGACGACGCGCGGCTTCAAGCCGAAAGATTACGAAATGATCCAGGCGATTGTCGGGATGTGGCGCAAGGTCGGCATCGACGCCGAGATCGAGGTTTACGAGATCGCCAAGCACTACGAGCTGCGCGCCGGCCACAAGCTCGATCCGATGGCCTTCTACAATTGGGGTAATGCGATCGGCGACCCATCCACCTCGACGGGTTTTGCGATGTTCTCGCCTTCGCCGCATTCGGCCTGGAAGTCGAAAGATCTCGACGACATGATCGGCCCGTTGTGGGGCGAGAAGGACGAAGCAAAGCGTATCGCGGGCTGGAAGGCCGTCGACAAATATATCGCCGAAAAAGGCTATGTGATCCCGCTCGTGCAATACTCGCAGCCCATCGTCTACAAGGCATCGCTAAAGGTGACCCCCAATGCGACGGGCGCGCTGCAGCCGACCCTGGTGGCCAAGGCCTGAGTCGAGAGAGGGCGCCGACAAACATCGTTCGTCCGCGTCCTCTTTTGTCCCCGCGTCGAACGCGGTTCTATGACCGCGGTCGCCGCCCAGCGCCTGATCATGGCCGCGGTCACCTTGCTGGGCGTGGCGATCATCGTCTTTGTGCTGCTGCGGGTCGTGCCCGGCGACCCCATCGCGATGATGATCTCGCCCGGCGCGACGCCCGCCGACATCGCGGCGCTACGCGCGCATTACGGACTCGATACGAGCCTGCCCGCGCAGTTTTTCGTCTGGCTGAAGGACATACTGCACGGCGATTTCGGCACGTCCATTTCCCTTCATCGCAATGTGCTCGGGATCATGGCTGAACGATTGCCTGCGACTCTTGAACTCGCCTTCGCCTCATTAGTTTTTGCTGCGCTGCTCGGGGGGGCGGTCGCGGTTTTTGGAACGCTGGTGAGCGATTGGACCGCCGCGCCGCTAATCGACACGGTCAACGGCCTGTTTCTCGCGGTGCCGGATTTTATCTGGGCGTTCGCGCTGGTGCTTCTGTTCGGCGTGTTCCTTCCCGTGCTGCCCCTGTCAGGCCGAATCGATCCTGGCCTCGACGAGCGCTTTGTCACGCCATTCTATCTGCTCGAGAGCCTCGCCACGTTGCGCTTTGCCGCCGCCGCCGATGTGTTGCGGCATATGGTGATGCCAATGCTTGCGCTCGGCCTGCCGCTCGCCTCGATCATCACCCGCGTCCTCAAGGAATCCTTGCGAGAGGCGATGGTGCAGGATTACGTCCTGCTCGCGCGGCTGAAGGGCCTGTCACGATTGCGGCTCGTGCTGCAGGAGGCCCTCCGGAACGCGGTCGCGCCGACCCTTGCTCTGACCGGCGTGCAGTTCACCTTCCTGATCGGCGGCACGGTCATCGTCGAGCGCATCTTTGCCTATCCTGGCATCGGAAACATGGCGGTCGATGCGGTGATCAATCGTGACCTGCCGCTGATCCAGGGACTGACGCTGGTGTTCGGCGCTTTGTTCGTTGTTGTGAACATGATTGTCGATCTTCTTGTCGTGGCGACCAACCCGAGACTGCGCAATGGATGACGCTCGGGGCGGCTGGCCGATGAGCGAGGTTGCTCCGCACTGGATCAGCGAGAGCCTGCGCGCCTGCATCCGTGACCCCAAGGTCGCTGCCGGCGGCGGCTTCATCCTGTTCCTCCTCATACTCGCCCTCGGCGCGCCTGACTTCGCGCCAAAGGATCCGCTTGAACAGGACCTGATCCTGGGGGTGACGCCGCCGCCCGGCTTTGCCGGAGCGGAGCCCGGTTACCTCCTCGGCACCGACGATCTCGGCCGTGACGTCCTCTCGCGTCTGATCTGGGGTTCGCGGGTGGCGCTTACGGTCGCCTTCGTCGCTGCAACCCTCGCGGCGGCTCTGGGGGCCACGCTGGGCCTGCTCGCAGGTTGGTATCGCGGCTGGGTGGACGCCACGATCTCGCGTCTTGTCGAAATCTGGATGGCGTTCCCGCCGGTGCTCTTGTCGATCCTGCTCGTCGCGGTGGTAGGCCCAGGCGTTGGATCGGTCATCGGGGCTATCGCGATCATTGATTGGACGCGGTTCTGTCGCGTCATACGCGCGGAGACGATGGGTCAGGCGAAGACCGACTATGTCACGGCCGCGCGCGCGATCGGTTTCTCGCCTATGCGGATTCTGGTCCGCGAGATTCTGCCTAACGTGATGCCGGTTCTAATCGCGCTGATCAGTCTGGAGATGGGCATCGCCGTGATCGTCGAGGCGATCCTCTCATTCGTCGGGCTCTCCGTGTCTTCCGACGTGCCGACCTGGGGCGGCATGATCGCTCAGGGGCGGCAGATTCTGCATCAGGGCTGGTGGGTGCTCGCTGCGCCGCTCGTTGCGCTGTTTCTCACCGTGCTCGCATTCAACCTGCTCGGCGAGGGCCTGCGCCGTTCGCTTGATCCGGTCATGCGCCGATGAGCCCGCCGGTTCTTGCCCTCTCGAACTTGAGCGCGATCTCTGACCGCGATCGCGCACCGATTCTGCGCAATGTCTCGCTGGAAGTCGCCCGCGGCGAAACGTGCGGTCTTGTCGGGGAGAGCGGCGCCGGCAAGTCGACCATCGCGAAGGCGATTCTCGGCATTCTGCCGCGCACCATCCGCGTGACAGGCGGCGAGGTGAAGTTCGAGGGCGCGGATCTCCTGAAAATCGAGATTGGCCCGCTGCGCCGGCTGATCGGCGAGTGCATCGCGCTGATCCCGCAAGACCCGATGACCGCGCTCAATCCCGCGCGCCGGATCGAAGCGCAATTGACGGACGGCCCGCGGCTCTGGCGCGGTCTCGACGCGACGGCGGCGCGCGCGCTCGCGCTCAGACTGCTGGACGAAGTCCATATTCGCGACCCCGACCGCGTGCTGCGCAGCTTTCCGCATGAGCTCTCCGGCGGCATGCGACAGCGCGTGCTGATCGCCGCCGCCTTCGCGCTCGAACCACGATTGATTGTGGCGGACGAACCTACCACCGCGCTCGACGTGACGGTGCAGAAGCAAATCCTGCGGCTGATCCGTAATATGCAAAGCGCCCATGGCACTTCGGTGGTCTTCGTCACGCATGATCTCGGAGTCGTCGCGCAGATCTGCGACCATGTCACGCTGCTGTTTGCCGGACGGGTAATCGAGGCCGGCTCCGCCTCCCGGCTGCTGGACAGGCCCGCGCATCCGTATACGCGCGCACTCTTGGAAGCTTGCCCGCGTTATGATCGGCCGGACGCCGGCCTGCGCCCGATTCCTGAAAGCGTGATCGCCGATTTGTACGCGGAACTCGGCCAGAGCGGCGCGACGCCATGAGCGACGACCTTTTGATCGCGCGAGACGTCGAAGTCGCTTTCGGCGCCGGCACGAGTCTGTTCGGCCTCGCGAAGTCCCGCGTGAAGGTGCTGCACCGCGTCACGATCCGCATTGGCCGCGGTGAGACCGTCGGTATCGTCGGCGAAAGCGGTTCCGGCAAGACGACCTTAGGGCGAGCGCTGTTGCGCTTGATCGACGTCGCGTCGGGGACGATTCAGTTCGACGGTGTGGATATCACAAGGTTGCCCGAGGCTGCGATGCGCCCAATCCGGCGCCGCATGCAACTCATCTTCCAGGATCCGATGGCTTCTCTCAATCCACGCCATACGATCCGACGCATTGTTCTGGAGCCAATGCGGTTCCACCGCGTCGCGGCCAGCGAAGCCGACGCCGAGGAGCGGGCGCGGAAGATCTTCGCCCGGTTCAACCTTCCATCCGCTTGCCTCGAGCGCTACCCGCACGAGCTTTCCGGCGGGCAGCGGCAACGTGTGGGCATCGCACGCGTCGCGTTGCTCGCGCCCGATTTCGTGCTCGCGGACGAGATCGTCTCCGGGCTCGACGTCTCCACGCAAGCCCAGGTCTTGAACCTGCTGAAAGAGCTCTCGCGCGGCCTCGGCCTTTCCATGGCCTTCATTAGCCACGACCTCTCTGTCATCCGTGCGGTGTGCGACCGCGTCTATGTCCTGCGGAGCGGGCGGATTGTTGAGGAAGGGTTCTGCGACCATGTCTTTGCGGCGCCGAGGGATGGGTATACGCGCGCCCTTCTGGACGCGATTCCCTTGCCGAGAATCGATCCTGATTGGCTCGGCCGGACAAGCGGCGTAGAGGCTGTCGGGGAGAAGTACACGAAATAGCTGGCGGCCGGCTAACATTGCATCAGCAGAATGAGTGACAAAGACAGGCGTTGTTTGGACCCTTCCACGGCGGGGCGCGCGCTGCTAACGTCATGCCAAAACCAGTCATCTGGACCGACAAGCCCGGGTGTAGGGCTGGCGAGCCCCGCCCCCGGCGGTCCGCGCCGCCTGAGGAGGAGCTCCATGGGGGCGGCCGATCATATCGAGCCGATCGAAAAGGCCAGCATCGATGAGATCCGCGCCCTTCAACTCGTGCGCCTGAAGGATGCGCTCAGCCGCGCCTATGAGCGCGTCCCGCCCTATAAGCGGAAGTTCGACGCCGCCGGAGTTCATCCGGACGATTTGCGGCGGCTCGAGGACATCGTCAAATTCCCGTTCACGACCAAAGACGACCTGCGCGCAAATTATCCGTTCGGCATGTTCGCCGCGCCGATGCAGGAGATCGTTCGAATCCATGCTTCGAGCGGCACGACGGGCAAGCCCACCGTTGTCGGCTACACGAAAAAGGACATCGAGACCTGGGCCGGGCTGATGGCGCGTTCGATCCGCGCAGCCGGCGGAACCTCGAGGGACAAGATTCATGTCGCCTACGGTTATGGATTGTTTACCGGCGGCCTCGGCGCGCATTATGGCGGCGAGTTCCTGGGTGCGGCCGTCATACCGGTCGGCGGCGGCTTCACCGAGCGGCAGGTGCAGCTTATCAATGACTTCAAGCCGGACATCGTGATGGCGACGCCTTCCTACATGCTGGCGATCGTTGACGAATTCGGCCGCCAAGGGCTTGACGCCGCCAACAGCAGTCTGCGCGTCGGCATATTCGGCGCCGAGCCGTGGTCCGAGGGAATGCGGACTGAAATCGAGCGGCAGATGAGAATCGACGCGCTCGACCTTTACGGACTCTCGGAAGTGATCGGACCCGGCGTCGCCCAGGAGTGCATCGAGTCGAAGGACGGTCCGACGCTCTGGGAGGACCACTTCTATCCCGAGATCATCGATCCGCAGTCGGGCGCCCCGCTCGCCGAAGGCGAGGCCGGCGAACTGGTCGTCACCACTCTGACAAAGGAAGGAATGCCGGCCATCCGCTACCGCACCCGCGATCTTACCGCCCTGCTGCCCGGAACGGCGCGTTCGATGCGACGGATCGAGCGGGTAAGAGGCCGCAGCGATGACATGCTGATCATTCGCGGCGTCAATGTGTTTCCGTCTCAGATCGAGGCGGTCCTCGCCAGGGACGTGCGATTGTCGCCCCACTATGTACTCGAGCTTCGCCGGCCCGAGCGGCTAGACGAGCTCGACGTCGTGGTTGAGCTTCGCGCCGCCTTTGCCGGCAAGTTGAGCGGCGCTGAAATCGACGAGGCGGGACACAACGCCGAACATCTCATCAAGTCCTATGTCGGCGTGACGGCCAAAGCGCGAATCGTGCCGCCAGGAACGATCGAGCGTTCGCAAGGCAAGGCCAGGCGCGTCATCGATTTCAGAGCCAAGACGTGACGGCAATCGGCGCAGCGCCCTTGAGTGGTGAAGCGCTTCGCGCAACCTTGTGCGATGGCGGCCTGCCGGCGCCGGCAATCGACGATTGGATCGCGGCCGAGCCGAAAGCGCCCGGAGAGTTCGGCGAAGACCGGCGTCGTTACGCGATCTTCTGGGCGCTCGCCCGCGCGCTTGTCGAAGGCGTTCCGAGGAAATCGGCGCGCAAGCCTGCCGAGGCAAAGGCTGCAGAGGCGATCCACGAACGCTCGCGCGCGTCGCGCGCGAGCTTTCTCGGCGCGCACGCGGAAAAGGTCTACGCTGCGCTCACGAATGACTTCTCGCGCTTCATTCGCGTCGAAGACCTCGTCTTTGCAGCGGCCGACGCATTTCCCGGGCTGACGCCTACGCGGGCCGAAATCGAGAGGGAGAGCGGCGCGCTTCAGCGTGACAAGGACGGGCTGGAGATCGATCAGGGCCTCCTGTTCTCTCACATTCTCGGATGCGAACGGAGCGGACTGCATCTCTGTCACGCCATGCTGCTGCCGAGGCCCGATTCTGACGAGCATCTTCAAAGATTCATCGTCGAGGGCGCAATCGATCTCGGGGCGGCGCGGGTCGAGCGCCGCGGCGTCGCGGCCTATCTCACCGCCGCCAATCCGCGCTACTTGAACGCCGAGGATGGGACGACGCTGGACAAGATGGAGATCGCAGCCGACATCGCGATCCTTGATCCGGCGACAAAAATCGTCGTCATCCGCGGCGGCGAGGTCGATCATCCCAAGTATCGCGGTCAGCGCATTTTCGGCGCCGGCATAAACCTGACCCACCTCTATCGCGGCAAGATAGGCTTCGTCTGGTACCTGCAGCGCGACCTCGGCTATGTGCACAAGATATTCCGCGGCGTCGCACGCCCCGATGCATTGCCGGACGACGTCCACGGGCAGGGCATTGAGAAACCCTGGATCGCCGCAGTCGACAATTTCGCAATCGGCGGTCACTGCCAGGCGCTGCTCGTCATGGACTACATTGTTGCGGCGGCCGACGCCTATTTGACGTTGCCGGCGCGCAAAGAAGGCATCATTCCCGGCGCTTCGAATCTGCGCCTGCCGCGCTTCGTCGGCGATCGGCTCGCCCGGCAACTCGTCCAATATGAGCGCCGGCTCGCCTGCGACAGTCCCGAAGGACGGCTGATCTGCGACGAAATCGCGCCCGTAGCCGCAATGGATGCGTCGATCGGCCGGGTCGTCGCCGGCCTGACGACGTCAGGCGCAGTGGGCGCGATCGCCAATCGCCGCGCCTTCCGCGTCGGCGCCGAGCCGCTCGACCTCTTCCGGCGCTACATGGCCGTCTACGCGCGCGAGCAGGCCTACTGTCACTTCAGCCCGGCTCTGATCGCCAATCTCGAGCGTTATTGGGACGCGCAGAACAGAAGCGGATGAAGGCAGGGCACCGCCACGGCGCCACTCCGCGCGCGCGAAGTGTCGGCCTCGAGAATCGTCACCGACCTGCGGCCATGCGGGACATGCCTCGGAAAGATTCCGCAATCCGAGGCGAAGTCTAAGCTTGTCCTAAGCGCATGCTGGGTCATCGCATCGAAGCCCCGACAGGTGAAGGAGTGGCGTGAGGCCCCTCGAGATTAGAAGGCGCAGTGCGCCGCAAGGGTCGCAATCGCCTTCTCCGCGGCGCGAAGACCGCTGCCGTGCGCGCCATGGGCGGTCGAGAACTCGCGAGGATCGTCGCCTCGCCCGCGAAAAAGATCCGCCCTGGAGGGGACCGGCCATAGCCACAGGTACGGTTGGATAAAACCGGCCATCCCGGGACGCCAGGCTCGTTCACTGGTTCCCGCCAGGGAGACCGGGTTCAATCACAACGAGCTGTTGCCAACAAAGAGGTTGCTGCTCACGGTTTCAAGGTGAGCGCGCATTGCGCTTGCAGCCGCCGCGGCGTCGCGCCGCAAGAGGGCGTCGACGATCGCCTTGTGCTCGCGGCAATAGACGAGGCGCCTCTGCGGGCTGAAGGAACGGCGTTTGATGTCGCGCCAAAGCTCCTGGTTGCGAATGAGCCTCAGAATCGCGTGCAGACGCGTTAGGAGCTCGTTGCGCGTCGCGGCGAAAATCCCTTGATGCAATTCGGCGTCGCAATGTTCGAACGCCTCGATGTCGAACGCCTCTAGCGACGCCGCATGGGACCCAGCAACGTCGCGCAGATCGCTCGCGCTAGCGTTTATAGCCGCCATGGCGGCGGCCCTCGGTTCGAGAATCTGGCGCACCGCCATCATGTCGATCGGACTGACCCCGGTCAGTTCCTGAAGCAGACCGGTCAGCTCAATTCGAGTGCTGTGGCGCAAGAACGTGCCGCGCCCGACCTTTCGGGACACCAAGCCTTCCGAAGCAATCGTCTTGATGGCGCTTCGCATCGTGTTGCGCGCGACCTTGTATTCGGCCGCGAGGTTCCGCTCATTCGGCAATCGTCGCGATTCGTTCCACTCTCCGGAATCGATCCGTGTTCGAAGCGATTGGGCGACTTGCGGCGCTAGCGCCCTAGACATGGGAACGCCTCCAGATGAACCAATACTGAACCAACTAGCACGCGGTCCGGACCATGTCGAGCAGCCAGGCCAACTCGGTCGGCAGTCGCGGCGAAACCGCGAAGATGGTCAAATCGCTGGACTCCTATTAGCCCCGAAAGCGCCTGCTTTCGTCCGCTCAAAGGCTGTCTTGTCAGGCCAAATCCCGAATGCTACGGTACGCGTGTGGACCATTTGATAGGAATGGATCACTTCAAGCGCAAAACAAAAACGGCAGGAATCGTGGATGACGAGAGCTTTGTCGCGCTCCTTGGGCCCGTGTTTTGACTGGCGGAACCCTCGCTGCCTCATGAAGCTTCGCTCATGAAGATCGCGACCTTCCGCGTCGGCGGCGAACGGCGCGTCGGTCTCGTCGACGAGCGGCGCCAGTCTGTTGCGCCGTTCGACGTCCCCGTGGCGGAAGCGCTGCTCGGGGTTCTTGCGCCGGCAGGCGTCGGGATCGGCTTCAAGCCGCCGAAGTATGTTGTTCCGGGCGACGTCGTGCGGATCGAGATTTCCGGCATCGGCGTGCTGGAGAACGAATTCCGCGAAGCGCGCCAATGAGCGGCGCAGCACTTGGACGAATCCAGCTCGAGATCGACGGCGAGGGGCCGCCGATAGTGTTCTTGCATGGACTAGGCGCAACGTCGAGCTCGTTTCAACCTCTGCTCGACTCGCTTCTCGGCTTCCGCTGCATCCGCCCCGATCTGCCGGGCGCAGGACGATCGCCACTGCCTGATGCGCAGATCACGACGGACTCGCTCGTCGAGGCCGTGCGGGACATCGTCAAGACTGTCGCGGGCGCGCCCGCGCATCTTGTCGGCCACTCGCTGGGAACGCTGATTGCTCAGCACGTGGCGGCTACGGCGCCCGAATTGGTCTTGAGCCTGACCTTGTTCGGGCCGATCGGCGAGCCGGCGGAAGCGGCGCGAGAACGTCTCAGTGACCGCGCGCGGATCGTCCGCCGGGACGGAATGATCGCGGTCGCCGACGCAATCGCGGCGGCGGGGCTCTCCTCTTCGACCAAGGCCGCGAATCCGCTCGCCGTCGCTTACGTACGCGAGAGCCACCTGCGCCAGGATCCGGAGGGTTTCGCCCAGTCCTGCGAGGCGCTCGCCGCGGCGAAGGGCGCGGATCTTCGGCTCGTCCGCTGCCCGACCGTGCTTGCGACCGGCGAGGACGACCCGGTCGCGCCGCCCGGCGCAGCGCAAGGGCTTGCGGACAAGATCAGGGGCGCTAAGGTCAAGATTCTGGCGCGCTGCGGCCATTGGACCCCGATCGAGCAGCCCAGGCAATGCGCGCGTCTTGCGTCCGACAGCATCCGGGCAAGCGCGGCCTGATACCGTAGGCCCGGAAAACCAACGGAGGCGCCGTAATGGCGGAGGATCGTATCGGTGGATCGAACGGCGTGGTCTTCACCAACGTTCGCATTCTCGACGGCTCCGGAGACTATCCCTACACCGGTGAGGTCGTCGTCCAGGGCAATCGAATCCGGCAGGTGACGAAGGGCTCATCGCGCCTTTCGGCCGGGGCGGGAGGCGGCGGGCAGACCGTAATCGACGGGATGGGCGCGACACTGATGCCGGGCCTCTGCGACGCGCACCTCCACCTCTCCTGGAACAATGCGCCCGGCATCGATCCGATCCAGCTGATGCCGCCCGAGGAGCACACGCTTGTGACGGCGCAGATGGCGAAGCTCGTGCTCGACGCGGGCTTCACGATGGGGCGTGGCGCAGCGGCGGCGAAGCCCCGGCTCGATGTCGTCGTGCGCGACGCGATCAATAAAGGCATGATACCGGGGCCGCGTTACCTGGCCGCGGGCCCGGAGATCACCACCGTCGGCGGTCTTGGCGATTCCGCCCCCTCTCATATCCCCCACGAGGGCCTCAACCTCGGCATCGTCGTTTCCGGCCCCGAGGAGATCCGGCGGACGGTGCGCACGCTGATCAAGTACGGCGTCGACACCATCAAGCTCAACCTCTCCGGCGAAGAGATCACCGGCATGGCGGCGGAAGAGACCCCTATGGCGGAGGACGAGGTGGCGATGGCGGTGCGCGAGGCGCGCACCCGCAACAAGTCTCTCTCCGCGCATGCCCGCTCGTCCGGCTCGATCAAGCAATGCGTGCGACACGGCATCGGCATCATCTATCATGCCTCTTTCGCCGACGAGGAGGCGCTCGACATGCTCGAGGCGGCGAAGGACAAGCACTTCGTCGCGCCCGGGCTCGCCTGGCTCATCAACACGGCGCGCAACGCCGGCGAATACGGGATCAAGCCTGGCTCGCCGATCGCCATCCGATACGAGCGGGAGCTCGAGCACGCCGTCGAGACCTGCCGCAAGATGCATCGGCGCGGCATTCGCGTTTTGATCGGCGGCGACTACGGTTTCGCTTGGACGCCCCAGGGCACCAACGCCAAGGACCTCGAGTATTTCGTCGACCTGCTCGGCTTCTCGCCGATGGAGGCGATCATCGCCGCGACGCGCCTCGGCGGCGAGATCATGGGGCAGAGTCAGGAGCTCGGTCTCATCAGGCAGGGCTATCTCGCCGACATGCTGCTCGTCGACGGCGACCCCGTCGCCAACGTCCGTATCCTACAGGACAAGACGCGGCTCCTCGCCATCATGAAGGACGGCGAGTTCCATAAGGCGCCGAGGATGAGCGAACAACGCCGGCGGCTCACTGCATGAGTCTATCGATTGCAAGTCCGGCCGCGCCGACAGCGCGCCAGCTCTGGAATGGCTTGGCGCTGCTCGCCGCCGCCGCCTTCCTCTGGATGGTGCTGGGGGTCTGGCCGGACTGGCTTGTCGGGCTGCTCGACGGAAAGAAAGCCTTCGTCAGCGCCGTGCTCAACGGGGTGACGCTCGCCGGCCTCTACTTTCTCGTCGCGAGCGGCTTCACGCTCGTCTTCGGGTTGATGCGCAACGTCAATCTGGCGCATGGCTCGCTCTATCTGCTCGGCGCCTATATTGGCTACGACGTCGCCGCCTGGACTGACAATTGGTTCCTGGGCGTGATTGTCGGCGCGTTGACGATTGGAATCGTCGGCGCGCTGCTGCAGGTCTTCGTCTTTCAAAGGCTCGCCGGCGACGAACTGCGGCAGACGCTCGTCACCATCGGCATTTCGATCGTGGCCGCTGACCTGATGCTGGCCGTCTGGGGCGGCAAGACCTACCAGTTCTCGATACCTCCTTGGCTCGACGGGGCTGTGGCGACGCCGATCGTGACCGCGATCAAATCCAACGGACAGATCGTTACGCTGCGCTACCCGCTCTATCGACTGGTCGTTCTCGGCGTCTCGTTGGTCATCGGCGTGGGCCTTTGGCTGGCGCTCAATCGCACCAAATTCGGCACGATGATCCGCGCCGGCGTCGATGACCGCGCGATGCTCTCGACAGTGGGTGTGAATGTGCGCCTCCTGTTCGTTGGCGTGTTTGCGCTCGGCGGCTTCCTGGCGGGCCTTTCGGGCGTGATCGGCGGATCGGCGCTCTCGGTCGCGCCGGGCGAGGACGTGCGCTACCTGATGGCGTCGCTGGTGGTGGTCATCGTTGGCGGCATGGGCTCCATTGTCGGCGCGGCAATCGGCGCGCTGCTGGTCGGGCTCGCCGAACAGCTCGGCCTCGTCTATCTGCCGACCTACGGGGTCGTGCTGACGTTCGTCATCATGGTGGTGACGCTCGCGCTCAGACCGCAGGGGATCATGGGCAACCCGCGCCTGCGGCTTGCCGACCCCGTGCGGCCTCCCGGCGCTGGCGACGTCGTTGCCACCGAACTCACGCCGGCAACCCTTGCGCTTGGCGTCGCGCTCATCCTGTTCCCGCTCATCGCCACCCCGTTCGTCACATTCCAGATCGGCGCGCAGACGCTGATCCTTGGCATGGTCGCCCTGTCGCTTATGGTGCTCGCCGGCTATGGCGGCATGGTATCGATGGCGCAGCTGACGGTGGCCGGCGTCGCTGGCTACTCCGTGGCGATCTTGGGCTCGAACAGCGCGGGCGTTCTCGGCCTGAACTGGCCATGGTGGATCTACGCGCCGCTGGCGATCCTGATCGGCGGGCTGGTGTCGGCGCTCATCGGCGCGATCGCGGTGCGGACCGCCGGCATCTATACAATCATGATTACACTGGCGACGGGATCCGCGTTTTTCTATCTGGCGCAGCAGAACTATTCGCTGTTCAATGGACATTCGGGCTTTCGCGGCGTCGCGCCGCCGGATGCGTTCGGAGTCGCCTGGCGAAGCGCGGTGCCATTCTATTACCTTTGCCTCGCCGTCGCCGCGCTTTGCTATTGCGCCGTCGTCTATGCGGCGCGCTCGACCTTCGGCCTCGCTCTGATGGCGAGCCGGGACAACGCCCGCCGCGCCCGCGCGGTAGGGCACAATGTTACAGCCCTCCGGATCGCCGCCTTCTTCCTGGCGGGCCTCATCGCCGGCGTCGCCGGCGTGCTCTACGTCTGGTTCAACGGCCGCATTTCGCCGGGCGCCGTCAGCGTCAGCGAGGCCGTCGGCATCCTGGTCATCGCGGTCATCGGCGGCATCCGCCACCCGATCGGGCCGTTTCTCGGCGCCGCGCTCTATGTCCTGCTGAAGACCTTCGCCATCGATCTCGTCGGCGCTGACCGGTTCAATACCCTGATCGGCGCCATCTTTCTCATCATCGTCTTCGTTTCGCCCGACGGAATCCTCGGCCTGTGGCGTCGCGTCGCGCCGACGCTGACGCCAAGGCCGTTGCGTGAGGCCTGACCGACGCAGCGTATTTTCAACCGGGGTCCATCAAGGGCCTCAACTCGGGAGGAAGGAATGAAAGCGTATAGAAGCATGATTGCCCTCGGCCTGCTCATCGGCGCTGCGGCTGTCCCGCAAGCGGCGCTGGCCGAGGACACGATCAAGGTAGGTCTGTTGGCCACGCTCGAGGGAGCGTTCACGGTTCTCGGACAGGACAGCATGCGCGGGGCCGATCTCGCGTTCAAAGAGGCCAACTACATGGCCGGCGGCAAGAAGATCGAAGTCATCAAAGGCTCGTCCGACGCCTCGCCCGACAGCGCCGTCAAGGCGGCGCGCAAGCTGGTCGAACAGGACGGAGTGAAGATCCTCATCGGCCCGCTCTCCGGCGACGAGGGACTCGCGGTCAAGGACTACGCCAAGACGCAGCCCAACATCACTTTCATCAACGGCACGTCAGCGGCGCAGGATACGACGCTTCGCGATCCCGCGCCGAATTTCTTCCGCTTCACCACCGACGGCGCGCAGTGGATGGCCGGCCTCGGCGAGTATGCCTATAACGATAAACACTACCACACGGTCGTCACCGTCGCGGAGGACTATTCCTTCCCCTATACGCAGGTGTTCGGTTTCATGGCCGGCTTCTGCAAGGCCGGCGGTCACGTGCCGAAGAAGTTCTGGGTGCCGATCGGCAACAAGGACTTCTCTTCGATCATCGCCGCGATTCCCGACAAGGTCGACGCCATCTATGTCGCCCTCGGCGGCGCCGACGGCGTCAATTTCCTCACCCAATACCAGCAGGCGGGCGGCACGGCGCCGCTGATCGGCGGCTCGATCACTGTCGACCAGACTGTTCTCGGCACGAAGGGCAAGCAACGCGACTACGTGATTGGGACGCCGGCCGCCGGTCCGATCGCCGACAATGCCGAGGGCGACGCTTGGAAGAAGTTCGTCGCCGACTACAAGGACGCCTACAAGGACGGCTTCCCGTCCCCGTCGTTGTTCGCGCAGGGCTACTACATTGAGACCAAGGCGATGCTGGCTGCGCTCGACAAGGTCAACGGCGACCTTTCCGACAACCAAGCCAAGTTCCGCGACGCGCTCGCCCATCTCGAGCTCGATACGCCAACCGGCAAGGTCAAGCTCGACAAGAACCGGCAGGCGATCGCGGACAACTATCTGACCGAGGTCGCCAAAGCCGACGACGGGCATCTGTACAACAAGGTTGTCCGGGTCGTCCCGGCGGTGAACCAGACCCTCGGCATCCCCGAGGCGGATTTCCTCAAGCTTGGCGTCGCCAACCGCGACAACCCGGACTGCAAGTGACGTCCGGAGCCGCCGCCTGAGGGAAGCGCCGCCATGGTCGACCGCGGCGTCGCCGACCGCCTCTCTTCGAA
This sequence comes from Hyphomicrobiales bacterium, assembly GCA_019237205.1. Lineage (GTDB taxonomy): Bacteria > Pseudomonadota > Alphaproteobacteria > Rhizobiales > Beijerinckiaceae > Roseiarcus. The sequence continues at coordinate 26,085 of JAFAHO010000164.1, forward strand.
CTCGGCCTTTGCGCTCGAGCTCGAGGGCGTGGGTCGGCAATTCGGCGCGCTGGTCGCCCTCGTCGACGTCACCCTCAGGGTTGGCGCCGGCGAGCACCGGGCGGTGCTCGGTTCGAACGGAGCGGGCAAGACGACGTTGTTCAACGCCGTGACCGGCGACTTCCCGCCGACCGCCGGGCGGATCCGCTTCTTCGGGGAGGATGTGACGACGTTCCCAGTGCACGAGCGGATCCGGCGCGGCCTGCGCCGGACCTATCAGATCAGCCAGTTGTTCGCGGGCCTGACCGTCATCGACAGCATCTTCGTCGCCTGCTGCGGGGTGTCGCGCAGCCGCATGTCTCTGGCGCGCCCGACCGCCACAGATGCGACCATGGCGCAGGCGCGCACGATCGCCCATTCCGTCCACCTCGACGACCTTCTCGAGAAACCGGTGTCGATCCTGGCCCATGGGCAGCAGCGCCAGCTCGAAATCGCGCTTGCCCTGACCGGCGCGCCGCGGTTCATTCTGCTAGACGAGCCGGCAGCCGGCTTGTCGCCGGCCGAGCGGCGCGATCTCGTGGCTATACTGCAAGCCCTGCCGGCGCACATCGGCTACATCATCATCGAGCACGACCTCGACGTTGCGCTGCAGGTCGCGTCTTATGTGACGATCATGCACAACGGCCGCGTTTTCAAGGAGGGAGCTCCCCGGGAGATCGAGGACGACGACGACGTGCAGGCGATCTATCTCGGAGCGGCGCATGGATAGGTTCCTGAGCGCGTCCGCATCGAAAGCCAAGCCCCTCCTGCAAGTGCAGGACCTTCAGGTCTACTACGGCGAATCTCATGCTCTGCAGGGCGTGTCGCTGACGCTTGAGCGGGGCGTTCTTTCGGTCGTCGGGCGCAATGGCATGGGCAAGACGACGCTCTGCAACGCGATCGTCGGCTTGATGCCGGCGCGCTCGGGTTCGATCCGCTTCGACGGTCGTCGACTGAACGGCCTCGAGCCGCACGTGATCGCGCGCGCCGGCGTCGGCTATGTCCCGCAGGGGCGGCGCCTGTGGCCGAGTCTTTCGGTCGAGGACACTCTGCGCCTCAGCGCCCGCGCCGGAGGCGCCTGGACCGTCGAGCGGGTCTACTCTAACTTTCCGCGCCTTGCCGAGCGCCGCAGCAACGGCGGGGCGCAATTGTCGGGCGGCGAGCAGCAGATGCTCGCGATCGGCCGCGCGTTGCTTGGCAATCCGCGTCTCCTCATCATGGACGAGCCGACTGAAGGCCTTGCGCCTATGATCGTAGCCCAGGTTCGCGACCTTCTGATCCGTCTTGCGCATGAGGAGGAAATCGCTGTCCTTGTCGTCGAGCAGAACATCGGCGTCGCGACCGCCGTCTCGGACCATGTCGCGATTATGGTCAATGGGCGCGTCGATCGCGTCATGGATGCGAGCGCGCTTGCGGCTGACCGCGATTTGCAGCAGCGGCTGCTCGGGGTCGGCCGGCGCGGCCATGAGGCTCTCGACACCGTCCCGGGACCCGTCGCGCCGTCCGCGCGCGGCGAATTTCAGATGTTCCGTGTCGCGCGCGGCGCGGAAAGTGCCGACGATGCAGCCGAGGCTTCCGTCTATCGGGCGGACTACTTGCCGAATCGCTGGGGTCTACGCCCGGCCGGCCGTCCGACCCCCGCAGCTGACGCAGCGCGGACGCCCGAGACGCGTCCGCTTCTGCCCCTGCCGCTCGCCGAACGGATCGGCCGCACCGCCCTCGTTGTCGGGACCCTCGACACCAAAGGATCGGAGCTGCGCTTCATCCGCGACAGCCTCCGCGCCTATGGCGTGCCGGTGCGGTTGGTCGATCTCTCGACTTCCGGCAAGCCTTCGCGCGCCGACGTGACGCCCGCCCAGGTGGCGGCCATGCATCCGGGCGGCTCGGCGGCGGTCTTCTCGAACGATCGCGGCGCTTCGGTCGCCGCGATGGCCGAAGCCTTCGCCGGCTGGATCGAGCGCGAGCGCGGGATTGGCGGCATCATCTCCGCGGGCGGCTCGGGCGGCACGTCGCTCGCGACCGCGGGTATGCGGCGCCTCCCGCTCGGCATTCCCAAGGTCATGGTCTCGACAGTGGCGTCTGGGCAGGTTGCGTCTTATGTCGGGGCGTCCGACATCATGATGGTCTATTCAGTGGCCGACGTTCAGGGCCTAAACGCGATTACCGAACAGGTGCTCGGCAACGCCGCGCATGCGCTCGCCGGCATGATCGCGGCGGCGCCGTCGCCGGAAGCGCGCGAGGCGCGACGGCGGCTTGCGCGGCCGGCTATCGGCCTCACCATGTTCGGCGTGACGACTCCGGCGGTACAGGGGATCACGCGCCATCTCGAAGGCGAATTCGACTGTCTCGTATTCCACGCCACGGGCGCCGGCGGGCGGTCGATGGAGAGCTTGGCGGACTCGGGCCTCCTTGCCGGCTTCATTGACGTGACGACGACCGAAGTCGCCGACATGATTGTCGGGGGCGTCTTTCCCTGCGACGCAGACCGCTTTGGGGCGGCGATCAGGACCGGCCTGCCTAGCGTCCTCTCAGTCGGCGCGATGGACATGGTCAACTTCGGCTCGCGCGACACTGTCCCGGACAAGTTTCGGGGTCGCCGCTTCGTCATCCACAATCCAAACGTGACGCTGATGCGCACCACGCCAGAAGAGAATCGGGCAATCGGCGAATGGATGGGGGACCGTCTGAACCGGGCCGAAGGGCCGATGCGCATGCTGCTGCCCGAAGGCGGCGTCTCCGCCCTCGACGCGCCGGGCAAACCCTTTCATGACCCCGAGGCGGATGCGGCGCTGTTCCAGGCGCTTGAAGCGACGATCCGCCAGACGCCGCGGCGACGTATCGAACGCATCAAGGCGAACATCAACGACGACGCTTTCATCACGGCTGCCACGGCCGCCTTCCTGTCGATTGGCGCGCGCCGCGAAAGGAGAGCATGATGGCGCGGCCGGCGACGGCGCTCGGCAAGCCGAGACAATAGGGAGACGTTGAACGTGGGCGCGGAAACTCTCGGGTCGCTGATTCTCTTGCTGATCGCGCTGGCGATCGTCATGGCGATCGTCGTCTATGTCTTGCGCTGGCTCTATCGCCGTTCAACGAAAGAGACCGCGTTCGTCCGCACCGGCTTCGGCGGCGAGAAGGTTGTAATCAGCGGCGGCGCGTTCGTAGTCCCGGTGCTTCACGAGATCACGCCAGTTGGCATGAATGTGATGCGGATCGAGATATCGCGCCGTCAGACGCAGGCCCTGATTACCAAGAACCGCATGCGGGTCGATGTCGTCGCCGACTTCTATGTTCGCGTCGGTTCGACGCGGGAGGAGGTGAGCCGCGCCGCGCAGACGCTTGGCCGGCGGACGCTCGAGCCCGACGGCGCGCGCGAATTGCTCGAGGGTCGTTTCGCGGCCGCGCTTCGCACGGCCGCCGCACAAATGACGCTGGAGGACCTGCATGAGCGGCGGCAGGACTATGCCGAACGGGTCAAGGCCGCCGCTCTCGAGGGCCTCGCTCAGAACGGCCTTGAACTCGAAAGCGCCGCGATCGTCGATCTCGACCAAACGAGCCTCGAATTTTTTGACAGCTCGAACGCATTCGATGCAGAGGGCCTCACACAGCTCACCGAGTCGATCGAGACGCGGCGGCGCATGCGTAACGAGATCGAGCAGCGCACCCAGATCGAGATCCGGACTCAAAATCTCGATGCCCAGCGCCGGGCGCTCGAGATCGAGCGGGAGAGCGAATACGCCCGTCTCGAACAGGAGCACGACGTCGAACTCCGCCGAACCGCCCAGCGCCTCGCGCTCGCCAAGGACCGGGCCGAGCGTGAGCGCGAGAGCGAGCAGGCGCAGATCGCCGCGCGGGAGGAGGTCGAAAAGGCAAGGCTCGCGCAGGAGCGCACTCTCTCGGAGGTGCGCATTAGAAACCAGGAGGAGATCGAGCAACGCGAGATCGCGCGTAGGCGCCTCATCGACGAGGCCGAGATCCGCTCGCGCGAGCAGACCGATAGCGAGCAGATTCGGCTTGAGCTCACGCTTGAAAGCGCACGCATAGAGCGCGAACGCCAGCAGAGCGAGCTCGAGGTGCAGCGCCGTCGCGCGCTCGAGGTCGCAGAGATCACCCGTCAGATCGCGGTCGCAGTCAAGAACGCCGAGCTGGCTCACGCCGAAGCAGAAAAGCGCCGCGCGGAGATCGTGGCCGCGCAGAACGTCGAAACTGCCCGCATTAGCCAGGAGCGCGCACTCGATCAGGCCCGACTTGAGCGTGAGCGGCTGCTCGACTCGCTCAATATCGCCAAGCGCCAGGCCTTCGAGGAGGCGGAGATCAGCTCCAATGAAGAGATCGAGCGCGCTCGCATCGCGACTGAGCGTGGGCTGGCGGAGGCGCGCGTGGCGCGTGACGGCGAGGTCCGTCGGCTTGAGGTACTGCGGGATCAGGCGATCGAGATCACCGAAATCCAGCGCGCGATTGAGATTGCCAAAGCGACGTCCGAACGCTCCGCAGCAGTCGCTGCGGCAGAAGCCGCGCGGGCCAAGGCGATCGAAGCCGAGGAGCAGTCGATCACCGTGCGTGAGCGTGAGATCGCGGAACGGCGAAAGGCGACGGACTTGATCGCCGCGGTGCGCGAGAGTGAGCGCGAGGCCCTGCGCCTGACCCGAAAGGCCGAGGCCGAGAAGAAGGCGGCCACGAGTCTCGCCGACGCTGCGCGGATCGCCGCATCCGGCGAAGCAGACGCCGAAAGAATCAAGGCCGAGGCCGCAGCGGCGCGCTACGATGTCGAAGCCAGGGGCGCGATGCAGCTCAATGAGGCGGAGAACGCGCTGACCGAGGCCGCGCGCCTATCGCGCTTCCGGGGCAAGCTGCTCGACCGCATTGAGGGCATCGTGCGCGAGAGCGTACGCCCCATGGAGAAGATCGAGGCGATCAAGATCCTGCATATTGACGGCGCGACCGGGGGGAACGGCGGCGCTCGCAACGTCACCGACGAGGTCATCGATTCCGCACTACGCTACCGCGTCCAGGCGCCGATGATCGACAGCCTGATGAAAGAGATCGGGATCGAGGGCGGGGGCCTCGGGCGATTGACCGAAGTGTTGCGCGACGCCAAAGATATCGAAAGCCTTACGCAAAAGCGGGCCAACGAGAAGGACCTTTCCGGACCCACCGACGTTCGTAAAGATCGCGACGAGGACAGGCGCTAGGCGGCGCGGACGTGGCGAAAGTCTACACCTCGGCCGTAATTCCCGCTCCCGCGACGGCGGTTTGGTCGATCGTGCGTGACTTCAACGCATTACCCAATTGGACGCCCTTTGTGGCGGACAGCCGCATCGAACAGAACAAATCGCCCGATCAGATCGGCTGCGTGCGCAATTTCCACCTCAAGGACGGCGGTCGCATCCGTGAACGACTGCTTGCGCTTTCGGACTACGAGATGTCCTTCGAGTATTCGATTCTTGAAAGCCCGATGAGCGTGGATAACTACGTTGCGACCTTTCGGCTGATCCCGGTCACTGATCTCGACCACACCTTTGCGGAATGGACGGCCGAATTCGACGCTGCGCCGGAGCGCGAGGACGGGCTCGTTCAGTCGATCGGCCAGAGTGTCTTTGCGGCTGGCCTCGCCGCGCTCAAGGCGCGATTTGCCCGTTGAGAGTTGATCTGCGTCTTTCGACCGTGATCGCGATGCCGATCGACGAGCTGTGGGCGATCCTGCGCGACTTCAACAGTCACGCCCTCTGGCATCCGGCCGTCGCAGCGAGCGCGATCGAGGCGCAGGAAGCCGCGGACCAGGTCGGCGCGGTGCGATCTTTCCGGCTGAAAGATGGTTCGCGCATTCGCGAGCAGCTCTTGTTTCTGTCCGATTTGAAGAGAACCTTCGGCTATTGCATCCTCGAGGCGCCGGCCCTGTTGCGCGACTACGTCGCAGTCGTCCGACTGCGGCCAGTCACTTCCGAAAACTCCTGCTTCTGGGATTGGCGCGCATCGTTCAATCCGCCGGACGCCGAACGGGACCGCCTTACTCGCTTCGTTCGCGACGACATCATCGAGGCGGGCTTTGCCGGGATGCGTGAATTTCTTCGCTCGGGGCGGACGGTCGACTTGAGGCAGGCAATGACGGCTCCTGCAGCACGCGCCGGCGCCGAAGCCGTCGAGATCGTGCTGACGCGATACGGCGGTCCAGAGGTCCTACAGCCGCGGATCGCACGGATCAAAGAACCCGGGGCAGGCGAAGCCCGCATTCGCCAAACGGCGGTCGGCGTCAATTTCATTGACGTCTATTGCCGCAGGGGCAGCTTCGATCTGGTTGCGCCCGGCGGCGTCCTTGGCATGGAGGCTGCTGGCGTGGTCGAGAGCGTCGGGGCGAACATCACAAACATCCGTCCAGGCGATCGCGTCGCGTATGCTTGCGCGCCGCCGGGCGCCTACGCCTCGATGCGAACCATGCGGGCGGATTTTCTCGTGCGCTTGCCCGAAGCCCTAGCCGAAGTGGATGCGGCGGGGCTGCTCCTGAAGGGGATGACAGCCGGCTTCCTTCTGCACGACGTGGCGCAGGCGCGGCCAGGATCAACCATTCTCGTTCACGCCGCGGCCGGTGGCGTCGGCCAGATCCTGTGCCGCTGGGCCAAGGCCCTCGGCGCAACTGTGATCGGCACGACTTCGAGCGAGGCCAAGACGCAGCCCGCTCGCAGCGCCGGCTGCGATGCGGTACTTGTCTATGGCGACGAAGATCTCGTCACCGCGGTTCGTCGCCTCACGTCCGGGCGGGGCGTCGACATCGTCTATGACGCCGTCGGGAGGGATACGTTCGAACAGTCGGTCGCGTGCCTCGCGCCACGCGGCCATCTCGTCAGCTTCGGACAGGCCTCGGGCGACGTTGGCGCCCATTCGATCGACCGCCTCGCAAGTCGATCCGCGACACTCTCCCGGCCGAACTATGTTCATTACACCGATACACCCGAGAAGATCAGGGCGCAGAGCGACCGGTTGTTTGAGGCGCTGAAGGGCGGCGCCGTGGTCGCGGCAAGACCGCGAACCTTCAGCCTCGCGCAGGCGGCTCAGGCTCACGCCGAGCTTGAGGGCCGCAGAACGACCGGCTCGCTCGTGCTGATCCCGTGAGACGGCCGATGCCGAGCGTCAGTGAGAACGGAGCGTAAAATCGGGAAGGCGCAAAGGCTCGCCTCTCTTCAACGCGGATTCGTGCGCCAAAATGCCGGCGCAGGTGATGTTTGCCGCCTGAACGGCGTTCGGGCGGGGATCGCGATTCTCGATGAGCGCGGAAACGAACTCATGAACAAGATGCGGGTGCGATCCGCCGTGCCCTTCGAGCGATCCCGGATCTGCGACGAGATGCGAATGCGTTCCGTCCGGGTCGGCGCCTTCGCCACGTGCGAGGTGGCGATACTCAGGCAGATCGAGAAAGGTCTTGGTCGTGAAATGGCGGATCGGCTCGGGCAGGAGGTCTGCGTAGTCGGACGCTCTCACGCGCTCGGCCATTTGGGCCTGTGGCTGCTTCGCCGTATGTAGGACAAGCCCTTCGCCCTCGATGAGGGGCCACTCGACAGACATCTTCGTGCCGAACACGTCGAAGCTCTCGCGGTATTGACGAGCCGCGTCGAAGAGACTGCGGTAGACACGGGCGCACAGATCCGAATCTTTCAACGCGATGTGCGCCGTCTCGACAGCAAATGGCGAACCGTATCGGGCAAGGAGCTCGTCCCGGATGCGGCCGGACCCGAAGCAGGAGACGCTTTCCGCCTCTCCGTCGACGATGGCTAGGCAGGGCGCAATGCAATGAGTCGCGTAATACATCGGTGGCAATCCCGGCCATCCGTCGGGCCAACCGTCCATGTCTTGATGGTGGCTGCCTTGTAGAAACTGGATCCTGCCGAGCCGTCCACTGCGGGCGAGCTCGCGGGCGAAGAAATATTCCCGCGAGTAGAGGACCGTCTCGGCCATCATGTATCGAAGCCCGGTTTGACTAACGAGTTCGACGATCTGTCGGCATTCGTCGATCGAAAGGGCCATCGGTACGGTGCACATGACGTGCTTGCCCGCCTTGAGCGCCGCGATCGACATCCAGCCGTGATCCGTGATCGGGGTGTTGATGTGCACGAAATCAACGTTCCGGTCGGCGAGCACGTCTTCGTAGCGATCGTAGCGCCGATCGACCCCGAATGCGTCTCCCACGGCGTCGAGCGCGCCCTTCGATCTGCGGCAGATCGCGTACATATTCGTTTGCGGATAGCGTTTGTAGATCGGGATGAACTGCACGCCGAACCCTAGTCCCACGATCGCGACATTGACCTTCTCTGCGCCGTTGCCCACGCTCGTCCTCCGCTACAATTCGGTGACAGTCAGCGGCAGAGCGCCTGCAAGAAAGGCGCTCCTCCCAGGACGATGCTGACTGGATTTCGGCACGCAATAACGCCCAAAGGCGTTTTCGCACGATGTGCGCTCAACGGGCGTCAGCTTCACTAGGCGGTCTCCGCGCGGCCTGGCGCAAGCCCAAAAAGGCTTGGTTGTCGAAAAATTGACTGAGTGTATGAACCCGCACCCCGCGGGCCTCTTCCCACCCGGTCCCGCGTCCCCTATATTCCCCCTCGCCGCTCCGCAAGGACGGCTATGGCGATAAATGGGCATCGGAATAAGTCTTTCGGACCCGGGGGCAGTACCCGGCGCCTCCACCCAAACCCGCTCGCGACGAGTGGGTTTGGGTGGGGGCGAAATAGGTTCGACGGGGGACCCAAAGGGTGATCTTTCGCTCGGCATGATACCGCCGTTATCGGGTCAAACCTATAGTTGCGAATGACAACTATGCTCCGGTGGCCCTCGCCGCGTAATGCGGCGCTGGTACCGGGATTGAAGTCCTAAGGGTTTGCACCTTTAGGCGGGGTCAGGAGGCGCCTGGCAACAGAAGCCTCCGCTTCGCTCTTGATCCGCACGTTGCGCCGCTGGTCGGAGCTTCGCCTATGATTGCAACGCTTCGGAGGCTCGGTTAGTTTTGATTCCCCGGCGGCGAGCTCATTCCCGATGGCGACCGACCTGATCCGCTACGATCTCCTCGTCCAGGACGCGCTCCGCTCGGTGGTGCGCAAGGTCCTGTCCGATACGGCCCGCGTGGGGCTGATCGGCGAGCACCATTTCAACATCGCCTTCAAAACCCAGGCGGCGGGCGTCGTTGTGCCGGCGGCGGTCAAGAGCCGCTTCCCCGACGAGATGTCGATCATCCTGCAGCACGAGTTTTGGGATCTCGTCGTCACGCAGGACGCCTTCGAGGTGAATCTCAATTTCTCCCGCAAGCCGGAGCGGCTGACCGTGCCGTTCGACGCCATCACCGGCTTTACTGATCCCTCCGTGCCGTTCGGTTTCAAGCTTGAGCCGCGCCAGGCCGAAGAGGCCGGGCATCCGGCGCCGGGCCGCGCGCCTTCCTCCGCGCGTCGCCCCGAGTCCACGCCCCCTCCGGCGCCGGCCAAGTCGTCGCCCGCCAAAGCCGCCGCGGAACGCAGCGAGACGAAAGCCGCGGCGCCGGCGGAAAAGTCGCTCGAACCCCCGGCGGCCGCGAAGGTCGTCTCGATCGACGCCTTTCGCAAGAAATAGCGGGTTGGTCCCATGGGCGACATCGTCAATCTGCGCCGGGCGCGCAAACGTCAGGATCGGCGGCGCGACGACGCCAAGGCTGCAGAGAACCGCATTGTTTACGGCATGACGAAAGCCGAGCGGCGTTCGATCGAGGCCGAGCGGGAGAAGGCCGATCGCGACCTCGACGCCCGCCGCATTGTGGGTCCCGATGACCGATAGAGCGAGCCAGCGCGTCGTCAAGCGCTCGCTCGTCATCGCCGGCCATCGCACCAGCGTTTCGCTCGAGGACGCTTTCTGGCGACGCCTAAGCCGGATTGCGGCGGAGCGCGGGGTTTCAGTCAACGCGCTGGCCGCAATTATCGACGCTTCGCGAGGCGAAGCCAATCTGTCATCGGCCCTTAGGATCTATGTGCTCGAGGCCTCGTGCGCAGCGCGCGGCGACCCCATTGCCGCGGCGCCTCAATAGAGGCCGCTTGCAGTCGGATCGGGCGGCGCGTGCTCGGGCGCCGAACGCGGCTTCGGTCTCGACGGAGGGATCGGGGCGTCGACGGGCGGCGCATTGACGCCCAACTGGTCGGCGCGGACCGACGAGTCGTTGGAGACGTTCGGCGCCTTTGACCCGCTGTTCGGAGTAAGATCCGGCGGCAGCTCAATCTGAGAGGCTGCCTTCTCCGCTGCGGCCTTCTCGGCCGCCGCCTTCTCCGCCGCCGCCTTCTCCGCCGCCGCCTTCTCGGCTGTCGCTTTCTCCGCCGCTGCCTTCTCGGCCGCCGCCTTCTCAGCCGCTGCCTTCTCGGCCGCCGCCTTCTCGGCCGCCGCCTTTTCAGCCGCGGCCTTCTCCGCCGCGGCCTCCCTCTCGGCCGCCAGATGTTCGGCGAGCCCTTTCAGTCGCGCCTGCTCGACGCGCCAGTCCTCGACTTCCGCCGCGCGTCGATCCATGAACCGCTCGCCCTTCAGGCGCCGGTTGAAGAAGGCGCGTTCGCGGATGTCGGCCTCGAGTGCGGCGATGCGGTCGCTTTCGCGCGCAATCGCCTGCGTCGCAAGCCCGGCGGAGAGCGCGCTGACGTCGAGCCGCCGCTTCTGCGTATCCAGCGCGTCGTCGACCGTGACGGTCGCGCTGGGCGGCGGTCCGGACCAGAACTTGAGATCGGCCGCCGTCGAGGCGAGCGCAAGCCTGGTCTCGAGCGCGAGCCGGGGCAAATCCAGGCTGGCGTCGAGGATCGCTTCCCCGCGCGGTCGCGCGATGGCGAGTGGACCGAATTTCAGCGTCCCCGATGTCAGCGCGGCGGGCGTCGTCCCGTCCGGAATCGGCAATGGCGCCTTGTTGAGTTCGACTCCGAAAGCATAGGCGATGTTGGTTTCGTCCAACGGGGCGTCTGGCGCCTGCGCCTTGGCCACGACCCGGTCGAGCGCCGCGGGGTCGCTTCGCGCAAGCGCCGCCCCCACAAATTGCGCCGTCCCGCTTCCCGCAAGGCCGTCAATGAGGGCTTCGACGCTTCGTCCGGTCGAGGCGAACTCGAGCGTCCCGCCGAGCCTGCCCGAAAATCCCGGCCGGGCGATCGCGAGCCGATCGGCGCTGAGCGCCCCCGTCAGCGTCGCAGTCTCCTTGTCCCGCCTAAGCGTCAGGCGGCCGGACGCTGCGCCTTGGGCGACCTTCGTTGCGATTTCGTCGAGATCGAGCCTGCCCTTGTCGAGCCGCAACATCGTCGAGAAGCCCAGCGACGCCAATCCGTCCGCAAGCTCGAGAGTTCCCACGTGAAGGCGCACGGCGAGCGGGGGCGGATTCACTGGCGCCGAGGCGAACTTTGCATCCGCCCAGCGCGCTCCGGCTTTCGCCGCTTGAGGCGCGCCGAGAACCAGGGAGAAAAGGTCGGCGAGCGGCAGACGATCGAGCGTGACTTCGCCGGCAACCTCGACCGGCGAGGGCGCCGGCGCGATGGCGGCTGCGGCGTCGAGGGCATCCTCGCCCCGGGCGACTGCTGGATTGGCGACCCCCGGAGCTTCTGGACCGGCGACCGGCTGATAGACGAGATTGCCGCTCGCCTTGACCCCCGCGACTGTGGCGACGAGCCGAGAGGCGGCCCATCGATCGCCGCGCAAGGTCAAATCCGCGCCTGCGTCGACCGGCCCGATCGTGCCTCCAGCCGGCGCGAGACCGAGCGCGGCCATGAGCGGCGCGACGTTCGCCCCGTTCAGTTTAATCGAGCCGAATAACCGCGCTTCATCGCCCTCGACAGCCGGCAGAAAGCGACCGCGCCCCGCAAGATTGACGCCCGCGAGCGTGGCCGTCCCGTCCAGGTCGTACCCGGCGTTCCACGCGCCGGATGCCTGGAGCGCAATATGTCCCCGCCCGGTCGCGACGCTTGCGCCGCTGAGCCCGAGCTGGCGCAGCAGGGCAACCGAATCGGGCGAGTCGAGACTGACCGTCACAGCTTGGCGATCGTCTTTGACGCTCGGCTCGACGCTGAGCGTCGCCTGCGTCTGGCCGACTGACCCGCTCGCCTTGAACGAACTGAGGGAGGCGACGCCGGAACCGCCATGCGCCTCGAAGGCGAGTGCGGTCGGCGACAAAAGAGCGGCGCGCTCGACCAGCGCCCGACTCCATCCTCCTGGAGCGAGCCGGGCCAAAACGAGAGCGAAGTCTCGCAGTCGATCGGCGCGCAAGTGGCCCGTCGCCGCGATCCCGTCCTGCCCGATTGCGCCCTGAACGTCGAGGTTTGCGCCGCCGAGGTCCGAGACGCTCAGGCGGTCGAGCGTGATATTCGGTCCGCTCTTGGTCACTTTGAGCGCGAGCGAGCCGCTGTTGATCTCTGCGTCGTTGACGCGGGCGACATGCAATGTCCTCGCCCGCAAGGAAAGCGACAGATCGAGATCTCCGATCAACGCCCTGGCGGCGTCGACGTTCGGCAGCGCATCCACATCAAGCAGGTCGCTCGACAGATCCATAGTGAGGCGGCCCGGATCCGCGCCGATTGGGCTCGTGAAAGCGAGCGAACCCTCGAGGATTGATCGATCGAGCGTGATCTTGACGTTTCGACCCGAAAAGCCGACCGCCGACGCCTCGACGTGGCCCGAGATCGACGCGCCGCGGTCAGCCAGCGCTTCGCCCAGCGTAGCGAGATTGGCTGCGAACCCGGACGCTTCGGGGCTCGCCCACTGACGAAGAAGGGCGAAGTCCTCGCTGGTGAAGTCGATCGTCCCGTCGAACTTCGCCGCCGCGCCCGTCTCGAGATCCCCCTCTCCGCTTAGCCTGCTGTGGCCCGGGAGGCCGAGATCGAAGCGGGCGCGCAGCGGCGCCCCGGGCGCGGACCGCACGCTCGCCGTTAAATCAGACACCGTGTCCGCGCCCAGGATGACCGTGTCCGCGAGGAGCTTGGCCTCGACCGTCACGAGGCTCGTCTGGGCAAGAGCTGGCGCGAGCGCGTCGGAGAGCATCGCCAAAGCGTGCGCCGGCGCGACGCCGTCCTCCCCCTTGCGGCGCAGGAGCGCATCGAGATTGGCCTGTTTCGCTTTCGCCTCGATCGTGAGTCGAGCGGGCGAAGCGTAGGTCAGCGTCGCGGCGCCGTCGGCGCTCACCGCCCGCTCCTCGGGTCCAAAACGGAACTGGGCCTCCTCGATCGCCGCGCGATCGAGATTAATTGTCATCCGCCCCGCGGCCCGCCATCCTATCTGCCCGCCGGCGCCCGGGGCCGCGCCCACCAATGTTCCGGACCCGTAAAAGCTCGGACCCTTGGCGCCGGGACTTGGATCCGCGAGCGCGCCGTCGAATTCGAACGCCGGCCAACTCGGGCCGGCATCCACCGAGGCCCTGACCGGCGTTCCTGCCGGACCGGCCTTTTCCGATGCGAAGCGAAACACGACCGGCGCTCCGGCCGGGCCCGAGAACCGGCCCGAAACGTGAAAGGGGCCGGCGAACGACGATGCATCCGCACTGAGCTGAACGCCGTCGATCTCCCGCGCGGCGCTGGCGGCGCTGGCGGCGATCCTGATCCGCCCGTCCTCGACGAGAAGATGGTCGAAACCGGCCGCCTCCTCACGCGCCGAGGGTAAGGCGGGAAGGCGCACGGCTCCGTCCTGGCCGCGAGACATGGTCACAATCGGCCTCGCGAGCTCAATCTCCGAGAAGCGGATCTTGCCGCTCACAAGCTTGACCAGGGCGAGCTCCAACCGGGCCGACTCGAAGGACAACCGGGGCGCGCCTTCGCCTCTTCCCGAAATCGACCCCCTTCCAGCGTCCAGATAGGGAGTCGGCAAGAGCCGGACCGTGATCGGCCCAGTCAGGACAATATCAACGCCTGTCATGGCGCTGAGCCGCGACTCGATTTCCGCGCGATGGGCGGACCAGTCGATGAAGAACGGCGCAACGAGCGCAGTTGAGAGGATCGCGACCAGCGCGACCGCTGTGATAGTCAGAACAATGCGCACGGAGGAACGATTTTCACTTCGCCTCGACTGGAGGCCGCGGCCGGCACTTCGCAACCATCGCACGCAAAAATGACGCGAAAGTGGGGCTGTGACAACAAAGGCCGCCAACGACGACGGTGTCCCCTCAGCGCGCCCGCTCCCAGCCGTCCTCCCCTTCACGCCAATAGCTGAGCGTCCGTCGCTCGTCTTTGAGCGCCTTCCACCGGGCGCGCGCCTCGGCGACCGCTCCCGCGTCGCGCCCGTCGAACAGAAAAAGGACCTCTTCGAACGCGTCGTCCTCTGGGCTGGCTTCGGCGCCGGACAAGAGCACAAGCATTTTCGCATTGTTGGGATTTTCTGCACGCGCCGTCAGGAAGATCGGGTGCGACGCTGATTCGCCGTCGCCCGCCGCGCCATGGGGCAGAAAGCTCGCGTCGTCGTAGGTCCACAGGCGATCGTTGAGCGCAGCGACCATTTCGTCGGAGGGCGCGCGCACGATGATGCGCCGCCCAGCCTCGCAAGCGCGCTCCAGCAAGTGAGGCAGCGCCTGGTCGACCCGAAAGCGTTCGAGATGATGGAAGCGAAATTCGGTCATTTGCAGCTTTCCGGGGGCCAGGAGACCGGGCCGCCTTCTCCCTTGTTGGAACACTGACGCGTGATTTTTCAACCCTGAAAGGCGGCGGAGCGCCTTCGTTTGAAGCGATGCCGCCCGGATCGTGTTATTCTCCGGCCGGACCGACGATGACGAAAGTGCGGTCTGATTCGGTCGCCATCAGTCCCAAACTTACGCCTCCAGGAAAGTGCTGTTCCGTCTTGCCGGCACGATAGACATCGCCGCGCTGGCGCGAGGCGCTCAGGAATTCGCGCGCGTCGGCGCTCATGTCATGAAGCACGCCGCGGCTCTTGGCCGGATCCCAGCCCAAGGCCGCACGCAGGGCGGCCGCTTCGAAGCGCTCGAAATTTGTCGTCGTCCGCGCATCGGCGGGCTCGCTGATCCGCGCCTCGAACCGCAGCAGTTCGTCGCCGCGGCAACTGAGCGTCGCATCGACATCGACCCTGGTCGTGACATCGAACACATTGGCGTCCGAGCGGGTGCGGGATACCACGATCGCATGCGAGAACTCGACCCCGATATCGCTGGCGCCGGCGCGAAGAGCGGCCGAAAAGGCGTCGCAGCTGGCAATCGCCCACGCCGGCTCCGCGCTTGCGGCCGCCAACGCAAGCGCCAAGACTGTGGATCCTAGCCGCATCCTGCTCTCCCAGCCCGTCGTTCGATCGATCTTAGTCTTCGTAGGAGTCGGCAATGAGACGGTTCAGCAGCCGCACGCCCCATCCCGAGCCCCAGGATGGATTGATGTCCGACGATGGCGATCCCATGGCCGTTCCTGCGACGTCCAAGTGCGCCCAGGGCGTATCCTTAATAAAGCGTTGCAGGAACTGCGCGGCGGTGATCGAACCGCCGTGGCGACCGCCGGTGTTCTTCATGTCGGCAAACTTCGAATCGATGAGCTTGTCGTAGGCCTGTCCTAGTGGCATGCGCCAGACTTTCTCCCCCGTCGCATCGCCTGCGGCGATCAGCCGTTGCGCCAGTTCGTCGTTGTTGGAGAAAAGCCCGGCGAGTTCCTGGCCAAGCGCCACCATGATCGCGCCGGTCAAGGTTGCGAGATCGATGATCGCCCGGGGAGAAAACGTCTCCTGCGCGTACCACAGCGCGTCGGCGAGCACGAGTCGCCCCTCTGCGTCGGTATTCACGATTTCGATCGTCTGCCCGGACATAGAAGTCAAAATATCGCCCGGCCGGATGGCGTCGCCGTCGGGCATGTTTTCGACGAGACCAATCACGCCAATGACGTTCGCCTTCGCTTTTCGAGTGGCGAGCGCGTGTAGAAGGCCCACCGCGCATGCCGCTCCGCCCATATCGCCCTTCATGTCCTCCATGCCTGAGGACGGTTTGATGGAGATGCCGCCTGAATCGAAACAGACGCCTTTGCCGACGATGACGATCGGCTTCGCCCGCTTCGAGCGGGCTCCATTCCAGCGCATGGTGACAAGGCGGCTGTCGCGCGAAGAGCCCCGGCCGACGCCGAGTAGGGCGTTCATGCCGAGTTTCCCCATCGACTTCTCATCGAGGATGTTCACCTCGACCCCAAGCTTGTCCAGCGCTTTGGCGCGATCGGCGAACTCGGCAGGAAAGAGGACGTTCGGCGGCTCATTGACGAGATTGCGCGCAAGTTCGACGCCCTCGGCGACCGCAAATCGTTCGTGCGATGCCGCGCGCGCCGCGGCCGCATGACCGGAGCCGATGACGAACTCGGGGGCCTGACGGTTCTCGTCCTCGGGCTCCTTCTTGCGGGTCTTGTACTTGTCGAAGCGATAGCCGCGAAGCCGCAGACCCAGCGCGAAATCCGCCGACGCCGCGCCGTCCCAAGTCCCGGCCGGCGCCTCGAACGCGACCTCGACCTTGTGCGCGCCGGTCACTTTGCCGAAAACGAATCCTCCGAGCATGACGAGATCGAGCGCCGCATTGTCCTTGCCGGGCGCGACCCCGACGACGACGAGCCTAGAGGCGTCGAGACCCGCCGGCGCAAGAATGTCCAGCGCGGTTCGCTGCGCGCCGCGAAAGTTGGACGCCTTGGCGGCGGCGCGAATCAGCGGCTCAAGATCCCCGAATTGCGCGGTCACCGCCGGGGCGGGCTTCATGTCGGCTCCGACGAATACGACGAGCGCGCTCCCCTTGGGCGCGGACAAAGAACCAAAAGCGATCTTCACGGCTCCGCTCATGTCCGCATGGTTCCCAAGTCTGGAGGGACGCCCCAATCGCCCGACGCCTTCCGGTGCAGCGACAAAGGTCGTCATATCGGGGGGTTTGCTGCGCCCGTCAATAAGTCGCCGCGTTTGCCCGGCACAAATCTCTGATAGAAAGGCGTCATTCGGCCGGGAGAACACTTGCCTTGCGAACGGGAAATGTCCTGAAAAGGAGCTTGTCGCATGCTCATCTTTGCGGCGAGCGAAGTCCGCGCCCTGCGCGGCGGCGCCGATGAGTCGAATTGAACGTTACGTGTTGCGGACGGCGACGATGGCCTTTCTAACTGGCCTCGTCGTCTTGACCGCAGTCATCTGGATCACGCAGGCCCTCCGTCAGATCGACCTTCTGACCAGCAAGGGACAGACGATCCTGATCTTTTTCATGATGACGGGGCTCGCCTTGCCGTCGCTGGTCGGGATCATTGCGCCCGTTGCGCTGTTTGCGGGCGTCCTTTACACGCTAAACAAGCTCAACGGCGACAGCGAACTCGTCGTCATGTCTGCTGCGGGCGTATCGCCGGGGCGGCTCTTGCGTCCGCTCGCGCTGCTTTCTGCAGTGGTGTTCGCGATTGTGGCGACAATCTATATTCAGGTTTTGCCCTGGACTTTCGGGGCGATCGAGAACCTGACCACTTTCATTCGCGCCGATTTTATCTCGAATTTCGCCCGTCCCGGCGCCTTCTCCAACCTCGAACTGGGCTTCGTCTTCCATTACCGGGAGCGCACGCCCGACGGCGCGTTGCGCGGCGTGTTCATGCAGGACCGCCGCGATCCGGCGCACGTTTCGACCTATATAGCCGAGGCCGGGAAAACTGTCGAAAAGGAGGGTGAAAGCTATCTT
The DNA here is from genome assembly GCA_019237205.1 of Hyphomicrobiales bacterium. Lineage (GTDB taxonomy): Bacteria > Pseudomonadota > Alphaproteobacteria > Rhizobiales > Beijerinckiaceae > Roseiarcus. Next base: position 43,720 of record JAFAHO010000164.1, read on the forward strand.
CAACTCTCCAAGGGCGTGTTGCTGCGACCGCAATCCGCGGGCGATTCGGCGATGGTGACGTTCGATGATTACACCATCGACCTATCCCAATTCATGCAGGCCGTGAGTTCGATCAAGCGTCCGCGGGAGCGAAGCACGGGCCAGCTATGGGCGCCGGACGACAAGGATCGCGCAGACCCGGTCCTCGCCGGGCATATCCGCAGCGAGTTGCTCGATCGGTTGGCCAGTCCCCTTTACGCTCTCGTCGCCGGGCTTATCGCCTTCGCGGCGCTCGGCGAGGCGCGCACGACGCGACAGGGGCGAGGACTGGCGATTGGCGGAGCTATTCTGGCCTTCATCGGCGTCCGCATGCTTGGCATCGCCGCAACCACACTGACGGTCGGCGTTCCCGCGGCCGCATATTTCGTTTGGGGCGTCCCGGTCGCCGCTGGCCTCGGCGCGCTGGCGGTGATCTTCCGGCGAGAGCTTTCTTCGATTCGGCTCCCGCGCCTTCAGGCAAGGCCGGCGTGATGGGGCGGACGCTTTCGCTTTATCTGGCTGGTCGCTTCGCGCGCACTGTGATCGCAGTGTTTGCCGGGGTTTTTGCGCTCATCTATGTTGTCGACCTTGTCGAAATGTTGCGCCGCTCCGGGGACGCGCCGAAGGCGACCGCGCTCCTCATGGCCGCGCTCTCCTTCCTTCGAACCCCGACCGTCGCCGAGCAGGCCCTTCCGTTCGCGGTTTTGTTCGGCTCGATGATCGCGTTTCTGAACCTGTCGCGTAAACTCGAGCTGGTCGTTGCGCGCGCGGCAGGCGTTTCCGTCTGGCAAATTCTGGCGCCGCCCCTGTTCGTCATCGCCGCGCTGGGCGTTCTGTCGGTCGTCGCCTATAATCCGGCATCAGCATGGATGAAACAGCGAGCCGACGCGGTCGAAAATGACATATTCGGAGGACAGTCCAATCCATGGGGCGATCTGTGGATTCGGCAGAAGAGCGTTGACGGCCAGGCGATCATCCATGCGGCCGGCAAAGATGCCGAGGGCACGCGCCTCAGCCGCGTCGAAATCTTCAATTTCGACGACAAGGGCAACTTCGTGGAACGGGTCGATGCCCTGTCCGGCGAATTGCATGACGGCTTTTGGGCATTCCATGACGCGAAGATTGTAACGCCCGGCCTCGAACCGCTGCCAGCGTCGACCTACCTGCTCGCGACAGCGCTCGATCGCCGCGAGGTCGCACAGGCGTTCGTGGCGCCGGAAACCGTCTCGTTTTGGAGTTTGCCAAGCTTGGTCGAGCAGACGGGGAGAGCGGGCCTGGATCCGACCGCGTATCGCCTCAAATATCAGGAGCTTCTCGCTCGTCCCTTAACGCTGGCGGCAATGGTGTTTATTGCCGCATGCTTTTCATTAAGACTCTTCCGAATGGGCGGGGTCGAGTATATGGTTTCGGGTGGCGTCGCCGCTGGCTTCATGCTTTATGTGGCGACGAAAGTGATTAACGATCTCGGCGAGGCCGGCTTCATCAGCGCCACCGTTGCTGGATGGTCTCCTGGGCTTGTCGGGTGTCTGTTTGGCGTTTACGTCTTGCTGCAGCAGGAAGATGGTTGATGGGATCCGCCGTCAGCTCTTCCCTTGAGCCCCATCCGCGCCCTGCGCGACGGCGGGCGATCATGCCCTTGGTCCTGGCGGCGCTTGCGCTGTTGTCGTGCCTCGCATCGCTTGGTCGAGTCGCGCCGGCGAGGGCGCAGCAATCCTCGCAGGGCGAGAGGTCTCAGGCCGCCAAATCGCCCGACAAGCTGGTTATCGATGCCGACCAGCTCATTTACGACAAGGACAAGAATACCGTCTCGGCTGTTGGCTCGGTCCAGCTCTTCTATCAGGGCCGCATCCTCCAAGCCGATCGCGTCGTCTACAACCGGGCGACGAAGCGGGTCTACGCCGAAGGCCATGCGAAAATGACGGACGAGCATGGCGACGTCGTCTATGGCAGCCGGTTCGAGCTCAGCGACAATTTTCGCGAGGGCTTCATCGACAGCGTCCAGGTCCTCACCTCCGACAAGACCCGGTTCACCTCGCCCCGGGTCGAGCGGTCCAATGGCGATGTGACCGTCTTGCAAAAGGGCGCATACACCGCCTGCGAGCCGTGCAAGGATCATCCCGATTGGCCGCCGTTCTGGCAGGTCCGTGCGGCGCGCATCATCGAGAACCAGGAGACGCACACGGTCTATTACGAGGACGCGCAGATGCTCGTCTGGGGCGTCCCGGTCTTCTACATGCCCTATTTCTCATCGCCCGACTCGACGGTCAACAAGCAGACTGGCGTTCTGGCTCCACAATTCATCTCCGGCTCGAACCTCGGCTACGGCATCAGCATCCCCTACTTCATCAACCTCGCGCCCAGTTATGATTTGACCCTTATCCCGTCCTACCTTTCGAAGCAGGGATTGCTGGGCGAAGTCGACTGGCGACAGCGCCTCACGAACGGGGTCTACAGCATCAAGATGATCGGGATCGACGAGCAGCAGCCCAGCCTGTTCCCGTCTTATCCTTATGGCGCCGGCGACCAGCGCCTGCGCGGTTCGATCGAGACCAAAGGCAACTTCTTTCTCAATCAGTACTGGCAACTCGGTTGGAACGCCACCTGGCTCTCCGACAAGTTCTTCGCCAATGACTACAAGCTTCAGGGCATCGACTTCAGCAATTACTATTTCCAGGATGTCGTCTCATCGGTCTACCTGCGCGGCCAGGCCGATCATAGCTTCTTCGACCTCAGCGCCTACCATTTCGAGGGCACCTCGGCGAATGACCAGAACCGCACGCTGCCGATCGCTGCGCCGGTCCTCGACTACAATCGCGTCTTCGACGTTCCGGCCGACCGCACCGACGGGATCGGCGGGCAGGCGACGATCGACTTCAATGTCGCAAACATCAACCGCACCAACGCGGCCTTCCAGTCGACCGGTCTCCAGACCTTCGACAACGCCTACCACCTCTACAACGTGTGCGAGACCGCGGTCGGCGAAAAATACGTCAACACTTACTATCCCGGCGCCTGCATACTGCGCGGCATCGCCGGCGACTATACGCGCGCGTCCGGGCAGCTGTCGTGGCAACGCAGCTACATCGATCCGATCGGCGAGGTCTGGAAGCCGTTCGCCTTCGGCCGTCTCGACGGCGAAGCAACTGAGCTCAACGACACGGGATCGATCACCTATGCGAGTGCGATCGGAACGAGCACTGTCGCCAACTCGAGCCAGGCCGCCTTCTTTTCAAGCTCGAACCAGGGGGCCTTCGCGCGCGGCATGGCGGGCGTCGGGCTCGAATACCAGTTTCCTTTTACCTCCTCGTCGTCGTGGGGCACGCAGACAGTCACCCCGATCGGGCAGCTCATCGCTCGGCCGAGCGAGGTCATTCCGAGCATCCAGCCGAATGAAGACGCCCAGAGCCTCGTTTTCGACGAGACGAACCTGTTCGCGTGGAACAAGTTCTCCGGGTATGACCGGATCGAGGGGGGAACGCGGCTAAATTACGGGATCCAGTACACGGCGAATTTCGCTAACGGCGGGCACGCCAACGCCGTCGCCGGACAGTCGATCCAGGTCGCCGGACAAAACTCCTACACTCTCTATGACGTCGCCGACGTCGGTCAGGATTCGGGCCTCAACAAGACGTTCTCCAACTACGTCGCCGGCGAGACGCTTCAGCCGACCTCGGCGCCGATCTGGTTGATCAGCAAGCAGCAGTTCGACAGTTCGACGTTCCAGCTCGATCGCTTCGACGCCATCGGCAAAGCGTCGATCGCCGGCGTGACCGCGAGCGTCGACTACGCGCTCTACGCTGCGCAACCGGCGCTCGGCTTGGAATATCCGCGCGAAGGCTTGACGGGCAATGCGTCGTACAAATTCCTCGATCGCTGGTCGGTCGACGGATCGCTGGTCCTCGACATGTCGCGGCACTATTACGACACCGCCGGGCAGGAGACTTCGATTTTCTACCCGGTCGGCTATTCGTTCGGGGTGGGTTACAAGGACGCATGCACCACCCTCACGGTTCGCTATTCCTCCAGCCTCAGCGCTCCGGCGGCGTACCCAGCATATCCGGGCGGACCGGTGGCTTACAATCCTGCCACCCGCAATCAGACGTTGATGTTCGAGCTGGTCCTGCGCACGCTGGGCGACGTCAGGGGGAACGTCGGCCTTTGATGGCCTGAGCGTTTCTGAAAGCGCGGTCTCATGCTCCACGACAAGCCGCCCCTGGCGATGACAATGGGCGACCCGGCCGGAATCGGACCCGAGCTCTCGCTCCTGGCCTGGCGCGAACGCCGGCGCGGCGACGCGCCCTTCTTTCTCCTCGCGGCGCCGGCGCATCTTGCCGCCATCGCCCGGCGAACGGGCATCGACGCGCCCATCATCGAGACCGAGCCCAGCCAGACCGCCGGCGCGATCGAGCGGGGCCTTCCGGTCGTGCCGCTCGAGAACCCGGTCGAAGCGGAGCCCGGCCGTCCCGACGCCTGCAACGGTGAGGCGATCATCGAATCGATCGCCCGCGCGGTCTCAGCGGCGCGCTCGGGCGAAGCGCGCGCGGTTGTCACCAACCCGATCGCCAAGGCGGTGCTGTATGCGGCCGGCTTCCGCTTCCCCGGACATACGGAATACCTGGGGGACCTGGCGAAGGCTTGGGAGGAGCCCGCCTTCCCGGTCATGATGATCTGGTCAGAGGCGCTCGCCGTCGTGCCGGTCACGATCCATATCCCGCTCTCCGAGGCGCCGAAGGCGCTGAGCGTCGACCTCATCGTCAAAACGGCGCGGATGGTCGATCGCGATCTGCGCGCCCGCTTCGGCCTCGCCCAGCCGCGCCTCGCCCTCGCCGGCCTCAACCCGCACGCCGGCGAAGGCGGCGCGATGGGGCGTGAGGAGATCACGATCATCGCCCCGGCGATCGAACAACTGCGCGCCGAAGGCGTCGACGCCGTCGGCCCGCTGCCGGCGGACACGATGTTCCATGCGAAGGCGCGGGCGCGTTACGACGTCGCGCTGACGATGTATCACGATCAGGGGCTGATCCCCGTCAAGACGCTCGCCTTCGACGACGGGGTGAACGTCACCCTCGGCCTCCCCTTCGTCCGCACCTCGCCCGATCACGGCACCGCCTTCGATATCGCCGGCAAAGGCGTCGCGAATCCCGCCAGCCTGATCGCTGCGCTGAAGCTTGCCGACCGCCTCACGCGATGACGCTCTCCGCCGACGGGCTGCCGCCGCTGCGCGAGGTCGTCGCGCGCCACGGCCTCGGCCCGCGCAAGGCGCTCGGCCAGAATTTCCTTTTCGATCTCAACCTGACGGGCAAGATCGCTCGCGCTGCGGGCCCGCTCGAAGGCGTCGCCGTCGTCGAGGTCGGACCCGGCCCCGGCGGCCTCACGCGCGCGCTGCTGGCGGACGGCGCGCAAAAGGTGATCGCGATCGAGCGCGACGAGCGCGCCCTTCCCGCGCTCACCGAGATCGGCGCGCATTGGCCGGGCCGGCTCGAAGTCATCGCCGCGGACGCGCTTGCCGTGAGGCCCAAAACGCTGATCGAGAAGGCCGAGGGCGCACGGCTCAGGATCTGCGCCAACCTGCCCTATAACATCGCGACCCTGCTCCTGACCGGCTGGCTCGAGACCGAGCCCTGGCCGCCGTTCTTCGACCGCCTCGTCCTCATGTTCCAGCGCGAGGTCGCGCTCCGGATCGTCGCGACGCCGGACGAGCGCGCCGACTACGGCCGGCTCGGCGTGCTCGCGGGATGGCGCACGCAGGCGCAGATCCTGTTCGACGTCCCGCCCGCCGCCTTCACTCCCCCGCCGAAGGTCACCTCGAGCGTGGTCGAACTGATCCCGCGCCCGGCGCCCGACCCCTGCGACGCCGGGGTGCTCTCTGCTCTGACCCAGGCGGCCTTCGGCCAGCGGCGCAAGATGCTGCGCCAGTCGCTCAAAGGCTTCGCCGCCTCCCGCGGCCATGACCTCATTGAGCTGCTCGCCGAGGCCCGGCTCGAGCCGACCATGCGGGCGGAGGAGGTTCCGGTCGCCGGCTTCGCCGCCCTCGCCCGGGCCGTCGCGCGCGGCCGACCCGGCTGACCGGGAAAGCGGCGAGCAGTTCTCATCGCGGTTTCCTGGGATTCCAAAAGTGTACGACGCCATTTCCATTCCACTTGCGAGATCGAGGTCGAGCCGCCGGGCTGGGAATTTGTAAAAGACGTCGGTCGTTATGAAACCCGATTCGGCGAGGCGGGTCCCGCGTCGTCTTGCTTCATGCTAAGCTTCGGGCGGCGGCTTCTTGTCGCGGCGGCAACCGCCACCCGCGCCCGCTGATGGCTTTCCGGACCGGTCTTTAGAAATGGGTCAGGTGTTCGAAAACACGCCGCTGGCGAGACGCCAATGGACCGGCCTCGACGACGAGCACCTGGCCAGCATCGGGTTCGTCAACTTCGCCTGGAATGCGCTCGAACGTAAATTCGCGTCCCTGGTCTGGGTCACGGCTGGGTGGACGCAGGACGTCGGCGAACTGGTGATCGCCGGGATGGGCAACGTGTCGCTGGTCACGCTCTTCGTCAATCTTCTGAAGCAGGACCTCAAGGCGAGAGACGACCGCCGCATCTGGGATCAGGGCGCACAGACGGGTGTGCTTTTCGACGCTATTCGCGACGCCCGCAATGACCTGATCCACAGTTTTTTCCTTGCCGATCCGACCAGCGGGATTGAAGGATATTTCAAACCCTCGGCAAGGAAGAGCACGACCGGACAGGCTGAACTGAGGACAGTCGCCATGGCGCAAGGCGACATTGACGATATGTGCTTCGCCATCTCGGATTGTTTCGAGTCGATCGACGATCTGATTTTGAAATTCTGGTTCCGGCGCCGTTTTCTCGAGGCGCCGGAGCACGCCTACGACCAAGCGGTCCATGGCTGGCAGGACCCGCCCTTCGATGTTGCGCGGCTGCAACTCTATCCGGCAAAACGGTCGGAAGGCCTGAGTCCGCGGCACGGTCATCATCACCCGCGGGAATAGTCCCTTTGACCACGTCCGATCGCGGCAGTGGTGGGAGTTTGCGATTGAGAGGATTTCGATCCTTCGCGACGCCTGCGCCCGTTCGCCGCGTGGGAACGACGCCGAGACGCAGGCCAGAACGGTGGTGATGGACGAGCGAAACCCTGGTCTAAATTCTTCGGCGAAAAATGACCTGCGCGTTCGACCGTTGGACAGCTTTCCCTTTCTGGAGCCACTTTTGCCCCAAGAGTTTTGTAACGGGCATCTCGAGTTTTATGTGGAGATAGATTGCCATGGCGACCGCCACGACGACGGCAAATAGGAAGGCGGTATTATCGTTGAAATATGGTTTCACATGTTGAGTTGAGATTAGTTTCATAAGCAGTGATTCCAGAGGATCGTGGATCAGATACAGCATGTATGAGCTGGCGCCAAATAGCACTAAGTGTCGACTAATTTTCAAGCCCAACGAAAGCTCCAGGCAGACGGATCCCAATATAATGAAAGCGAACGACGCCGTATAAAGGCCCGACAGGACAATTTCCTCCGACACGGTCTGCCTGCCGGCAAAATTGTCGTTCGCCAGCCACTCAAACCCCATGACGCCAAGCACTCCCAAACAACCGATCAGCAAGGCGACCGCACCTGCGTTTATGGACAGCCGAAGGTTATTTGTCACAAGCCAGGCACAAAATACCCCGACGCCGAAGCCGATATTGTGAATGTCCAGAAAATACACAAAGATCCCGCTAAGATGCCAGTTCCAGATGAAAAAGAGAAGATTCGCTATCAGTACTGACACTTGCCAAAAAGCAAAAGCTGCAATTCCTAATTTCGGAGTGAGAATAATCGCACTGAATATTGCGTAGAATAAGACCTCTCTCTTTAGAGTCCATGCAGGCTCCAAAATGAGCTGTCCATCCCTTGGTATCAGAAGATAATCGCAAAAAATACCATAAGCGTCAAGTTCCTTTTTTGACCCCCAAGTGGGAAATAGCGCAAATGAAAGACAGCTTAAGCTAATAACAATCCAATACATCGGCACAATTCTAATAAACCTTTTAATATAAAAATTCGACAATCTGCCAACATTTCCAATGTCGCTGCGATGAACATAGTAAATGATAAAACCGCTCAGCACAAAGAAATATTCGACCCCCGCGTGGCCACCTTCGAACAGCGTTCCCCAGGACGGAGGAGACCCAAGATACTCCGTCGTATAAAACTCATAATGGTACAAGACAACGAGTAAGGCGGCTATTCCGCGACCGAACTCAAGAGTTATCAGACGACTACCTGCGCCTGCACTGGGCTGAACCGCCATTGGACGAAATGGTCCTTCAATTCCGGCTTAGAGAGGTGGCGCATCCAAGGCTAGCGAAACCAGACAGGTCCAGTCAACGATCCATTCGGCCATCTGCAACCGACGAGTGGTGCTTGACAATGGTCCGAGCGCATTGGTACATGTAACGATGTTAACGTCGTCCTCTGCGTGGAGGGGGACCGAGAGGTTGTGACGGTGGGAGCGACTGAAACATGAGAACGCGGCTTTCAGGCGCAGCCTTCGTGTTGGCCGCTTTGGGGTTTTTATCGCCGGCCTCGGCGATGGTTGTCGAAGTCACCGACTGGGGAACGGTCGCCTTCGGTTATGACCAGACGGGGATATTTGGGGTCGGCGGCGGCGATCTAGCCGGCGACGCCTACGTGGCGCATTACACGTTCGACACCTCGCGGGGCTGGGCCTACAGCGGCCCCGCGCCAGTCAACTTCGCTTACGGCGGAAAGTGTTGCGGGGATGCGTCTCCGGCCATCAGCGCGAGCGTCACGATTAATGGTTACACGGTTAACTTCCTCGGCGACTATTTAGGCGAGATTTACGGTTTGAACGTGGGTAACTTAAGCGAACAGTATCATTTCGTGCAAAGTTATGTAGATAACAGAGGGGTCTATATCAACAATTACCTCCAGAACTGGGTATCCAATTCTAATGGCAGCATACCATCTTCGATAACCGGGCCATTCATTTACAACACGATGGTCGGGGATAGCGCGACTGGCGCACTGCTTATCTCTACTTACGATGGCAATTCCAACGATTGGCAAGTTGACACTTACGCCGGTCTTGTGCCGACCACCCTGGAAGTCAGTCCCTACGCCGATCTTACCAGGGCCTCCCCAACGGTCTCCGGTGTCCCCGAACCCTCGATCTGGGCCATGATGGTGATCGGCTTTGCAGCCATCGGCTCCGCGGCTTTCCGAAGGGGTAGGAAGGACCGTCTCGCGCCGACGTTCGTCTAAGCTCCACATCGCTGATCCCTAGAAAGCCTAAGCTCGGAAGGCCGCGCTTGGGCGCTGTCATGCCATCTGGCGCGCCGTCCAGACATGACCGCTCTTTGCGCATTGCCGTCATCCTAGAGCGTCATCTGGGTCTGCGATGTCAGCGCGATCAGCTTTCCCTCCTCGGTCTCGACCCGTGTCTGCCATACTTGTGTCCGGCGGCCGCGATGGACGAGCGCGCAGCGGCCGATCAGGGTCGTGCCGGCCGGCGCGCCGGCGATGAAGTTGGTCTTGCTCTCGAGCGTCGTCGTCCCCTTGGCGTCGGCGGGCAGATTGACGAAGGCCGCGGCGCCGCCGAGGGTGTCGGCGAAGCTCATGATCGCCCCGCCATGGGCGAATTGGCTGAGCGTGCAAAGATCCGGCCGCACCGCCATCCGCGCTTCGACCGCATCGGGCGCGGCGCTCACGAACTCGATCCCCAAGAGCGCCGCGAACGGCAGCGGGTTAGCCTTAATGCGCTCGAGCAGCGACATGAGCCTCACTTCCAACGGTCAAACCGACGCGCAATGTTCAACAGGTCCCGCTGACTCCGTTGCATGCCGCGGGATTACGAATTGAGGTGACACGACCGCCTTACCTTTTGGACGGGCGACGTCATGGTAGCACATGACCCGCATCGCGGGCATCGAGCCCGATAGACACTCAACTCTACGCGGGCTGGCTCGCGGAAATCATGCCGCCGCTTCGGCGTCGCCGGCTGGGCCCGTTGCCTGATGCAATGGTGGCGGAGCTCTGGGGGGCCCGATATTCCAGACTTCAAGCGCCCTAGATTTGACAAACACATGACGTAAGAATTACTTATACTAGCTGGGTTATGTTCGCGATCGGTCCCGGGAGGAGGACTCCCCATGCTGATGAACCGTTGGGTTTGGCTGGTCCTTGCCGCAGTGATCCTTGCGGCGATCGGATTGTTCGTCTGGCCGACCGCGTATCGGACAACCGAAGCTCCGCCTGCGGCGCAGGCGCCCGCTGCCGCGCCGCCCGTTCAGCCCGCCAAGGAGGCCGCCGGCGGGGGGGCAAGCGAACAGAAATCCGCACCCGGGCCTGCTCCCGCGGCGGCCGTTCAAACCGCTCAAAAGGAGCCCGCGCCTGCTCAGCAGCCTGCCGCCGCCCCGGCCGCTCAGATGGCGGAAAAGGAGACCGCTCCCGCGCCTGCACAGCAGCCTTCCGCCGCCCCGGCCGCTCGGATGGCGGAAAAGGAAAGGATCCCCGCTCCCGCCTCGTCGCCGGCCGCGCCCGCCGCTCTGGCGGGCGAAAAGGCGTCGGCTGCCACGGACAAGGACGCCGATCCGCACGCCAACGACAAGGCAGGCGGCGAGTTAGCGGCCCTCCACGGGTTCGTCCCCAAGGACCTCGTTGCGGCGCTGAACGACTCGGTAATCAATTTTCCCTCCGACAGCGCCGAGGTGCCGGCCTCGGTGACCGGTTTACTGCAAAAGGGCGCCGAAGATCTCAAGCAACTTCCCAAAGGTCACGAGGTAGAGATCGCCGGCTATACCGACAACACCGGCGACCAGGCGCGCAACGTCGCGCTCTCGCTAAAACGCGCCGAGGCGGTTCGGCAGATGTTGATCAAATTCGGTGCTGATCCGAACAAACTGATCGCCAAGGGTTACGGCAGCGCCGATCCTGTCGCCAGCAACGACACGCCGGAGGGCCGGCAACGCAATCGGCGCATCGAGTACCGTATCGTCAAGACGCCCTGAGGGACGCCCTCGCGTCTCCGCAAAGGGGTGCAGTCCGGGCGACCGTAACCGCGAAACTCCAATTGTTCATGTCAGCCGACGCGGCTACGGTGTGGGTCGAGGGCTGTCCGGCCGCGCGGCGGACCGTCGCGATCGACGACCGGCGGCGCTATCGACCGCTTTGCCGGCGACCTCAGCCAAACCGCGGGGACGCTCGCGCGACGGCGCCCATGCGCAGCTCTGGCACGCCGGTAGAGACAGCGTCACGATGCTAGCCGCGTATGGCTTAAGCGCCGCCGCAACTGTGTTCAGAGTCCGGAACGGTCCACGATTCAAGCGTGCGCAAGTTTGTCGTCGTGTAGATCTTTCCACGCTCATCCCCCGCCGGGCACTTCTCGGGTATAAAGACAAGGCAAATGAGGACATGGTCGCCCCGCTTTGAATTGATGATGGCCGGAAGCTTATCGTAACTCACTTGGGCGCCGCCGTTCTTGTAGAAAACGGACGTGCCGGAGCTAAAATTGGCGTCGCCCTCGAGACGGGGGCCAATGTCTGTGATCACGCTTCCGCCACAGGTTAGAATAATGGTTGGAAGCGGATCATTGGCGGTTATCTCGGCCTGGGCCGTTGCCGCGCCAAGCGAAAGAACCGCCGCGCCCAAGACTTTCTTCACGGCGCCTCTCCTTCATTTTTGGGGCGGTTTCGGTCTGCCTGGCCTATCCAGGGACCATTTCTTCCAACGCCCGACGAAAGGTCACGTGGTCTGCTTGCGGAAGCGCTGATCGACTTGAAATCCGCCAAATCGTTCCATCGAAGCGGAATCCACAGCGAGAATACAGATCGCGGCAAATGATGTTCTGCTGTGTTTCGACAAAACCCGCAGTCAACTCGTCGCAAACCCCGAGGACGGTCTGCGCAAGACTGCCGATCGCCGCCAGCTCAACGTCCAGCCCGATCACCCGGCAACTCATCACGAACTGCTCGAGTCGATTGGCCGAGAGGATTGCGACCGCAACCAGGCCGTAGTCGGTGAACCGGTCTTCGACATGGAACGCCTCAAAGCTCCCGCCGGCTTCAAAATGCCGGTCGACCTGCTCCTGGGACCAGCGAATTCCCGTCGTGTTGAATTGGTTGGATTTATTGATGAGCTCAAACGCGCGGGCAAAACTCGGATGCCGGATATTCCTGATGCTGAACTGATTAATCCGGACGTTCAGCGACTCGAGAAACTCTACCCGCGACATCGTCGTTCGGATCTTCTCGCGCTCGATCTGACTTTGGATCATCTCGGTCCGTCGCGCCGACTCGTCCGTGATCTCGCCGGCCTGAAGCTCCGGCGCCCACATCAGAATCCGGCGGATCGAGTACAAATCCGCGCCCAACGTCCGGATCTCCGGGAAAGCCTCCTGGACGAGACTCCGCTCGGCCGGATTGTCATCGATAAACAATGCGTTCCGAGGAAGAAGGTTAACCTCCTGCAAGATCGCATCGACGTTTTCTGCTTTCGAATTCCAGTTGATTTTTATGGTGGCGAAAGACGATAGAGGCAGTCGATTGTTGATTACGCTCGGCCAGAGATCGCGGATCCGTTCCTCCGAATTCTTCGAAGCGATGGCGAGCAGGACGCCGCGCCGCTTCAGAAAAGACAAGGCTTCGATGACGCCAAGCGGCCAACCTTCGATGATCTCGAGCCTTATCTCAGCCTCCTCGGCCAGAACCCCGCGCCAAAGCGTGTCGTCCAAATCGCAAATGACAATTTTTACACTATCCTGCTGTCGAAGGCTGCGGACCATGGCGCGCACATCGGCCCAAAGGCCGTCGATGAAATCGTCTGTGCGGAGATTCATGTCCTCCTTGAGCGGTTTCGGCGGGTGCAGGCGGTCCTGATCGAATCGCACGTCCCAGTCGTCGATGTAGGCGCCGTGGCTGTTGATCACGACAATATCGTCTTGCACGTGACGGCGCCCGATGTGGCTTGCCAGTTCGTCGGCGTTGAGCAGGTAGGCGTTTGGCCGAGTTGCGCAGAACTCGGCGACGATGTCGTTGAGGCGCCGGACATACCACGCGGGGTTTCGGGGGTCGTTATAGGCAAGAAGTCTGCCCATGGAATTACTTTGAGGGCACAAGAAATTGGAAACGAACGTCGTGAGCTTGTGCTCGGCGTTCAAGCCGTGAGAAGCCTCAAGCATATGCCTGAGCGTCTCTTCCGACCAAAGCAGACGCTCGGCGAACGCCTGTTGGTCGTTCCACTGGAGGCCAGCAAACAGGCCCTGCGGCATGACTGTGCGCAGCGGAAGCACGGTCACCTGAAAGTCGTATTCAGCGACCGGCCGCGGCGGCGCCGGAATGTCGCCGGCGTTGTTGAACAGCAGAAAGTCGGCTTCTGCGCCTGGAAAAGTCTTGTCGATCGACCAGCTGAACCCCTCCGCGAAGCACGAGCCGACGACGAGGGCGCGCCTCACGACAGTTTGCGTCAACGCCAGATCCAAAGGCGCCCGAAAATCCGGGGAAAGATTGCGATATGCTGCCTGCGTTACGTGTTGCATCGCGCTCCTTCGCCTGGTCAGGTGTCGAAACGCCTTATCCGATTTCTGCAAAAATCCCGCAAGGTGCGCTGCAACATCTGCGCGATTTTCCCGCAACCGTCCCGGCGGGCATATCCGAGATGTCGGGTCTCCGCGACGTATCCGGCAAACCGGTAAGGCTAGCTCTCCCTTCGGGTCTCCGCGCCTGCCTTGCTATAAGCCCTTCATGCGTCCGTCCCTTCTCGATCCACTGTTCGCGCCCGCCGGCTCGCTGCCGGGAATCGGACCGAAGAACGCCAGGCTCTTCGACCGGCTGCCCGGCAAGCCTGACGGCGCGCGGGTCGTGGACGTGCTGTTCCATCTGCCCTACGCCACCCTGGACCGGCGCGCGCGGCCCAAAATCCGCGACGCGGCGCCCGACACGATCGTCACCATCGAGGCGAGGGTAACGGCGCACCACGAACCGCCGAACGCGCGCTCGCGCGCGCCCTTCAAGGTGCTGGTCGAGGACGAGACCGGCGACGTCGAACTCGTGTTCTTCCTCGCCAATCACGATTGGGTCCGCTCGCGCCTGCCGATCGGCGCGACGCGCTGGATTTCAGGCAAGCTCGAGCTGTGGGACGGACGCCGGCAGATCGTCCATCCCGACCGGGTGCTGAACGCCGAGGAGCTCGCAAGACTGCCGGCGGTCGAGCCGGTATACGGCCTGACCGAGGGTCTCCTTCAGCGCACGGTCGCGCGCGCGGTCGAGGGCGCGCTGAAGCGCTCTCCCCGCCTGCCGGAGTGGATCGGCGCGGAGACGCTGCGACTCCTAAAGCTTCCCGGTTTCGCGGAGGCGCTCGCGGCCATGCACCGGCCGGCCGCGCCCGCGGACATCGACCCGGCCGGCCCCGCCGCCACGCGCCTCGCCTATGACGAACTGCTGGCGAACCAGCTTGCGCTGCTTCTGGTGCGCGCCCGGATGCGCGGGATCGCCGGGCGCGCGCATGTCGCCGAGGGCGCGCTCGGCAAGCGCCTCGAGGCGGAGCTGCCGTTTTCGCTGACCAGGGCGCAGCGCAAGGCGGTCGACGAGATCCGCGCCGATCTGGCGGCCGAAAAGCGCATGATCCGGCTTCTGCAGGGCGACGTCGGCTCGGGCAAGACCGTGGTCGCGCTGATCGCGATGGCCGAGGTCGTCGAGGCCGGACGGCAGGCGGCGATGATGGCGCCGACCGAAGTCCTCGCCCGCCAGCACTACGAGCGCATGGCGCCGCTCGCCGAAAAAGCGGGATTGCGCATGGCCCTCATGACCGGCCGCGACAAGGCGTCCGAGCGGCGCGCGACGCTCGAAGGCCTGGCAGCCCGTAAAATCGACATCGCGGTCGGCACCCACGCCCTCCTCCAGGAGGGCGTGGCCTTCGCCGATCTTGGCCTTGCAGTCGTCGACGAGCAGCATCGCTTCGGCGTCAGGCAGAGGCTCGCGCTCGCCTCCAAGGGCGAGACGGTCGATCTCCTGGTGATGACGGCGACGCCCATTCCGCGCTCGCTGGTGCTCGCCTATTTCGGCGACATGGACGTCTCGGCCTTGCGCGAAAAACCGCCGGGGCGCCAGCCGATCGACACCCGCGTCCTGCCGATTGAGCGCATCGGCGAGGTCGCTGCAGGCCTGACGCGCGCGATCTCTTCGGGCGCGCGCGCTTATTGGATCTGTCCGCTGGTCGAGGAGAGCGAAACGCTCGATGTCGCGGCGGCCGAGGAACGCGCCGCGCAGTTGCGCGCGCTTTTCGGCCACGCGGTCGGCCTCGTTCACGGGAAGATGAGCGGCCCCGACAAGGACGCCGCAATGGCGCGCTTCGAGGCAGGCCAGACGAAGATCCTGGTCGCGACCACGGTCGTCGAGGTCGGCGTCGACGTGCCGGAGGCGACGATCATGATCGTCGAGCACGCCGAGCGTTTCGGGCTCGCCCAGCTGCATCAGCTGCGCGGACGCGTGGGGCGTGGGACGGGCCGCTCGAGCTGCCTCCTCCTCTATAAGGGTCCCCTCGGCGATACAGCGCGGGCGCGGCTCGAAACCTTACGCGAAACCGAGGACGGCTTCCGCATCGCGGAGGAGGATTTGCGCCTGCGGGGCGAAGGCGACGTGCTGGGCGCCCGTCAGGCCGGCGCGCCCGGCTTCCGTTTCGCCCGTCTCGAGGTCCACGGGGGGCTCGTGGCGCGGGCGCGGGAGGAGGCGCAGGCGGCGCTGAGGCGCAGCGAGCGGCTGACCGGCGAGGAGAATCGCGGCTTGAGGCTCCTTCTCTATCTCTTTGAGCGCGATGAGGCGGCGAAGCTGATCGAAGCCGGGTGAGCGCCCCGCTAAGGCGTAGAAAACTGTCTCCCTGTTTATTTACAGGCCAAAAAGCGACGGAGAGGAGCGGGACAGGGTTTCGATGAGGGGACATCCAGGCGTTTTGCCGGTATCGCAGCGGCGCACTGCATCCGCCAGGACACCTTGCATTGCCTTGAGGTCGGCAATCTTCGCCCGAACCTTCGCCAGATGTCTCGCTGCAATCTCGCGCGCCTCGGCGCACGCGCCTTGGCCATCCCCTGCGGAAAGGGCGAGCAACGCGCGAACTTCGTCGAGGGTGAACCCAAGCTCGCGGGAACGACGGACGAAGGCGATCGTCCGGGTCTCAGCTGGGCCGTAGACCCGTCGTCCGCTGGCGGTGCGCGGCGGCGCGGCCACCACCTTGATGCGCTCGTAGTAGCGGATGGTTTCGACATTCACGCCGGTTCGGCGAGACAGTTCGCCGATCGAGAGGAGCGGCGGCGTTCGGGGGGTGACGGGGCGCAACGAAAAATTCCTCTTGATCCTGTAGGGACTACAGGTTGTAGCACTTCCACCCATGACCAGCCAAAGTGAAAGCCCAACCGGCCTTGCCCGGCCGAGTGAAGGCCGCAGCACCGTCGATGGGCAGAATCTTCTCGCGGCTGGCGGCATTCTCGCCGCCCTCGGCGCGGCTTCGTGTTGCGTCATACCCTTTGTGCTGTTTGTTGTCGGCGTCACTGGAGCGTGGATCGGCGATTTGACCGCGCTTGAGCCCTACCAGCCGATCTTCGCCACAGTGGCGGTCGGATGTCTCGCCCTCGGATTCTACTTCGTCTACCGCAGACCCGAAACAGCTTGCAGCGGGGACTCCTACTGCGCCAGACCGGCTGCCGACCGTACGGCCAAATTTTGCCTCTGGGCGGCTGCCGCATTGCTTGTCATTGCGCTCGGATTCCCACGCCTCGCCCCGTTGTTCTTGTAATCGCGGAGAAAACCATGAACCGCAGTCTTGCCATTGTCGCAGCGCTCGCCGTCCTGTTGTCGGCCGGGTCAGTTCACGCGGCGGAACAGACCGTCGTTCTGAATGTCAAAAACGCCTACTGCGCGCTCTGCCTCTCAATCGTCAAAACCTCGCTGACCCGCGTTCCTGGCGTCAAGACGGTCGAAATCAAGCAGGCCGGTCAAACGGCGGTCTTGTTGGCGACGGTCATCTTCGACGACGCGACCACCAGTGTGTCTGCGCTCGTCGCGGCGCCGACAAATGCCGGATACCCGACGCAAGCCGTGAATTGAGTCGAGCGTGAGCGACCGCTTCACAATCGAACAATCCCTTGTCACTTGTCCGAAGTGCGGCGCGGCGAAGCTCGAAACCATGCCGACCGACGCATGCCAATTCTTTTACGAATGCACCGGCTGCGGGACGCTGCTGCGCCCAAAGCCCGGCGATTGCTGCGTGTTCTGTTCGTTCGGCTCGGCGCCTTGTCCCCCCGTTCAGGAGGCGCGCGGCAAGGGCGGATGCTGTGAATCGGCAGGCCAAAGCTGCGCATGACTGCATCCGGCGGACCGCCCTGCGCGTGCGGCGCCGCCTTCTGACGCTGCTTGCGAACCGGCGCGGCCGAACAGGGTAGATTGGCGAGCGGCGGCAGGATGAAGCGGTCATAGAGGCCCATGACGACCCTTCCTTGCTATCGGGCGGCATGCGCGGCTCGGAACAGCTGCATCTTGAAACAGGCGAGCGCAACGTGCAATGCGACCTGGAGGCTCCATCCGTCAAATCGCGCGACGGCTTGCAGACTTTTGATCTTAACCCGAGAACAGATGTCCGCTTCACAATGCCGCCGTCAGGAGCATCGATCATGTTCACCTCAGGCGAGCGAGCGGGGACGAACGATGCGGCGGCGGCGCTTTGGGCGGAACGGAACGGTCTCGGCGGTCGGCTTCGGCTGCATGAGCTTTGGCGGCTTTTACGGGCCGACGACGGAGAGCGAGTCCATGCGGGCGATGGGGCGCGCGCTCGAGCTCGGCGTCAATTTCTGGGACACCGCCAACGCCTATGGCGAGGGCCTCTGCGAGACGCTGATCGGCAAGTTCCTGGCTGAAGGCCGCGCGCGGCGGGAAACAATCACGCTCGCGACCAAATTCGCCATCCGCCGCCTCGCCGATGGGACGCGCGCGTTCGACAACAGCCCGGACCATATCGGCGAGAGCCTCAAAGGGTCGTTGAAGCGGCTCGGCGTCGATCATATCGACCTCTACTACGTGCACCGGGTCGACAGGAGAATTCCGATCGAGGACACGATCGGAGAACTGGCTCGGCATGTGAAGGCAGGCCTGGTCGGGGCGATCGGCCTCAGCGAAGTCGCGCCCGATACGCTTCGCCGCGCCCATGTCGTGCATCCGATCGCCGCCGTGCAGTCGGAATATTCGCTCTGGACACGGAACCCGGAGCTTGGGCTCATTCAGGCGTGCAAGGAGACGGGCGCGGTCCTGGTGGCGTTCTCGCCGCTGGGGCGGGGATATTTCAGCGGCCTCTTGCAGGAGGTCGAGACCTTTGGCGAAAAGGATTTCCGCGCCGCCAATCCGCGATTCCAGGGCTTGAACTGGCGGCGCAACCGCGATCGCCTCGATGCCTATCTCGAGCTCGCCAAAAGCTGGGGCGTGAGGCCTGCCACGCTCGCCATTGCCTGGACGCTCGCCAAAGCGCCCCATGTCGTGCCCATCCCCGGCACACGAACGGCGGCCCATCTCGAAGAATGCGCTGAGGCTGCGGACATCGACCTGACCGAGGCTCAACTCGCCGAGCTCGAGCGCGTCCTGCCCGTCGGCTTCGCCGCCGGCGAGCGCTACTCTGATCAGCAGTGGGTCGGAATCCAAAAATACTGACGGCGCCGGCCGCGCCGGATGGGTCTCCGCCGCGGGACTGGACGAAATCGGCCCCGCGACCCATATGCGCGTCAGTCTCTTCGGAGTCTTCCTTGTCCCTCGGCGTGCTGTTCACGATCCTCAACGTCCTCCTCATCGTTCATGCGGCGAGGACTGGCCGATTCATGCCTTGGGGCTTCGTGATCCTGTTTCTGCCGGGGATCGGCGCGCTCGTCTACGTCGCGTTCGAACTCGCGCCGCAATGGTTCGGCTCGTTTGGCGGCCGGAGAGCGCGTCGCACGGTTGCGGCCGCGCTCGATCCCACCGGCCGCTATCGCGCGCTCAAGGACGAGCTCGACGTCGTCGACACGATCGCGAACCGGCGCGCGCTTGCGGACGAATGCGTGACGATCGGCAGGCCGCAGGAGGCGCTGGAGCATTACGAAGCCATTCTGGCGCGGCCGCTCGGCGACGAACCCGCGTATCGCATCGGCAAGGCGCGCGCGCTTCTCGATCTTGGCCGCGCTGACGAAGCCGTTGCGGCGCTGGAAGAGGTCAAGCGGGTTTCGCCGGACCTCCACTCGGCGGAGGGACGCCTTCTCTACGCCCGCGCTCTGGATAGGGCGGGCCGCAGCGAAGAGGCGCTCGACCAATACGCCAGCCTCGCGCGGACCTACCCCGGACCCGAACCCAGCGTGCGCCAGGCGCAGCTTCTCGAGAGGCTCGGTCGGAGGGAGCAGGCGCGCTCGATCGCCGACGAGGTGGTGCGTTCGCTGAGGCGCGCTCCGGCCCATGTGCGCGCCAACGAGCGCGAGTGGTTTGTGCTCGCCGCGCGTCTGGCCCGCTGACCCTTCGAGGCGTTTGCGCTGCGTCTTGCCTTGCGGGACAAAAACCCCTTCGGGCGCCCTGCCATGTCGAGCAAACACGCCATTTTCGTCACTCCCGATCCGGTTCGCCCCGCGACCTTCGACGTCGCCATCCGCGAGGCGCGGAGCGAGAGCCGCCATCGGGTGACAGTCCAGGCCGCCGACGCCGCGCGCTGGGCGACGCTCGGCGTCGATCCGGCTGAGGGCGTCGAGGCCGCCATGCGCTTCCTTCTCGATCGGGAGCCGAAGGAATCGATCCTCGCCGCGTTCGACATCGACGTCATTCGGCGATATTTTCCCGAGATCGACGAAGCGCTTCCCTCCTATCTTGCGCGCCCGAGCGGCGAGGGAGAGGACCGCGCATAGGTCGGGTGTCCATGAGAGGAAGCATATGAGCGCCGCGCTCGCCTGGTCGGAGGCGACCCTCGAAGACCGTTGGTCCGCGGCCGAGGGCTGGTTCTACATGACCGGCATGCAGGCTCTGGTGCGCCTGCCGATCCAGCAGCGCCTGCGTGACGAGGCGGCCAGCCTCAACACCGGCGGCTATATTTCCGGCTATCGCGGTTCGCCCTTGGGCCGCTACGACATCGAACTCTGGCGCGCCGACTCGATCCTCAAGCAGCACAACATCGTCTTCCGTCCCGGCCTCAACGAGGACCTGGCGGCGACCGCGATCTGGGGCGCGCAGCATCTGACGAGCTTCCCCGGCGCGACCGTCGATGGCGTCTTCGGGATCTGGTACGGCAAGGGACCGGGCGTCGACCGGTCCGGCGACGCGCTGCGTCACGCCAATTTCACCGGCGTCTCGCCCAAGGGCGGCGCGATCGCGCTCGCCGGCGACGACCACGGGGCGCGATCTTCGACCGCCGTCAATTTCTCCGACACCTCCTTCATCGCCGTCGGCATGCCGGTGCTTTATCCGTCGAACACCCAGGAGCTGATCGACTTCGGCCTGCATGGAATCGCGATGTCTCGATTTTCCGGCTGCTGGGTCGGCATGAAGATCGTGACCGACGTCGCCGAGGGCGGCGGGACGGTCTATGTCGGCCCGGACTCGCCGTCGATCGTCATTCCCGAACGGCCAAGCAATCCTCCGGGCGGCGTAGGCGCGCGGGCGATCGACATGCCTCTCATGCAGGAGGAGCGGCTCTACCAGCATAAGCTCCCCGCCGCGCTCGCTTACGCGCGCGCGAACGGCCTGAACCGCGTCGCCGGCGGCGAGGACGCGCGCGTCGGCGTGGTTGCGGCGGGAAAGGCGTGGCAGGATCTGTTGCAGGCGCTCGGCGCGCTTGGACTTTCCGACAAGAACGCCTCCCTTGGCCTGCGCCTGCTCAAGGTCGGGATGGTGTGGCCGCTCGATCCGGTCGTCGTGCGCGATTTCGCCAGCGGCCTCGACCTCATCGTGGTCATCGAAGAGAAGCGCCCGCTGATCGAGGATCAGATCCGCTCGATCCTGTACGGCGGCGCGAGCGCGCCGAGAATCGTCGGCAAGTACTTCGACGGGGCGACGTTCGATCCCGCTCACGGGGCGCCCGCCATTCCCAATTTCGGCGAGGCGACGCCCGAACTCGTCGCCAGCGTGCTGGCCAGGGCGCTTCGTCGGCAAGACCCTGATTGCGCCCTGAGCGCGCCGGAAGCTCCAGCCAGGGCGCTCGCCAATCGACCCGCGCCGGTGCGCAATCCCGGCTTTTGCGCCGGTTGCCCGCACAATCGCTCGACCCGCGTGCCGGAAGGCAGCCGAGCGCTTGCCGGCATCGGCTGCCACACAATGGCGATGCTGGTGAACCCGATGCAGACGACGACCGTCTCGCACATGGGCGGCGAAGGGGCGATGTGGCTCGGCCAGCAGCCGTTCACCCGCCAGGACCATGTGTTCGCCAATCTCGGCGACGGGACCTACGCGCATTCCGGCGTTCTGGCGGTGCGGCAGGCAATCGCCGCCGATGTGCCGATCACCTACAAGATCCTCTACAACGGCTTCGTCTCGATGACCGGCGGCCAGCCGATCGAGGGCGGGATGACGCCGGTCCAGATTCTGGCCGAGCTCGCCGCCGAGGGCGTCAAGAAAATGGCCCTCGTCGTCGACGATCCGGACCGCTATGCCGGCGTGCCGCTGCCCGCCGGCGTCAGCCTCCGCCACCGCGACGAGATGGACGAGACGCAGCGCGAATTTCGTGATTATCGCGGCGTTTCCGTCATCCTCTACGACCAGCCCTGCGCGACCGAGCGAAGGCGCCTGCGCAAGCGCGGCAAATGGGCGGACCCCGCCGTTCGAACGTTCATCCACCCGGAAGTCTGTGAAGGCTGCGGCGACTGTGGAAAGGTCTCCAATTGCATGGCGATCGAGCCGCTGGAGACGGAGTTCGGCCGCAAGCGGCGCATCAACCAGTCGAGCTGCAACAAGGATTTTTCCTGCGTCGAGGGCTTCTGTCCGAGCTTCGTCACCGTCCACGGCGGACGGCTCAGAAAAGTGGACGTCGCGACGCCGTTGAGCCCCTACCTGCCGCCGGTTCCCGAACCGAAGACGCCCGAGATCGGCGAGCCCTACAATGTGCTGGTGGCGGGCATCGGCGGCTCGGGCGTCGTCACCGTGAGCCAGACGCTCGCGGTCGCGGCCTATCTCGACGGCCTCTTCAGCTCCAACCTCGATTTGACGGGCCTCAGCCAGAAATACGGCGCCGTCACCGCGCATGTGCGCATGGCGCGAACGCCTGACGCGCTGCATGCGACGCGCATCGCCTCGGGCGAAGCGCACGCGCTGATCGGCTGCGACCTCATTGTCGCGGCGGGCGACGAATGCCTGTCGAAGCTCAACGCCGGTTCGCGCGCGGTGATCTCGGCCGATCTGACGCCGACCGCCGATTTTGCGCGCAATCCAAACTGGAGCGTCGACGCGGACGCGCTCATCGAGCGGCTGAAGTCCGCGCTCGGCGACGAGGCATTCGTGCTCGACGCGCAGCGTCTCGCACAGGACCTTCTCGGCGACCCGATCGCCTCGAACATGTTCATGCTCGGAGCGGCCTGGCAAAAGGGACTCGTTCCGCTCCGGCGCGCGGCGATCGAACGCGCGATCGAACTCAATGGCGTCGCGGTCGCAGCCAACAAGCAGGCGTTCGAGTGGGGCCGGCGCGCCGCGCATGATCTGGCCGCTGTCGAGGGACTGGTCGCCGGCCGCGACCCCGAGATCAAACCGCCGCCTTCGCTCGACGCGCTGATCGAGCGGCGCGCCTCGCATATTCTGGCTTCCCGAGGCGAGGCGGACGCGACGCGCTACCGGGCGCTCGTCGAACGCGTGCGCGCCGCCGAACGGCAAGCCGGCCTCGGCGAGGCGCTGACAGCCGCCGTTGCGCGCGGCTATCACAAGCTGATCGCTGTCAAGGACGAATGGGAAGTCGCGCGCCTGTTCGCCTCGCACGACTTCCAGCGCGCGCTGAGCGCCGAGTTCGAAGGCCCTTACAAGCTTCATTTCCATATCGGCGCTTGGCCCTTCGCCCGGCCCGACCCGCATACGGGCCAGGTCGGCAAGGGCGAGGTCGGGCCCTGGGCGATGACGGCCTTCCGAGTCATGGCGCGGCTGAAATTCCTGCGTGGGACATGGCTCGATCCGTTCCGCTGGAGCGACGAGCGCAAGCTCGAACGGCGGCTCGTGGCCGAATACGAGGCCGACATCGAGGAGTTCATTGGCCGCCTCGCGCCAGCGAACCACGCCATCGCGGTCCGGATCGCTAGCCTGCCGGAGGCCATCCGGGGATACGGACGGGTCAAGGAGGCCAGCGCCGCGGAGGCGGCGAAGGCGCGGGCCAACGCGCTGCAGCAGTTGAAGACGGCAAAAACGCAGATGGAGTTGGCGGCATGAGTCTTGAGGGCAAAACGATCGTCGTGACCGGAGGATTGGGCGCCCTCGGCCGGGTCGTGGTCGAGACCGCCGCAGCGCGCGGCGCGTCCGTCGCGGCCCTCGATCATGCAACCGAAGTCCCCGAGGGCTTCGCGGACCGGCTCGGCGGCAAAGCGCTCCTTCTCGTCGGGATTGATCTCTCCGCGCCGGCGGAAGCAGAGAAAGCAATGAGCGCCGTCAAGGCGAAGTTCGGCCGGATTGACGCGCTCCTCAACATCGCCGGGGGGTTTCAATGGGCGACCGTCGAGGACGGCGCGGCCGAAAGCTGGGATCGCATGTGCGCGCTCAACCTGAAGACCGCGCTCAACGCCTCGAAGGCCGCGCTGCCCTACCTTTTGGAGACCGGCGCCGGCCGCATCGTCAATGTCGGCGCCCAAACCGCCCTTCGCGCAGCGTCCGGCTTTGGCCCCTACGCCGCCAGCAAATCGTCGGTGCACCGGCTGACCGAAAGCCTCGCTGACGAACTGAAGCTGAAGGGCGTGACCGTCAACGCGGTGCTGCCGTCGATCATCGACACGCCGGCCAATCGTCGCGACATGCCGAAGGCCGATTTCGACCGCTGGGTTGCGCCCGCCGACCTCGCCGCGGTCATGCTCTTCCTCGTGTCCGACGATGCGAAAGCCGTCACCGGCGCACTGATCCCAGTGTCGGGGCGGGTGTAGCATGGGCGATCTGGTGAAGGGAGCGTGGCGCGCCGAGGGCGACTTTCCCCACGACCGGGCGGGTCGTTTCGTCCGGCCCGATGCGCCGTTCCGCAACTGGGTGACGGCGACCGGCGAGCCGGGCCCGACCGGCGTCGGCGGGTTCAAGGCCGAGCCCGGCCGCTACCATCTGATCATCTCGCTCGCCTGCCCTTGGGCGCACCGCACCCTCATCTTCCGCCGGCTCAAGGGGCTCGAGGGCATGATCTCGCTCTCGGTCGTCCATTGGCTTCTGGGCGACCGCGGCTGGACCTTCGACGAGGGACCGGGCGTCATCCCCGATCCGATCTTCGGCGCGGAGCGGCTCAGCGAGTTCTATGTGAAGGCGCGCCCGGACTACAGCGGGCGCGTCACCGTGCCGGTCCTGTGGGACAAGCAATCGAACACCATCGTCAACAACGAATCGTCCGAGATCATCCGCATGTTCAACAGCGCCTTCGATCGCGTCGGCGCCGCGAAGGGGGACTTCTATCCGGAAGATTTGAGGCCCGAGATCGACGCGCTGAATTCGCGCATCTACGCGACCGTCAACAACGGCGTCTATCGCGCCGGTTTCGCGCGTACGCAGGAAGCCTACGAGGAAGCGTTCCGGGCGTTGTTCGAGACCCTCGACATGCTCGAGGCGAGGCTCGCTCGCCAGCGCTTTCTCTGCGGCGACCGCCTGACCGAGGCGGACTGGCGTCTGTTCACCACCCTCATCCGCTTCGACCCGGTCTATTTCGGCCACTTCAAGTGCAACTTACGGGAAATCAGAGACTACCCGGCGCTGCAGCGCTATCTGAAAGAGCTCTATCACTGGCCCGGAGTGGCCGAGACGGTCGACTTCTTCCATATCAAGCACCATTATTATGCGAGCCACCTCCGGATCAATCCGACCGGCATCGTGCCGTTGGGGCCGGAAATGAAACTGTAACGCCTGTAGGGCGCGCTCGCTGAGCGCGCCGCGGCCGGGTCGCCGGCCCGGCCCGACAAAGGCCGCGCCTCGTGCGATCCCCGCCTGTAGGGCGCGCTCGCCGAGCGCGCCGCGGCCGGGTCGTCGACCCGGCCCTACAAAGGAAATGCAGAGGGCCCTGGAATTGCAGAGCCTGTAGGGCGCGCTCGCCGAGCGCGCCGCGGTCCGGGTCGTCGACCCGGCCCGACAAAGGAAATGCAGAGGGCCCGGGAATTGCAGAGCCTGTAGGGCGCGCTCGCCGAGCGCGCCGCGGCCGGGTCGTCGACCCGGCCCTACAGAGGAAATGCAGAGGGCCCTGGAATTGCTGTAGGGCGCGCTCGCCGAGCGCGCCGCGGCCGGGTCGCCGACCCGGCCCTACAAGGCCCGAATTGCAGAGCAAGGAGCGGAGTTCGGCGGTCGGCCGATCGGCGTAGAAGGCAAAAAACTGAAGCAAAAGCTGGGAGCCGTCCTTATGTCCATGTCCATGACCGAAACCGCCCGCGCCAACAACGCCGCCTCCCCGCATGAGGACGGATGGTGGGAAGCTCTGCGCCGCCGCGACCCCGCTTACGATGGCGCGTTCTTTGTCGCCGTCAGAACCACCGGCGTCTATTGCCGGCCGAGCTGCAAGTCGCGTCCGGCGCGGCGCGAAAACGTCTCCTTCTTTCCGACCGCCGGGGCGGCGGAGCGGGCGGGCTATCGCGCCTGCAAGCGCTGCCGCCCCGACCGGCTCGGCGCGCCCGATCCGCAGGTCGAGGCGGTCAAGCGCGCCTGCGAAAAAATCGCATCGGCCGAGGAGGCGCCGTCGCTTGCGGACCTCGCAGCGAGCGCGGGCTTAAGCCCCTTCCACTTCCATCGCGTCTTCAAGAAGATCGCCGGCGTGACGCCGAAGGCTTATTCCGCGCAGATGCGGGCGCGCCGCGCGGCCGAGAATCTCGGCAAGGCTGAGACCGTCACCGAGGCGATCTATGACGCCGGGTTCAACTCTTCGAGCCGCTTCTACGAGACCGCGACGGCGCGCCTCGGCATGACCCCGACGGCAGTCCGGCGCGGCGGCGAGAGCGCGACCATCCGTTTCGCGGTCGGCGAAAGCTCGCTCGGCGCCGTCTTGGTCGCGGCCACCGAAAAGGGCGTCGCAGCGATCATGCTCGGCGACGACCCCGAAGCGCTCATGCGCGCCTTGCAGGACCGCTTCCCGCGCGCGGACCTCATCGGCGGCGATGCGGCGTTCGAGCGATGGGTCGCGGCGGTCGTCGGCCTCGTCGAAGCGCCCGGCCAGCGCCTCGATCTCCCGCTCGACATTCGCGGCACGGCGTTCCAGCAACGGGTCTGGCAGGCGCTCCGCGCCATCCCGCCGGGCCGGACGGCGAGCTACGCCGAGATCGCTGAGGCAATCGGCCGGCCGAAAGCCGTGCGCGCCGTCGCTTTAGCCTGCGCCGCCAATCCGCTCGCCGTCGCCATCCCCTGCCATCGGGTGGTCAGGACCGACGGCGATATTTCCGGCTATCGCTGGGGCGTCGACCGCAAGCGCAAGCTCCTCGACCGGGAGGCCGCATGATTGGGTCGGATGCCCTCACCCCAACCCCTCTCCCCGAGGGAGAGGGGCGAAACCCTTCTCCCCCCGGGAGAAGGTGGCCCGAAGGGCCGGATGAGGGCGCGCGCGCCACGCAAACAATTGGCGCGCTCGACTGGCCCGCGCTCGAGCGCGACCTCGACGCGTATGGCTGCGCCATCGCCCCGAAGCTCATCTCGCCCGAGTCCTGCCGCGCGGTTGCGGCCCTCTACGAGGACGACGCCCGCTTCCGCTCCCACGTCGTGATGGCGAAGCACGGCTTCGGCCGCGGCGAGTACAAATATTTCGCCGACCCGCTGCCCGAGCTCGTCGGCGCGCTTCGCCGCGGCCTCTATCCGCGGCTCGCGCCGATCGCCAACCGGTGGAACGAGGCGATGGGAGTTGCGGTCCGCTACCCCGCCGACCACGAAGCCTACCGCGCGCGATGCCGTGAAGCGGGACAGACAAAACCGACGCCGCTCCTGCTGCGTTATGGGCCGGGCGACTTTAATTGCCTGCACCAGGACATCTACGGCGAGCTTCTGTTTCCGCTCCAGGTCGCGATCCTGCTCAGCGAGCCGGGGCGAGACTTTTCCGGCGGCGAGTTCGTGCTGACCGAGCAGCGGCCACGCATGCAGTCTCGCGCCGAGGTCGTGAATCTCAGGCAAGGCGACGGCGTGATCTTCGCCGTGCGCGAGCGCCCCGCCCAGGGCGCGCGCGGCGCCTATAGGGTCGTCATGCGCCACGGCGTCAGCCGGCTTCGTAGCGGCCAGCGCTTCACCCTCGGGATCATTTTCCACGACGCGGCGTGACGCAACGCAATTTCCGTCGATGAATGGGAAAACGTCATCGCGAGGAGCGAAGCGTGGCGATCCAGGGATCATAGGGCTGCGGCGGCGGCCCCTGGATCGCCACGCTTCGCTCGCGATGACGAGGTCGGTTCCGCTTATGTGAATCGTGCTTGTTCCACGACGCCGCGTGACGCGGGCTCCGGTCGATTGCGGAGCAAGGATCGGGAAGCGCGACGTTCGGAGCCGAGCTATTCAGGCCATTCCGAAACCAATAAGGCAATCGCCGTGTCCTTTCGCATCATCGGCCTCGACCCGACCCCGTTCCGAAACCTGTTCGGACTTCCGGATGAGGAGCTTGAGAGGCTTAACGTCAAACGCGTCGTCGCCGACGCAAAGCCGGGCTACCCGGACCGCGTGGAGCTTCGCGACGCCGAGCCGGGCGAGACGCTGCTTCTTCTCAACTATCTCCATCAGCCTGCGGAAACGCCCTACAAGGCGAGCCACGCCATCTTCGTTCGCGAGGGGGCGGTGACGGCATATGATAAGGTCGACGAAACGCCCGAGTGCCTGCGGCTCCGGCCGATCTCGCTTCGCGTTTTCGACTCCTCCGGCATGATGGTCGACGCCGACCTGGCAAGCGGGCGCGAGGTCGAACCCGCCATTGAGCGCCTGCTCGAGAACCCCGCCGCGAGTTACATTCACGCCCACTACGCCAAACGCGGCTGCTACGCCGCCCGAATCGATCGGGCTTGAGCTCCTGCTCTTGAGTCTACTCGGGGACCATTCGCCGCGTCTCCTCCCCCTTGTGGGGGAGGACAAAGGAGGGGGGTCGGGCTGCCCTGAGTCGAGCAGACTGTCTCGGACGCGATTAATATCGGAAATCGCGCGACCCCCCACCCCAGCCCGCCCCCGCAAGGGGGGGCGGGTGCGCTAACGACGCCGTCGATTCGACCGAAATGCAGCAGGCTCTAATGGCGACGCGGCGATCCAGGGGATCGTAGGGCTGCGGCGGCGGCCCCTGGATCGCCGCGGTTCGCTCGCGATGACGTGGTTGGGGGAGAGGACTCTTTGCCGTAAGGGCAAGCACGCGAGCCGCTACCTCGCCGAGTTCACTTTTCGCTCGAATCCCCGCGAGATGGAGAACGCGATGTTCGATTTGCTCCTTGGGGCGATTTGACCGCCGCGCGGATCAGCCGATGAAACTTGCCTTCGAGGCGCCGCCGATGCCCCTAGCCTCCTCTTGGGCGATAAACTCGTCGAGTCGCCCGGTTTTCTTGACCTCTGTGAGGGTTAACACATTCTTTTCCTTGACGGCGGTTGGGGGCGAATCTTATATGAAAGGCGGCGGCCACGCCACTGGGTTCGCGAGACCCGATGACGTGACCCGACCCGCTACGCTTTTGACGCGCGGTCTTTCCGCACTGAGCATCACCTCGCTTTCGTTCGGCCCTGGTTGGGGCGGGGTTAGCGGTCGCGAGCCGCCGTACACGGGACCGGCGTTCACGGCGTCGGTCCCGAATTCTCATTTAGTCCGGCCAGCTCGTGGGATGGTCGAACATGAGTCCGGCCTTGGTCAGATACCATTCGCCGTCGCGCTGTTCGATCATTCCCTGAGCCTTTGACCGGGCTAGCTGCGAGCGAAGGGTGTCGGGCTGAACATCGCGGCCATATGCGTCCCGGATAAAATCTCCGATTTGAGCGGCGGTAGCGCCATTTGGCGCTCGACTAGCTAGTACCTGTCGAATCAACCGCTTTACCGTTGGCTGCCCAATAAGCTTACTAAACGTGTTCAGTGCGTCTTTCTGAACGTCTTGATCAGCCTCCAATCGTTTATCGCCAATAACGACACCGAACGTCTGTGGCGGAAAATCTGAATAGGCCGCTCTGGTAGACCGTACCTGATGGAGTTCAGCCTCCATTGCCCGGAGACTGCCCTGCAGAGCGGCAATTTTGTTCGCAAGCTCCCGTTCCCGGCGCTCAAGGAAGGCAGCAAGTGTTTCTTCGGCCATGTGGGCTTTCCCGTTGACCGGAATCGCAGTCTGCGACTAGAAAGGGGCGTAGCAGTGTCCCTATCTAGCTTCGTGCGCGAAGCCGGGTCTAAGGTGGCGGCCTTTTGGACGGGCCGCCGGTGTTGTTGATAACGCTGGCCTTTTGGAAGGGTCAGACGGAAACGCCTCGCTCCCTCAAGCGAGGCGTTTTGCTGTCTACACCCGAACCTCAATCTGTGCAAGTCCCCGTGGCAACCAGCGAGGCGCGTTACGTATCTGACAGCGTTGCAGTTTTCATAAAAGCTTAGAATCGTGTGTCTACATTATAGATACGCGTCTCAAGGGGATAATTCCCTTGGGCTAATGGTGACCGAAAGCTTTAGTAAGTATCTGGTTCTAATTGCTGCCCTATGTATGGACCTAATACTGCCAGCGTATTGGTCACACTTTCGGAATGCATTCCAGGATCTTCGAAAGCATCAGTCCACAATTCATCAATGTGCACGCAATACTATGGACCATATATCCCGAAACAAGCCCTCTAGACCGCGCTCTTAATTAAGCGCCCTCTAGACGGACGCTATCACCCCCCGGAAAAATCAAC
The DNA here is from genome assembly GCA_019237205.1 of Hyphomicrobiales bacterium. GTDB lineage: Bacteria > Pseudomonadota > Alphaproteobacteria > Rhizobiales > Beijerinckiaceae > Roseiarcus. The sequence goes on from JAFAHO010000164.1 coordinate 73,738, forward strand.
AATCTCTTGCCATTTCGGCCCGCGTGTTCTATATTTGTTCTCCCTAAGCAGGAGACGCCAATGTCCGCCAGTCCCCAAGCCGCTGCGCCAGCGGCTGGCCCGCTTCCGCCGGCGAAGGCGCGCGCCGGGCGCCTCAAGACATTCAAGCGGGAGCAGTTGATCGTCGACTTTCTCAACCGCGGCGCTTCGGTCGTC
>JAFAHO010000141.1 GCA_019237205.1 Hyphomicrobiales bacterium
GCGGCGAGCACCGGCAGCCGCGCGCCGGCGATCAGGTTGTTGACCAGCGCCGTCAGAAACACCGTCTTGCCGGCGCGCGACAGGCCTGTCACCCCAAGGCGCAGCCGGCCGCCGGCAAAGTAATCGCCGAGCGAGCGGGCGACGAGCCCGGCCTCGAACACGAGATCGGTGAGAAGCGACAAGGCGGGGTCCGCGGGGAAATCAACGCGCCTATTTAGGAGGCGCGCGCCGGTTTGGACAGAGGGTCAGTCTGTGCCGGCCTCGAGCTCGGCGGGGGTGAGAAAGAGCGCCAGCAGCCCGGACTCCCGCTCGATGTCGTCCCAGTGCCGGACGCGGAAATCGAGCGTCGCCACGCCGCAGGTCGGAAATTTGGCCGCCATTCGGCGCAGTTCCGAATGCGCGCCGGACCCCGCCAGCGACCCGGCGAGATCGCCAAGGCCCGGATTGTGCCCCACGAAAGCGACCCGGACGCGTGAATCGGGGAGGGCCCGCATTCGCTGGAACAGCATGTCGCGAGTCGCGTCATAAAGTCCGAGCTCCTCCTGAAGCTCGACCTTGCGTCGCCACTGGGCGGCGAAGATCTCGGCCGTTTCCTTGGAGCGCGCCGCGCCGGAATGGATGAGCACGTCGGGCAGCACGTTCTTTTCCGCCAGGACGCCCGCGACGCGGCGCGCATCGTCGCGCCCGCGGGCTGTCAGCGCGCGATCGTAATCGTCCCGCCCGACGGCGGGCTCGGCTTTGGCGTGACGGACAAGAAACAGACGGCGCATGAGTCAAGATTGCTTGAGGCCCGGGCGAATCGCAAGCGGGCGCGAGGGGAAACGCGAGGCTGTGGACGACTGCCGTTGCAGCGCCAATCCCTCGTCAAGAGGCGCCTCTTGCATCAGGATGAGGCTTCGAGGGACGCTCCAGCGTGCTTTGATGTCGCCTGGAGCGTCCTTCGAGGCCGGTTCGCGGCGCTCCAGAACGAGGAGATTCCCGCGCTCCCGCCTACCGTTCGCGGCGGCTTAAGAAAGCCAGTTTCTCGAACAGATGCACGTCCTGCTCGTTCTTGAGCAGCGCCCCGTGGAGGGGAGGGATCAGCTTTTTCGCCTCCCGCTCGCGCAAAGTCTCCGGCGAAACATCCTCGTTGAGGAGGAGCTTCAGCCAGTCGAGCAGCTCCGACGTGGTCGGCTTTTTCTTTAGGCCCGGCGTCTCGCGCAAGGTGAAGAAGGAGCGCATCGCTTCCTCGACGAGCCTCGGCTTGACCGAAGGAAAATGCGATTCGACGATGGCGCGCATGGTCTCGGCGTCGGGAAAGCGGATGTAATGGAAAAAACACCGGCGCAGGAACGCGTCCGGCAATTCCTTCTCGTTGTTCGACGTGATGATGACGATCGGGCGGAGTTTCGCCCGCACCGTTTCACCGGTCTCGTAGACATGAAACTCCATCTGATCGAGTTCGAGCAGGAGATCGTTGGGGAATTCGATGTCCGCCTTGTCGATTTCGTCGATCAGCAGCACCGGGCGGGTCAGCGAGGCGAACGCCTCCCAGAGCTTGCCGCGACGGATGTAGTTGGCGATGTCGGAGACGCGCGAGTCGCCGAGCTGCGAGTCCCTGAGCCGCGAGACCGCGTCGTACTCGTAGAGGCCCTGCTGCGCGCGCGTGGTCGACTTGACGTGCCAAGCGATGAACGGCGCGCCGACGGCGTCGGCGATCTCCTGCGCCAGCAGGGTCTTGCCGGTGCCGGGCTCTCCCTTGACGAGCAGGGGGCGTTCGAGCGCGATCGCGGCGTTGACTGCGGTCTTGAGTTCGTCGCCCGCGACGTAAGTCTTCGTGCCCTCAAAACGCATCTGCTCCGAACCCCGCGATGGCCAGACAAAACGGCCCGTCAAGCCATCGCACCCTTCACGGTCTCGATGAGCTGCTTGAGCGTAAAGGGTTTCGGCAGAAAGACAAACTCCTGCTCTTCCGGCAACGTGCGCGCGAACGCGTCGTCGGCATAGCCCGAGACGAAGACGATCTTCGCCGTGAAACCGCGGCGGCGCAGCTCCGTCAGCATGGTCGGCCCGTCCATTTCCGGCATGATCACGTCGGAAACGATGAGATCGATCGGTCCGCCGGCCTCGTCGGCGAGGCGCAGCGCGTCGACCCCGGATTCGGCCTCGAGCACGGTATAGCCGCGCGAGGAAAGGGCGCGCGCGGCGAAGGCCCTGACCGCCTCCTCGTCCTCGACGAGGAGAATGGCGCCGCGGCCGGTGAGATCGGCCGCCGGCTTGGGGGCTTCCTTCTTGACCGGCTCCTCGGCTTCGTCGCCGAGGAGGCGCGGCAGGAGAATGCGGAATGTGGCGCCGGTCCCGGGCTCGCTCTCGCAGAAGATATAGCCGCCCGTCTGCTTGACGATGCCGTAGACCATCGATAGGCCGAGGCCGGTGCCCTTGCCGACCTCTTTCGTGGTGAAGAAGGGTTCGAAAATCTTCGCGCGCACGTCGGCCGGAATGCCATGTCCGGTGTCCTCGACTTCTATGAGCACATAGTCGGCCGGGACGATCGCCATCTCCTTCAGTCCGCCGCATTCGGAAGCCGGAAAGTTGCGCGTGCGCAGCGTGATCCGGCCGCCCTCCTTCATCGCGTCGCGCGCATTGACGACGAGATTGACGATCACCTGCTCGAACTGGTTGAGGTCGGCTTTCACCAGCCAGAGATCGCGCCCGTGCACGACATCGAGCTGGATCGTTTCGCCGACCAGCCGGCGCAGCAGCATCTGGAGCTCCGACAGGACGTCGTTGAGCTGCAGCGTCTGCGGTCGAAGCGTCTGGCGGCGCGAAAACGCCAGCAGCTGCCGCACCAGACCCGCCGCCCGGTTGGCGTTCTGCTTGATCTGCATGATGTCCTGAAAGGACGGATCGGTCGGGCGGTGGTTGGCGAGCAAGAGGTCGGAATAGCCGATGATCGCGGTCAGGACGTTGTTGAAGTCGTGGGCGACGCCGCCCGCGAGCTGGCCGATCGCCTGCATCTTCTGCCCTTGCGCGAGGTTCTCCTGGAGCGTGCGCTGCTCGGTCGTGTCGAGCGCGAAAATGATCGCGTTCGCTCCTTCGTCACTTGCCGGGTCGGCGGCCGAGACGAAGAGCCGCGCCGAACGCGCCGCGCCCGCCCCTTCGAGCGACACGTCGAGCGGCGCAATGTCGCTCCGGCCCTGGACAGCCGCGTCGATCGCGGCGCGCATTGCTGCGTGATCGCGCTCGGCGACGATGGTGAAGATCGAAGGCCGTTCCGCGGCGAGATTCGTCTTCAGGGCGTCGGGCGCGAGCCGCACGAAGGCGGCGTTTGGACGCAAAAGGCCGCCCGAGGCGTCGACCGAGGCGATCGCCACCGGGGTCGAATTGAAGATGCGCGCAAAGCGCACCTCCGCGGCGCGGAGGTCCTCCTCCCCGCTGATCTCGCCCGGCGCGCGGTTGATGACCAGCGATCGCGAGGGGCCGGGCGCCCCGTCGCTGGAGAAGGCGACCTTATGAAAGATGCGCGCCGGAACGATGCGTCCCCGGCGCGGTTTCAGATCGACGTCGAACTGTTGCGTCGTCACTTCGCCCGGCCGACCGGACACTAACGACAGCATTGCGGCGCCGTCTCCGGCGATGATGTCGTCGACCTTGAGCTGGCCCGGCGCGAACTGGGCGAGATCGCAATCGAGCCAGGCGGCGAGCGTTGCGTTCATATGCACGATAGCGCCGTCGGGCTCGGCCGAAAAGAAGCCGGCAGGAGCATGATCCAGATAGTCGATGGCGTGCTGGAGATCCTGGAAAAAGGTCTCGTGGCGGCTGTGCTCGCGAGTCTCGTCCGACACTGTCCAGACCGTCAGTCCCGCTCTGGCCGCGCCCTCGAGCGGACGCACGCGAATACGGTACCAGGCCACGTCGCCTTCGCCATTCGGCGGCGGCGCGAGCCGCAGCTCCTCGCTTGCGCGGCCCCCCGATTTGGCCGCCTGCGACAACCGATAGACGGATTCCGAAACGTCCGGCGAACCGATGAAGACACGCTCCACGGATCGCAGGTCGCTGCTCGCTGGAGTGCCCGACAGAGCGCGATAGGCCCCGTTGGCGTAAACAATACGCGACTCCTGGTCGGTCACCAGGACACCGTCGGGGCTTGAATCGACGATCGCCTTGGTGGTGTCGAAGCGCGCCGCCCGGGTCGGGATCTGCAGCAGGCCAAACGCGAAGAGCAGCAGGCCCAGAACGCCGCAGGCCGCCAGCGCGACCAGCATCCACGACAAAATCATCGTGCTCGACCCGCCGGGCGCGACCCAGATCGCCCCGATCGAGACGGCGAGGCAAAGAACCAGAACCGTCAGGCCGAACGGATTCGCGGTCCGCTCGATTCGGTCCAGCGGAGGCGCCGGCGTCGATTTCATCAGAGGCTCAAACCCCAAGTACAGGCTTTCCCAGCGCGCCGAGTCGATCGCGACCGGCCTCTTGCTAGCATGCAGGCCGTTCGAAGTCTCGACGGCGCAGGGCCCGATCGAGGCCAAAACGGGGCGACAGCCACAGTTTTCAACCGGATCGCGTTTTGTTATGAGTGTCGGCCCGGCTTGTCTCGAGCCGCTGGTCGAAGCGCCGACCCTGCAAGGCTCATAGGTTTTGCGGGCAAATTTTCATCCCAAGCGCTCCGGGGGTTCGCGACGGACGAAGACCGTCGGCGCGCCGGAGGGCGCGAGTTTGGTTTGCGCGGGCGGCGCGGCGGAACGCTGGATGTGACATGCAGTGGTTAAGTGATCTTCCATTCTCCGACAACCGCATGGTGCAAATCGGATTCCTGGTGGCCTGCGGCCTTGCCGCGCTGGTGGTTTTGGCGATTTTGTACCGATTCGTGTTCGCCCACCGGCTGCGCGTCCCAGGGGGACGGGCGAGACAGCCGAGACTGGGTCTTGTGGACGCGTTCAGCCTCGACGGGCAGAGGCAGCTTGTGCTGGTGCGGCGCGACAACGTCGAGCATCTCATCATGATCGGCGGCCCAAACGACGTTCTGGTCGAGTCGCAGATCAATCGGGCGCTTGCCGCGGCCCGCGAAAATAATCTGGCGCCGGCGGCCCAGCCCAAGGCAGCGCCGCGCCCGGCCGAGCTCGCGCCCCCGGTCGTCGCGGCCCAAGTTCCCGCGCCCCAAGCCCCCGCGCCGCACGCCCCCGCGCCGGCGGCGGCGAAAGCCCTTCCTCCCCAGCCTCAGCCGGCTGCTCCCGTCGCAAGGGCGGTCAGCGGTGAAGTCCGGCCGATTCGGCCGCAAAATGTCTCGTTGAGCCCGGCGTCGCCGTCGCCGGAAACGCCGAGGCCTGCGGCCCCGGTCGCGCCTGAGCCTGTTGCGCAACCCGCGCCGCCGGCTGGCGGGTCGAAAGCTCACGAACCCGCCGCTCACCCGATTCAGAGCCAGCCTCACCCGCGTCCGCTGCCCCCCCGACCCGCGATGCCGCCCCCGATCAACCCCGTGGCCGCGACCGCAAGGGCCACTATGAGCCCTTTCCCGGGCAGACAGATTCACGCGGCTCCGCCGATCCCTTCCCCTGCCGCGGCGCCGGTCCCTTCTCCTGCCGCGGCTCCGCCGGCGCCCGTTCCCGACGTCGCCTCTGGCCCCCACGCCGGTCCGGAGGCGCTCGCCGCCGCTCCTCCAAAAGAGCCGCCGCGCGCGTCCGCAGCCGCTCCGGTCGCAGCCGGCGTGAAGGCGGCAGCGCCGGTCGCGCCCGTTCCAGCAGCCATGATCGTGAAGGCCGAACCCAAAATCGGCCCTGCCAAGCCTCAGGGCGCCGAAGCCTCGCCGTCGAAGGACCGTCAGCCAGCCGCGCTTGGCGCAGACCCGTCGTTAATCGAAAAGCCGCCTGTCAAGGCGGAGGACCCGTTTGGCGGTCTTGAGTCGCTGGAAGCCGAAATGGCGCGCCTGCTCGGGCGGGAAAAGCAGGGCTAAATCCCCGTATCGGATGATTTGCGGCCGACGGACTGCGCGGCCGGGCGGGCGATCTATTCGTCGCGGTAAATCTTCTCGCGCCGCTCGTGGCGCTCCTGCGCCTCGACTGAAAGCGTGGCGATGGGGCGCGCGTCGAGCCGTCGCAACGAGATCGGATCGCCTGTCTCCACGCAATAGCCGTACGTGCCGTCCTCGATCCGAGCCAGCGCGGCCTCGATCTTCGAGATCAGTTTCCGCTGCCGGTCTCTGGCGCGCAGCTCGATCGCACGGTCTGTCTCGGAGGACGCGCGGTCGGCGATGTCGGGATGATTCTCGCTCTCCAGCTGAAGGACGGCGAGCGTGTCGCGGCTTTCGGCGAGGATTGCTTCCCGCCAGCCGATCAGCTTGCGCCGGAAATACTCGCGCTGGCGCTCGCTCATGAACGGTTCGGCGTCCGAGGGCTTGTAGCTTTCAGAGGCGACATCGTTCATGCCCGATTCCTGTCCCTGGATGGAATTTTGCGGCCTTATAGCGATCCGCCGACGAAGGAACAATGACTATTGTCGAGGCGCCGCCGCGCGACTGGAACGTGCTTTACACGGGCGCTCCCGGCCGCCGCATTTTGACGCAGGCGGCTTGCCAGACGAAACTCTCCGCTTCACTTTGTCGGCTGGGTTTTGGTCTCGCGAGCCTCTGTCAAGGGAGGGTTCTTTCCATGTACAAGCGCATCGTTCTTGCGGTCGACCTCGCCGAAACGTCGACTGGGCCCAAGGGGCTCGAGCAGGCGCTTGAACTGGCGAAACTCGGCCGCGGCGCCTTGAGACTGGTCAATGTTCAGCCGGTGGTCCCGGCGACCTTCATGGAATATGTGCCCGTCGATTTCGATATGGAGCAGGCCAAGCGCGCGCAGGAGGCGCTCGACGCGATCGTCGCGGGCATCGATCTGCCGGCGGAGCGAAAGAGCGCCACGAGTCGCGCCGGCGGGATCTATCACGAGCTCCTGCAGGAGGCGGCGGACTGGAACGCCGACCTCATCGTCGTCGGGTCCCATCGGCCGGTGATGAGCGACTATCTGCTCGGCTCGAACGCCAAGACGATTGTGCGCCACGCGCAATGTTCCGTGCTGGTGGTGAGGGAGTGATTCGCTTTCAGGCCGCGAGCGCTCGCATGGCGGCCTCGACGCCGGCGGGGGTCAGCGGAAACATCCGGCGCTGAAAGATGTCGGCTATCATCATCGTCGAATGCGAATAGCTCCAGTGATTCTCCGGCGTCGGATTGATCCAGACCGTGCGCGGCCAGGCGACGAGCGCGCGCTCGAGCCAGATCCTGCCGGGCTCGGGATTGAGATGTTCGACTGAGCCGCCTGGCGAGACGATTTCGTAGGGGCTCATCGAGGCGTCGCCGACGAAGACGACGCGATAGTCGCGGCCGTAGGAATTGATGAGGTCGCGCGTCGAAACGCGCTCCTCCGCGCGACGCCGGTTGTTCTTCCAGACGGTCTCGTAAAGGCAATTGTGGAAGTAGAAATGCACGAGCCGCTTGAACTGGCTCTGGGCGGCGGAAAAGAGCTGTTCGGCGGCCTCGACGTGCCAGTCCATCGAGCCGCCCACATCGAGAAACAGCAGCACCTTGACCGCGTTGCGTCGCTCGGGCCGAAGCTTCACGTCGATAAAGCCCCTGTCGGCGGTCGAGCGGATGGTGCCGTCCAGGTCGAGCTCCTCGGCCGCGCCCTCGCGCGCAAACCGCCTCAGGCGCCTCAGCGCAAGCTTGATGTTTCGCGGTCCAAGCTCCGCGTCGCCGTCGAAATCCCTGAACTCGCGTTTGTCCCAGACCTTGACGGCGCTGCCCCGCCGCCCCTTGTCCTGGCCGATGCGCACCCCCTCGGGGTGGTCGCCATAGGCGCCGAAGGGCGATGTCCCGCCGGTCCCGATCCATTTCGAGCCGCCCTGGTGGCGCTCCTTCTGCTCCGCCAAGCGCTGGCGCAGAGTCTCCATCAGCTTTTCGAAGCCGAGCTTTTCGATCTCCGCCCGCTCCTCGGGACTCAGATATTTTTCAGCCAGCCTGCGCAGCCATTCCTCGGGCAGCTCCCTGGCCTCGACCGCGGCGGAGACCGAGAGCACGCCCTTGAATGTGTGGGCGAAGACGACATCGAACCGGTCGAGATTGCGCTCGTCCTTGACGAGTAGCGCGCGAGACAGCCGATAAAACTCGTCGACCGACTTCTCCGCGAGGTCGTCCTCCAGTGCGCGCATCAGGTCGAGATACTCGCGCGGGGTGACCGGCACGTGCGCCTGACGCAGATTGGCGAAAAAGGTCAGAAACATTGCGGGTGATTCTAGCGCGGCCGCCCGCCGCCATGCAATGCTTGCGCCGGCCGAAACGAGGAGCCTCATGGCCGCAGTCGTCGAGCGTCAGACGTTCATCCTGCCGAGGGCTGTCGCGCCCGACGTCGAGGTTTTTGCGATCGGCGACATTCATGGCCGCGCCGATCTCCTGCGCGCGCTTCTCGACCAGGCCGCCCGCGAGCCGCGACGACGCGACAGACGCGTTCTCGTATTTCTCGGAGACCTCGTCGACCGCGGGCCGGACAGCCTCGGCGCAATCGATCTTGCCATCGCGGCCGCTGAGCAGATCGGCGCGCAGGAATCGATCGGGCTGATGGGCAACCACGAGACGATGATGCGGCTGGCGCTCGACGTAAGCGCGCCCTGGGATGTCGCGCTCGACGCGCTCGCGAGCTGGCTTCGCAACGGCGGCGCCGCGACCGTGCGGCAGTTTCAGGATTTCGAAGCGGCGCCGGGCGGCGCCGAGGAGCTTCTGACAGTCATCCGGGTCGCCGCGCCCGAGCGCGTGCGCCGCTGGCTCGCGGGTTTGCGCTCGCATTGGCGGTCGCGGGAGGTGCTCTTCATCCACGCGGGGGTCAATCCGCATATCGAACTCGAAGCGTTCCTGGCGGCGCCGTGGAACACGCCGCTGACCGAACTCGACGAGGATGCCCACTGGGCCTGGGTGCGCTGGCCGTTCCTCGAAAGCGCGCAAGGGCCCGGGGGCTTCAGCGGCCTTTTTGTCGTGCACGGCCACACGCCCAACGACGCCAGACGGAACGCCTCGCACGCGGATCAGATCGCCCGCTTCCGCCTCAACCTCGACGCGGGCTCGGGCCTCACGGGCCTCGCCAAGATGGCCGTCATCCGCGGCGACGAGGTGAAGGTGCTGACCGCGCTCGGGCCCACCAACCGGATGCTGGAGAGGGATTGACCGGGCTCACCCCGCACTGCGGGTTGAGGCGGTGCGGCCGAACGGATCGGGATGCAAGTCGACGCCCCCAAGTCGATCGGCGGCCGCGCCGGCAGGAATTGTGGCAGAGTAGATGAGAATCTGCAGCCGCTTGAGGTTTTTCAGTCGCTCAGGCGCCTTTTTTTGCAACTTGTTGTGGAAATAATACATTATGATAGTGTTGTATGTGGCCATCGGAAAGTTCAACCTGTCACGAATGAAAGATATAATCGGTTCGTAAGGGAGTGGGACTCAGCTCAGTTCATGTTATGATCTCGCCAGATTTGGCACTTGGCAACGCTACGTCACTTGGTTAACGTGCACGTCTAAGGAGTACAATAGAGTTTTTGGCGCCAAGCTTCCTCACCGACCAATCCCGGCTCTTCAGGTCCATTAGTCTGCAGAGAGTTTCAATAAGAGAGGTCTCATGGATACGCCCCGACGTCCCTATCGTCATGGCAATCTCGCGAACGCCATGCGGGCGGCAGCGCTGGCCATCTTGGACGAAGCGGGTCCAAACGAGGTTGGCTTACGGGAGACCGCCCGCCGCGCCAGGGTGTCCGCAACAGCCGCGTATCGATATTTCAGCAGCAAGGAGGATCTCCTTGCGTCGGTCGCCGCGGAAGGCTTCAGGGAACTCGCCGCGGCGTTGGAGACTGGCGCGATCGAGAGCGATCCGCTCCACGGAGCTGGTCTCGCCTATGTCGACTTCGCCTTGCAGAAGAGAGGTCTCTTTCGCCTGATGTTCGGACCCATTTTGGTCCAGCGGGCGAAATACCTTGAGCTTGATGAGGCCGCCCGCACGGTCTTCTGTTTGCTTCGGCGCGTTTCGGTCAGCATCGATGAGCAGCCGCGCGAAGGCAATGCAATGGGGATGGCGGCTTGGGGCCTGGTTCATGGCCTGTCCTCCCTGTTCATCGACGGCCTCTTCCCCGAGACCTACGCAAGAGGGATGGCGAACGAGATTCTCGTCCAAAGGCCCCGACCCAATACCCAACCCGCCGCCTAGGGCCAAGACCCAATCGCTTGCGTCAGCGGTGACTGCTCAGGGCGGATTAGGGGCCTACAGGGGTCGCCTCAGGAGGACCGGAGTAGTCCGCGCCATAGCGGTGGTTCCATTGCGAGCGCAGAATACGCTTCGCCGCCCTGATGGGATCGCGCAAAAAGGTGCAGTCAGCTTTTCCGGATCAGCGGCGAAACCGCTTCGATGACTGCATGGGCGGCGTGATCGGCAATCCCGGCAAGCTCATGGGCTGGCCTGTTCGTTGGGTAGCGCGCGCTGCTGTCCAGATGCACAGGGCCCAAGATGTCGAGCGACTCGGCGAGTTCGGGCACAGAGGGAAGGCCGTAGTCACACGCCGCCTCGTACCACCCCCTCAGGTCGTGGTTGTGCAGACCCTTGGGGCGCGGCTGCCCGTCATTGAAGCGCTGGAAACAATACGCCTTCAAGGCCAGCTCTATCGATTGCAGGAGCAAGGCGTATTTAGGCCAGTTCATTTCCGCACCGACGTAACCGGCATCTCCAATTGAGGCGTCGCTGAACAATCGCGCGCGCGCCAAATATTGAAGTGGCATGGGCAGACCATGCGTTGGGGAAGGGAAGATCGGCGGCTTTGGTCTCATACCTTCAACCTCTGTGCTTGTATCCGGCGGTCGGGCCAGATAGCAGAATATCAGGAGGCAGATTGTATTTTTCTTCAAGCGTGCTTCGCATAGCTTTTAGCTCTGCCTCTACGTTGTAAAGAAACAGACTCTTTAGACAAAACCAAACGCCTAGGCCGACTACTCCTGCAATAACAGGCATCACTAACAACATCCAAAGCACATGTTGGCCAAGTAGCCAAAAGCTTCCGCCCCCCCAAAATACCATAAACGTGGTAAACCCTGTCAGCCAAACGCCAGACTTAGCCTTCCATGGTGGGCTTTCTACATACTCCCGCCAAGCGCTGTTGCGCGCGGACTCGATCTCAAACCGTGGTGTTTCGGCGCGGAGCCACGCTAAAACTTCATCGGGATTGGCCACAAAATATTCCGTGCCTCCGTCACCGATGAACCGGACACGCAAAAAAGCTTGATGGGCCTTTCGTTCAAGGGCGACCATGTTCCGTGTCGTGACCGCGCCGACAACAGTTGTGCCGACTGGCCCGCCGCGTGAGATTTCTCGGTTTCTATGATCTGGAGTGCGAGACGTGCAACCGATCTTCACGAGCGGCACGCCCGTTTTGTCGGTGTATCCCGTCAGTAATACATAGACGTAACCAGCCTGTCCCGTCATGCACGCAACCTCGAAACCGTACTGTGACTGACATTGTGGAGTTCGGAGTTTGCCTTGGGGAACGGTCGCTCCTCTGCAACCCACGCTTTGAGCCGAAGTCCACTCTTCCCGACGCTTCCTGCCCGTTCATAGGGCCGGTCTTCAAGGATAGTAAAGGGTCGAAACCGGTCCAATTGATTAGGTCTTGACCCTAGCGCGAGAGACACCACGCCTACACTCAGTGCTTGAAACGTGCCGATCGTGACGCGGGGAGACGGTTCCGACGCGACGATTTGGGGCCCGGGCGCAGTAACAACGACCAAAGGTCAGCTGCCCAACTGGACGGAGCAGCTCGGAGCGCAACAATGATAGCCTGCAGCGAAGTATCCGCCACAAGCTACAGACCGTTTTCGTGAGCTTCTGATAGCGCTGCCACAAACGTGATTATCGCCTCCCGCAGAATGGGTTGCTTTATACCCATAAAAGCATGGATCAGCCGAACCCCTTCTTCGGGCGTTGCTCGAGCGGAGTTTCCAGCCCACTCACTTTTGTCAGGATCGACCGACGCCCCTCCCGGACCAGTTGAAAGGGTTTCCTTCTTTGCCATCGCAACCGACCTACCTTGATACTGTGACAACAAGTTCAATTGCGCCGCCGACGCATCTCGCTTCAGACTGTTGAAAGACCTAATCACGCGTCATGGATGTATTCAAGCTTCGCCGCTTCTTGGGTCAGGCGCGATATTGCGAAATCGCGACAGCTACGTCGAGCGCCTCAAAAAGGGCCTGTCCCGCGCCAAAGTCGGCGCCAGCTTCCTCAAGACTGTACAGGAGGGCCCGTCGCGCGGCGGCGAGGGCGGCGTTGAGTTCGTCGCGCGAATGGTGGGCCGCCATCTTGAGAATGAGGGCTGCTCGTTGTGTCCCTTGTTGGTCAAAATGTCGGGCCGTCAAGCCCCCCGAAGAGGCTGGCGGCAAGAGCGGCGACTGCCGAGCCTCGGCGTAAATACGCATTCTGGAATGCCCCCAGAGTATCGCTCGCGGTTTTTTCACGAGCTATATTGTTTGGTCGTTCCCCACGCTATTGGTATAGTTGTGAACGATTCATTCGTGAACACCAAGGCACGGCGGGAGTCAAGTGGCGCCCGGTCAAAAATGAAGTTTTTTTGACGCTCTCACTCCGCCCGGCCCTTGTTCAAGAGGCGACGGATCGCGCGGCCGACCAGCCGCTAGTTCCGTCAAGCGTGTCAAATCCGACCCCCCAACACCCCCCAACACCCCGCACGTGGGGTCGATCTCGGCGATGACGGCGGCCCAAAAAGTGAATCGGATTCGCGAACGCGCGCGACGTGCGTTGCGCAGCTCTTGCAGGGCACGCTTGCGCGCAACGGCGGCGCCGTGCTTTGCGGTCAAGAGGCGCGCCGCCCTGCTTGGCGGTTTCACATAGTGCGAAATGAGTACTGCTCCTCCCATCTACGAACTCCGTTTTCGCTTCACGCCCCTCGCCCCGCCTTTCCAATGGAATTTCGGATCTAATGACGGGCCGCATTGTGTTGCCCGCCCGCCTTGCCGCAGGTAACGGGCGCGACGCCTGAGCCCCAAGGAAAGCCAAGGCGCCGCGCCCTGATCCCGCGCCATGGGAGGCTCAGCGCGGGGGGCCGCGCCGCGCGCCCTTCCCATCGGCGCCGCTACGCGGAATTCCAAGTTTCGCCGCTGGAAGGGGCTCATCCATGCGGCCTCAGGGTTTGGCGTTCCAATTCTCGTCAGGCATTCGTGGCTAAGAGCTCAGTCGGATCGATCGCACCGAATTCCGGCTCGGCGTCCAAGGTCTGCGCCTGATCGCCGAGGCTATAAGAAAGGGCCTGAAGACAGAGCTCCGCAAGGTTACTGCTGAGGCTATGGGCCCAAACGAAGGCGGGCAGCATGAGCAGCGCGCCCGCCGCGCACAAGAAACCCAGCCTCACCGAGGCTTCCCCAAATCGGATTTTGATCCGCTTAAAGTCGATTGCGGCCGCCTGCCCCACATAGATTCGCTGAGAGTGTAGCCGGAATTTACGGTTTGGCTTCTGACAGCCCGACAATGTCACGGACATCGTAAGGTTCCACTTACCGGAAAAGAGCGCCATGGAGGCGAACTATTTGTAAGTAATCATTTATCGAATATTTAAAGAAAAGAGTCAAGCTGCATTGACAAGCGCGGGCGTAAACACTGCGCTGGAATGGAAAGAGTCAAGCTAGAACTGATAAGTGCGGCCGTAAACACCGCACTGAACGATAAATGATTAGCGTGCACGTTAGAAGCCGCGAGGCGCGCCCAGAAAAGGACGAGTTCGCGGTCGGTCCGGCTGGACTTCAAGGCCAGTAAAGAGCGCCGGCGGACGGCGCTTTTCCAAACTCGACGCAAGAAAAAAGACCGCCTGATCGGCGGTCTTTCTTAGGCGACTGGACAAAGAGCCGACGGGCGGGCTGCGCAAGGCAACCCGCCGCAAATTACCGAACCGAGTAGAGCCTCTGTTTGCTCCTGCTCTTGACCGGAATGACCTCTGCGGGTCTCGCCGGCGGAATCCACTGGCGCGTCGTCTGAGCGTTGTAGTTGACGAACACAGCGACCTGTCCGGTGAGGCCCGCCCAGAATTGCGGGTCGAGGACCAGTTCGCCCTTGGTCCAGCGCCAGTATGCGCCGCTCGAGGCTTCGTCGCCGTGGAGTCCCTCGCCAAGGCGCGGGTCGTCGAGGGAAACGCGCCGCGCCTCTCCGCCTGAGCCCACGAAGGCAAGCCCGTACAGTGCAACCCCCAGTTCGCGCCGGTCGCCGAGGCCAATCCGGGCAGGCACGAACGTATTCGACACGAGCCGAACGTCTCGCGCGGTATCGCGAAACAGGAAGACGGCCGCGTCGCCTTCGGCAAGCGGATGGCGGATTTCGCCGTCGACCAGGAGATGAAGGTCGGCGTCGCGAGAGGCAGTCCAGCCGAGCGCCTGGGCCTGAATCATAAGCCGCTCGCGAACAAAGGCGAGGATGGGTCCGTCGATCGCCACCGGGCGGCAGAAATCGGCATAGGTGCGCTCGCCCCCCTCGGGAGCGTCGACGGTTGCGCCGGCTTCGGCGAAGAAGGTGCGATTGCCCATCGCCAGATAGCTCTCGGCGGGGAGATTGTTGGCGATGAGAATGTCGTGGCTGTCGAGTTCGACATGCCAGTAGCTGATCTCCTCGACCTCGACCGGCGCGACGGTCGTGCCATTGACGAGGAGCCCGGCCGGGATCAGCACCTCGCCGCAGAGATCAATGCAGATCGAATGGCCGGACGAAACGTAAAGGTCCTGTGAGGGCCGGCCGGGCCCGAGGGCGTCGGCGGCGATCCGGACCGGGAACACGGGCCGCGGATTGGGGTGGCTGCGGAGGTCAAAGTCGCTATGGCCGATCCATTTGACCGGCCGCGGCTCGCCCGAGGCGGTCACAACGAGGTCGCCAACCTGCAAGCTCTCGACCGGCGCGTCGCCTCGCGGCCTGCGAATCAGCGTGCCCGCGGCGAAGCAGGGAATAGTCGAGATCAGATGATTGGTGGCGGCGCTAAGTGTGGAATAAATGTGGCCAGGTAATATGACCACATTGAGGCCCGTGCCAACGGTAAGGGCGCTCGGCTGCTGGCCCGTCCAGGTAAGCGTCAGCCCAGTGCCGGACGTAAGCGTAAAGACGTCGCCGACGTGCGCCAGGACGAAGGTGGTGTACGAATGGCCCGGTGGGCCACTGAAGTGGAGGTCAGTGGTTCCGCTCGCCAGGGTCACGATGCCCGTGGTGTAGTTGACCTGAAGAGTTCCGCTAAGCGTCCCGGTATTATGGCCGTCGCCGGGCTCAGTGATCGTAACGCCGGTGAAATTGATATCGACAATTGTTGCCATGTGACCCGCCCTCAGCCTAGTTTCCGCAACGTCAGTCTATGCGAACTGAAATGGAAATCAAGCCCTGTCTCCGCGCGGCATTCCGCACGGACTCCTTGCCCACCCTCAGCCATAAGCCTCGCTTCGCGCGGTTCCGACACCCCGTCTCGGCGCCGAACTCTGCGCGCTCGAGGCCGCGGGCGCGCAGAGAATCCCCGATCCCGAACGCGCCGCTGGCGGCTCTTCGACCTTTGGCAGAGCTGCGTCTGCAAGCGCTCCCTGTTCGGCGTCGTCGAGAGTCCGGGCTCCGAGGAGATCGAAGACGCGGTCGAGTTGTTTTTCAGGGCGTAGGAGCGCCGCGAGCCTCTAGAGACAACCCGCGCCCCAAAAGAAAAGGGCCGCCCGGGAGCGGCCTTTTCCTTACCTTCTCCTGTCGGCTTAGACCACCGCGACGGCCGGCTTACGCGTGCGAAACGCGGCGTAGCCGACACCCGCAAATCCGAGCATCATCATCGCCCAGGTCGACGGCTCCGGAGCCGATAAGACCGGAACCGTCTCCGAGCCCGACGGGAGCGCAACCGTCCCGACGGCGAAATCGTTGGGGATGAGCGAAGCGGCCGTCAGATCGAACTGGAGGGTTGTGATCGGGCCGCCGCTCCAGCCGATGAAGATCGCCGATCCGTCGCCACCGGCGGTCGAGTCGCCATTCTCGGTGAAGGTATTGGCGCCGTTGACTGTCACCTGCGCGGTGAAGCCGCCGTAGTAGTCCGCTTGAATGGCCGCGCCGGCGGCGCTGACCGGCGTGGCGAAGGTCAAGGTGATATCCGGGCCCACCCCCTGGTCCCAAAGGAGCCCCTCTCCGGGCAAGAAGTTCCCCGACCAACCATCGCCCTGGTCCCGGCGCTCGAAGACCCCTCCCGCCGAAGTCACTGTCACCGTGACTCCGTCGGCCGACGTGACCGTCAGCGGCGAACTGAGAAGGGTAAATGATGGGCCCAACTGGGACCAGTCGATCGTATCCGTAAGGCCGGTAGAGCTCGTAATGCCGCCCGCGTTCGCAGGCGCAATGGCCGAGAGCGCCGCCGCGCCGGCGAACAGGACGGATGTGGCGACCCCGGGCCGCAAACCAAGAAATTTCATGCCCCTTCTTCCCTCATTTCATGCCCCTTCTTCCCTCAAATGCGAATCGCGACAATCGAACCGTATGATTGCCGCAACGGAAAGGTTGCACACACAATTAACCCTGTCAACATCCGTCTGTCAACATCGCGTCGCAAAACTCCGGTTCGTCGGTTCTTTCCAGCACGATCCCTTGAAGTTCCTCTTGGGAACCTTGCCGGCGTTTCACTATCAATGGCTGCGCCGGGCCCTTGGAGCGCCATCTGATGTCCCGCAAACAATGGTTGACACCCTCCGCCCGCGCTTCTCATGAAGGCCCAGGCAATCGGACAGGGCGCGCATGCGGACGTGGATCAGAGACCCCCTGGCGATCCTCGGCGAGGGCGCGGAGCGCGGACTCGTCATCGAGGGGACGCAGATCGCCGCCTGCGTCGGGAGGGGCGAGACGCCCGAGCGGGTCGACGCCGTTTTGGACGCCGCGCGCCATGTCGTGCTGCCGGGCCTCATCAACACGCATCACCATTTCTACCAGACGCTGACCCGCGCCCACCCGTCGGCCATCAACAAGGCGCTCTTTCCCTGGCTGCTTGCGCTCTATCCGATCTG
>JAFAHO010000257.1 GCA_019237205.1 Hyphomicrobiales bacterium
CGATCAGGCCGGCATGAGCGAGCGCAGTTTTAGCCGCCACTATGTCGAGGCGACTGCGCAAACGCCCGCCCGCGCCATTGAGCGCTTGAGGGTGGAGGCGGCGCGGCGTTTGCTTTCGGAGTCACGCACGCCGGTCAAACGGATCGCGCAGCGATGCGGCTTCGGCTCGGAGGAAACAATGCGCCGCAGCTTCTTGCGACTGCTGGCCGTCACGCCGCAAGACTATCGCTCTCGGTTCAGGTTTTGAATGCCGGTCTTTTCTTCGCATGCGGGGGCCTGCCTTCATGGGAGTCGCCCTTGCTGGGCGAGAAGAAGACCAAAGCACTTGAGGATTATATCGCGCGCTGCGTCTCACGACCGGCGTGCGCGGGCCGCGGCGAAGGGTCAGAATCCTCCTTGAATCGCGCTCGAAATGACGGGTCATTTTCGATGCCGCTACGCCGGTGTTTCTGCAAAAGGGCTATCTTGGGCCGACGCGGATGAGGCCTGGACGCCGATTTCGACAGTTCAGCCCGAAATGAAACATTCGTCGAAAAGCCGCGTTAGGATCGGGGAGAAATCGAGACCTGGGCGATGGAAGCGAATATTGCTCTCCCTGCCGCATTGATCGGCGACCCGGTGCGCGCCGCCATGCTGGCGGCGCTGTGCGACGGGCGTGCGCAACCGGCCAGCGCGCTTGCCTATGCCGCGCGGGTCTCGCCGCAATGCGCCAGCAATCATCTCGCCAAGCTCCTCGAGGGCGACCTTCTCTCCGTCGAACGCGAAGGGCGGCATCGCTACTACCGGCTGGCGACGCCGCAGGTCGCGGCGGCTATCGAAGCGCTCGCCTGCATGGCGCCTGCCGTCCGTTCGCTCGACGTCCCACTGACGCGCAAGGGACGAGCGCTGCGGTTCGGCCGCTCATGCTACGATCACCTCGCCGGCCAGATCGGCGTCGCCATCGCCGCCCAATGCGAAGCCCGCAATTATCTTGCGAGTCCCGATCACGCCTCGAAGCGCTTTGTCGTCACTCCGGCAGGAAGGCGGTGGTTCGCGGACGTCGGGATCGAGATCGAGGCTCTCGAACCGGCGAAAGGTCTGGCTCGCCGATGCCTCGATTGGACTGAACGGCGCCACCATCTCGCCGGTCCGTTGGGCGCGGCCCTCCTGTCGCGTTTCCTCGAACTTGGATGGATGTATCGCGACGGCGCGGGACGCGCGGTCGGCGTTACGGCGCACGGCCGCGCCGAGCTAGCGCGCTTGCTCGATATCGACGTCCGCAGCTTGCAGGAACGTGCTTCCAGAGAGCCTTCGGCCCCCGTCGGAGCTTTCAGTCCGTGCCCGTAGTGGACGGGACGCTTCAGGAATCAGTGAAACAGAACGCAGGCGATCGACGATAGATTTTGCTCGTCGAACATCATCGAAAAGTAGGGTGCATTCATGACGGAGCAACGCAATGCAGGTCTCGTGGACGAGGACGCTGTCCGGGCAGCCGAGCGCATCTACCACGACTGGGACACGACGCTGGGCGCCAAAGATGTCGACGCCGCGACCGCCTTATACGCACCCGATTGCATCCTCGAATCTCCGCTTGTTCGACATCTTCTGAAGTCGGAACGGGGCGTCATCGAGGGGCGCGAGAAACTGCGGCACTTCCTGCATGTGGTGTTTGATCGGACTCCGCCGGTCCGCGAAAGATATCGCGACGGCTTCTTCACCGACGGGCGCAAGTTGATGTGGGAATATCCCCGAGCAAAACCGGATGGCGAACAGATGGACTTCGTCGAAGTGATGGAGATTGAGGACGGGCTCATCCGCCGTCATTGCGTCTACTGGGGTTGGTACGGGGTCAAGCTGCTTCAAGAAGATCGCTATCGGCGGTAGGCAGTCGGCGCGACCTGCGGAACGGCGTTTTGGTCGCGCCGCTTCCAACGCCTCGTCAAGATCTGTCGGCGCCCTCGAGCCTGCGCGACCTCCGCGCAATCGTTCCGTCGCGCGGAGCGTCGGCGCCTTGATGCCTGACGTGCTCGATGAAGGCGCGCAGCTTCGGCAAGACCTGACGTTTGCCCGAGTGGTACAGGAACACCCCGGGCGTCGTGACGGCGAAGGGCGCGAGCAGCACCTGCAATCGGCCGTCCGCGATCGGCGCATGGGCGAGCGGGTGGGGCGCCTGCGCAAGTCCCACGCCCTGCATCGCCGCTCCGACGAGCGTGGAATAGTCGTGCGCGATGAGCGGCCCGGAGACGATCGCTTCGACCGTCTTGCCGCCGTCGGCGAAGCGCCAGGGCGCGATTGCGCCATTCGAGCGGCGGAGACGCAGGCAGGCGTGTCCGCGCAAATCGTCAATGCGCTCCGGCCGCTGGCGCGGGCGTAGATAATCGGGGCTGCCGACGACCACGAACGGGAACGGCGGCGTCAGCCGCACCGCGACCATGTCGGGCGCGATGAACTCGCCCATTCGGATGCCGGCGTCGAACCCGCCGGTCGCAAGATCGACCATCTCGTCGCTCGCGGCGATCTCCAGTTCGATCTCCGGATAAGCCTCGCAGAACGAGCCGATCACCGGCTCCAGGATCAACGGCACGACCGCTCGGGGAACGGAAAGACGCAGGAGCCCGGTCGGACGGCGCCCCAGGTCCCGCGCGGCTTCGCTGGCGGCAACGAGTTCGTCGAAGGCAGGCGCGGCGCGTTCGAGGAAGCGCTGGCCGACCTCGGTCAGGCCGACGCTTCGCGTGGTGCGAACGAAAAGCGCCGCGCCGACCCGCGCTTCAAGCGCCCGCACCGCCTGGCTGACGGCCGACGTCGTGACGCCGAGCGCCGCCGCTGCGCGGCGAAAACTGCGGCGCCGGGCCACGCACAGGAACGTCTCCACGCCGTCGAGCGCGCCTTTCCTCACTGTGAAGTTCTGCTTCATACCCCATCGACATTATCGCGAATAGTCGATCGCGGGAAGCGGTCGTACATCTGGCTTGCAAATCCGGAGCCACGTGGATGTCGAGGCCCAAGAAGCGCAGCAATCAAGGAAGCAACGCAATGCGGGACACGACGCTTTCCCGACGCGACATGCTCTGGGCGGGGGGCGCGCTCACCGTGGGCGTGGCTTTAGCGCAGCCGCTTAAGGCCGCTGCCGCAGAGCCCGACTGGGCTGGCTCAGAGCCGACATCTTGGGTGGATTCGGCGACGTCGGCTGTGACGCATCGGATGATCGAGACGAACGGCATCCGCTTGCACGTGGCCGAGCAGGGTGAAGGCCCGCTCATCATCCTCTGCCACGGCTTTCCTGAGTGCTGGTATTCTTGGCGGCATCAGCTCCCGGCGCTGGCGAAGGCTGGGTTCCGCGCGGTGGCGCCGGACTTGCGCGGCTACGGGCGGAGCGACCGTCCGGAGGAGGTGGAGAAGTATACGGTGCTCCACGACATCGGCGACATCGTGGGTCTCGTCGACGCTTTGGGCGCCGAGCAGGCGGTGATCGCCGGCCACGACATCGGCGCCACGGTGGCATGGCAAGCGGCGCTTCTGCGCCCCGACCGCTTCAGGGGCGTGATTGCACTTGGCCCGCCGTTCCGGCCCCGGGCCTTTGGCGGCGGCTCGGCGCCGCCGACGACGCTCATGCCGCGCAACGAGAATGCGGTGTTCTACCAACTTTACTTTCAGACCCCTGAGGCTGAGACGGCGCTCGGGCGCGACATCCGTCGCATGTTGCGTTCGCAGTTCTTCTCGCTCTCAGGCGACAGGCCGCGGTCCGCGGGCGGAGGGTTTCCTGCCGGGATGGTGCCCCGGAAGGGTGCTCTCTTAACCGATCCGACGTCCTTGCCGCCTTGGATCACGGAGACCGACATCGATGTTTATGTCGCGGAATTCAACCGCAGCGGATTCCGCGGTCCCTTGAACTGGTGGCGCAATATCGACCGCAGCTGGGAGCTCATGGCCGCCTTTGATGGAGCGGCGGTAATCGTTCCGGCGCTCTACATTGTAGGCGACCGCGACATGCTTGTTGCCGTGTTTCAACAGGCCATAGCCAAGCAGTCGACACTCGTTCCAAAGCTCCGGCCAGCGATGATGCTGGCGGGTTGCGGACATTGGACCCAGCAGGAACGTGCTCCGGAGGTAAGCGCCGCCATGATCGATTTCCTTCGGAGCCTGTAGGAGAGAGATTCGCGGCAGCAGCCTCAAGTCTTAGAATCTGGGACGAAGCCTCATGGAGGGCAAGATCGGCATTCTAACCGCGGTCTTCGAGGCCGTATGACTCACCGCCTGACAGGAGGAGCCAAATGTCGCCGGCGACCATCTTCCAGATCCATCTCGTTCTGGGTTACGTTCCGTGGCTGCTTTGCTTAAGCGCGTATGTCTGGCCGAGGCTCTTGGCGATGGAGCGAGCCGAAGCGCAGCGCGCCATCGCAACGCTTCACAGCTTCCGCTTCTTCGGACTCGTCTTCTTCATACCTGGCGTCGTCGGCGCCAATCTGCCGTCCGACTTCGCCGCCTTCGCCGCTTACGGCGACTTCGCAACCGGGGTGCTGGCCATCCTGGCCCTTCTGACCTTTGGGCTCCGCCCGCTCTATTGGTCGTTTGTCGTCGCCTTCAATCTGGTGGGCGCAGCTGACATCATCGTCGACTATTATCACGGCATACAGGTCGGCCTTCCCGCGCTGGCGGGGGAGCTGGGCGCCTCATACGCGATCCCGATCATCTATGTGCCCCTGCTGATGATCACGCATGTCGTCGCATTCTATCTGCTGGCGCGTCCTCAGCCCAAGGCGGTTTCCGCCCTCGTCGGTGATGCGGCCGCCTCTCAGGGGGCGGCCTAACCGAGACGGGTCGGCGCCCTCGCATCACGGACCTTCGCCCGCCGCCTTGCGATCGACGGGCCGACACGACGCGAGCCCGCCCCGCCGGTCTTCGTGCGGCGACAATCTGCGCCACCTTGCCGCCCATCGAATGACCGACCAGCGCATAGCGCTTCAGCCCGAATGTTTGCGCAACAGCCTCGACATCGTCGGCCATCGCCGCAAGATCGTACCGTCCATCTGTCGCCACGGAGGCGCCCCAGCCGCGCTGATCGAGGACGATCACGCGCGGCTTCTCTCCGATCCGGTCATCAAGGCTTTGCCATGTTCGTGACCAGCCGCCCCAATAATGCAGGAAGACCAAGACTGGCTCCCCGACGCCGCTTTCCCTCACATGTATGTCTGCGCCGTTCGAGTTGACGGTACGATCGGACATGGAGGTCGCCTCGCTGCCTATTGCAATATCAGACCAATATGGTGATCGTCATTCCGTGATGCCGCGGCTATTTAAACCATGGCCAACTCCCGCGTCCCTGCAGAGACAGCTGAGCGAGCCCTTTGGTCGGATCGGCCCAGCATCATCGATCGAAACTTTGATTTCGTTAAGTCGCGGTTTTGGGTAGGTTCGTGGCAAGGCTCGCAAACGGCGAACGCATCCACGAAAAGGTGCGAATTCCCATGGGGCGAGGCAAACTCCTGCGCCTCCCGAATCGCGCGCTCACAAGGAGAAGCTCATGCTCACGCTCGTCCACGCGCCGCGCTCGCGCTCATCACGTTTTCTGTGGCTCCTTGAGGAGATCGGGGAGCCCTATGACATTCAATATGTCTCGATCCGCCGCGTCGATGGGTCGGGCGCGCTCGATCCTGCCAATCCGCATCCTCACGGCAAGGTCCCGGTCCTGAAGGACGGCGCATCGACGGTTTTCGAGCAGACAGCCATTGCGCTCTACCTGGCGGACAAATTCCCTGGCGCACGTCTCGGGCCGGCGATTGGCGAGCCCGCACGAGGGGCCTTTCTGACCACGCTCGCCTATTATTCAGGCGTGCTCGAGCCGGCGTTCACGTCGAAATTCATGAAGATCGGTGTGCCACGCGGGACGGCGGGCTGGGTCGATTCCGACGAGGCGATGACTTTCGTCAACGCGCGCATCGCTGCGCAACCCTATATCGCGGGCGAGACGTTCACCGCGGCGGACGTGCTCTATGCCGGCGCCTTCGCTCTATTCATGGACTCGCCCTTGCTGGGCGAGAAGAAGACCAAGGCGCTTGAGGATTACGTCGCGCGCTGCGTCTCGCGACCGGCGCGCGCACAGGCCGCGGCAAAGGATCAGAATCCTGTTTGAATCGCGCAGCCCGCGCCAACCTTGCAATCCGTAGTTCTCACGCACCTTTGGACCCTCGCTTGGGCCGGCGGACGGCTCTCACCTTGCCGCTGCTTCCGCCGCCGCAGAAGAACTGATCCGCGCCGTCGCTTTCGAGCCCCGATACGCCCGTTCCAGGCGGCATCCCGAGTCTCTCCAGAACCTTTCCCGTTCGGGGATCGATGCGTCTCAGATCGCTCTCGTCGCCTTCCCAGGTTCCGTGCCAAAGCTCGCCGTCAGTCCAGGTGACGCCGGTGACGACGCGGTTGCTCTCAATGGTGCGGAGGATCGCGCCTGTCTCAGGGTCTACTTGGTGGATCTTCCGGCCGCGATGCTGCCCTACCCAAAGCGTCCCTTCGGCCCAAGCCAGACCTGAGTCGCCCCCGCCGCCAGGCGCCGGGATCGTCGCAAGCACGCTTCCAGTCGTCGGATCGATCTTCTGGATTCGATCCTCGGCGATCTGAAAGAGGTGCTTGCCGTCGAAGGCGGTTCCTGCATGCGCGGCGACATTGATCGAGCGCACCACCTTCCCACTCGCCGGATCAAAGGCGCTCAGCTTGTCTCCGGCAGCAAACCAGACGCGCTCGCCATCATACGTGACCCCGTGCACGTGGTCGGCGCCCGGAAAAGGGCCATATTCGCGGACGATTTCGGCTGCTGATGTTTTCATGCCCAGACTCTAGTCGCTCGGCAGCGGACCGGGGAGTAACAAGGTTGTCGTGAATCCGAGCACGGGTGCGGTCATCCAGCGGCGTGCTCGTCCCCGACCATAGGACTGTGCCTTGCCTGCGATCGCAAGCGACTCGAGGGCTCGCTGCACTGTGCGTGGGCTGGCCCCCACCGCAAGCGCCAGGGCCGAGCTTGACCATGACTGGCCGTCGGCCAGAAATGCGATCACCGCCGCATGCTGATCGTCGACGGGCGGGGCCAGCACGACAACTTCGCCCGCGCGGCGCGACGCCAGCGCGAATCCTCGCGCCGTCGCGCTCACGCTCGCGAGCGACCGAAGCTCGGCGCGAAGCCGCCCAATCTCCACTCGCAAACGTGCACGGTGCGATTCGTCAGCGTGCTTTGCACGGAATGCTCGCTTGACGAGCGCATCTCTCGACAGGTCTCCGGGCCACGCTTCGCCGAGCGCACGCGCAAGCGCGAACAACACCGGACGCCTTGCGAGCGAGACCACAGTGTCGTCGCTGCGTACGACATGACGGCATGCGTCCACGACAAGCGTCCCGGACTCCAGCACCGCTTCAACCTCCTCAAGCCGAATGAATTGCTCCTTGCCATGCTCAATCAGGCGCGCGGCGGGCGTGTTCAGGACGAGGGATGCGCTTTCCACCTCCGCCATCAGCGCAGGGATGCCCGCCTGGCGCGCGGCGCGCTCGGCCCGAGCAAGCGCAGCGCGCGCCGCCTTGACCCGAATGCGTCGCATCGCGATCCCCGCAACGGCCAGTTCGTAGGCGGCCCTCGACGCCGGCGGGAACGGCGCCGGATCGAGCGCGGCCAGCGCATGCTCGGCCTCGTCGAGACGGCCAATGAGCAGAAGGCGCCGGACCTCGAGATGCCGCGCATGCGCGGCGTTCACCCAGTCACCGTGTTCTTCGAGCGTCGCCCGCGCCACGTCGAGCGCCTTCGGCGGCCAGCCCAGGTCGCGCGATACGAGCGCGATCTCGGCCTCGGCGACGACACACCTCGCGCGGGCCACGGCCTCTCTGGGACCGAAGGCGCGCGCCGCGCTTTGCAGGAGAGCCTTCGCGCGCGCGAAATCGCCGAGTTGCGCCATCGCGATGCCGCGAAGCGCGAGCGCAGGCGCATCATCGCGCAGGCCAACCCGCTTCAATACGCCAAGGAGGTCACCCGCGGCGAGAGCCCGCGCCGCAGCGGTGATCAGCGAATCCATCGGAATCCCGTCACACTTGTCACTCCCACCGTTCGACGTCTGGCGGTAAAATCATCTCATGACCAACAGCGAGCGATCGGCGCTGAACGGTATCGGTTCCAGCCCGAAGACACGAGAGATCGCCCTCATTCGGAGGTTGCCATGACCACGATTGCTACTGAGAAGGGCCGGAAAGACGGAGAGAACGACATGAAGACGCCACCAATAGTGTCGCTTAAAGATTGGGAGGCTGCGCGCGAGCAGCTTCTCGTCAAGGAGAAGGCCCTGACCCGCGCCCGTGACGCGCTGGCCGCCGAGCGACGGCGGATGCCGTGGATGGCGGTGGACAAGAAGTATGAGTTCGACGGGCCCCAGGGGAAGGTGAGCCTGCTCGACCTGTTCGAGGGCCGTCGCCAACTGATCATCTACCGCGCCTTCTTCGAGCCCGGCGTGCACGGCTGGCCGGAGCATGCCTGCATTGGCTGTTCCCTGGGGGCCGACCAGGTCGCCCACCTCGCCCACCTGAACGCGCGCGACACGACCCTCGTTTATGCCTCGCGGGCGCCCCAGGCCGACATCGCGCGCCTGAAGGCGCGGATGGGCTGGGAAATCCCCTGGTACACCATCACCGACAGCTTCGACGCCGACTTCGGGGTGGATGAATGGCACGGTCACAACGCGTTCATCCGCAACGGCGAGCGCGTGTTCCGCACCTACTTCATCAACAGCCGCGGCGACGAGGCGATGGGCACCACCTGGAGCTACCTCGACATGACGGCGCTCGGGCGTCAGGAGATGTGGGAGGACTCGCCGGAGGGCTACCCGCAGACCCGACCATACAAGTGGTGGAACTGGCACGAGAGTTACGTCCCCGCCGCCGCGCCCGACCCGAAGTGGGTCGAGGTGTCGGACGCCGGAGAGGCCGCGTTCCGGAAACGCGACGCAGAGGCCCCGAAGCCTGCGTAGCAGGGGAGAGAACGATGAAAGACATCACGAGAGATGAACTTGGAGCGCCGAAAATCGTCGATCGGAGCGCCTTCCAGGCGGAGCTGGACGCGTTGCGGGTTCGAGAGAAGGCGCACACCAGAGAAGGCGACGCCATTGCGGCCGCCCGCCGTCACCTCCCGATGGTCGAGGTGGATGGCGCCACACCGCTCATTGGCGAACGTGGCGTGGTGACGCTGTTGGATGCGTTCGAGGGACGCCGGCTGCTCGTCGCGTACTACTTCATGTGGCACGCCGGCCGCCCTGCGCCGGAGCAGTGCGAGGGGTGCACCTTCTATACGTCGCAGGTCCGCGAGCTCACCTACCTGCATTCCCGTGATGTCACCTACGCCACGTCTGCCAGGGCCCGTACGAAGAGGGCGTCCGGTACCGCAACTTCATGGGCTGGGAGATGCCCTGGTATTCGGCCTCCCGGGACTCGCTCGAGACCCTCCTGGTTGGACGGCGGGCGGGCATGATGCACATCGTTTGCTACCTGCGACAAGGATCCAAGGTCTTCGAGACTTACTGGACGACGAGGCGCGGCGTCGAGGCGATGGACAACAGCTACCGGTTGCTCGACTTGACTGTCTACGGGCGGCAGGAGGCGTGGGAGGACTCGCCCGCCGGCTGGCCGCAACGGCCGAAAGGCGAGCACCCTTACCGTATCGATGGACGTCCCATCGCCCAGTGGTCTCGCCTGAAGGCCGGGCATTCCGACGATCTGGGCGCTGGCCGCCGCTGACTTCCGAAGCACCGGACACTGGAGATGCACAGAGATGATCTCCGACACGATCGACCTGGTCAATTCTGATATCGCGCGGGATCGAAAGCCGACGAAAGCAAGCGCGGACCGCATGCTGTCCCTTGCGGCTGCGCCGACCTTCGCAATCATGGCGGTGCTTACAGCTGTCTATGGCGGAGCCATGCCGGATATGCTTTGCTCCGCCGTGCGAGACGGCTCGCCGCTGACCGGAATGGTTCCGATGTACGTGCTGATGAGCGCCTTCCATTCGACGCCGTGGCTGAAACTGATCTCCCGCCGGCGATAGCGTAAGAAATATTCCCGACACTACCGAACGAGCGGCTTAGTCCTCGGTCGCGCGCAGGGCGGGCAACAGATGTCAGATTCCGCCTGAGTTGCCGTGACGCGGACGAATGAGGCCGGGCGCGTCGTTTCAGATCGTGACGATTCGCTTCCAATGAGTTGCGCCGCGGCATGACGATGGGCAGTTCGCGCTCTTATTAGGCGGCCCGCCGCTCCCTATATCCGGAGCAGAGGTCGTCGCTCCGGCGCCCGATCAACGAAGGAAAGACGAGATGGCGGCTGGTCCAGCGGAGATCGTGCTCGGCGCTCCTGCGCCGGATTTCAGGCTTGCGGCGACCGACGGCCGCACGTACGCGCTCAGGGACGTGGCCGGCGAAAGGGGCGCGGTCATCGTCTTCATCTGCAACCACTGCCCTTACGTGAAGGCCGTGATCGACCGAATGGTCCGGGATGCGGGCACGCTCATGGGCGAGGGCGTGGGCTTCGCGGCCATCTGCTCGAACGACGCGGCGAGCTATCCCGAGGACTCATTCGAGAAGATGCGTGACTTCGCGAAGCGCCACGACTTTCCGTTCCCGTACCTCCACGATGAGACCCAGACGATAGCGCGCGCGTATGGCGCCGTTTGCACGCCCGACTTCTTCGGCTTCGATCGGGACTTGAAGCTCAAATATCGCGGCCGGCTCGACGAAGGCCGCGCGACTCCCCCGCCTCCGAACGCGCGCCGCGAACTCCTCGAGGCCATGCGAGCCATCGCCGCCACGGGCGCGGCGCCAGGGGAGCAAATTCCCTCAATCGGCTGCTCGATCAAATGGAAGCACGGCAGGGGGTGACGGCAAGCTTTCCTGCGTCATCTATGGCAGCGGGATAGAAAGGACGCCGCGCAATGGGCCGCGGCTCCGCTGCCCGCCGCTGCCTTGAGCGCCCGGGGCGTCAGCTCGCCCTCGGCCCGCGCATCGCCTTCAGGAGTCGATCTGAAACTGCTCGAAGCGATGGAGCGCCTCTTCGATTGCCGGTTTGTGGGACGCAGCCGATCCGCCGCCGATCCAGGTCCAGCGTTGAATGAGCAACGCACCCTTCTCGCGATCCGTCTTGAGATCGATTGCCGCGACGATCTCATCGCCGGCGAGCACGGGCAGGGCGAAATATCCGAAGACTCGCTTATCCCTTGGAACATAGGCCTCAAAGCGATGGTCGTAATCGAAGAACAGCTTCAGTCTCTTGCGCTGGATAATGAGCGGATCAAACGGCGAGAGGATATGAATCGCGTCATCGGCTGATGTGCGGATGGCGTCGAGCGTTGGAGGCTCGAGCCAGTGCTCCGCTTTCCCTTCTCCGTCGATCGCGACCGATAGCAATTGCCCTCGGCGCACCCTCGCCTCGATCAACTCGCGGATCGCCGGTTTGCGTCCGGCGTCGAGGTGACAGATGGAATCGAGGCTCACCACTCCCTGCGACCGCAAGGCCCGGTCGAGAAGATAGTCTCGGATCTGCCGCTCCGACGCAGGCTTGGGCCTCTTGTCCCAACCGAAGTGTCGGGCGGTCAGGTCGTAAGTCTTCAGCATGCCCGATCGCTCGCTGACCGTGAGCGCGCCGTTGAAGAAGGCGAGCTGCAAGGCGCGCTTCGAGGGCTTCCGGCTCGCCCAGGCGTGGTCTTTTTCCACCAGCACATCGTCTTCGATATCGCGGATCGAAATCGGCCCGTCCCGGCGGATAAGCGAGAGAACCTTGCGCAAATCCTCCTTCTTGACCGAAGCGAACCAGCTCCTCGGCGACCGTTGATGGCGCTTCATGTCGGGGAGAAAGAAAGGCATGTCCTCGGTCGGCGCGTAGGACAGCGCATGCGTCCAGCATTCAAACACGCTTTTGTCGACGGTTTGCGCCTGGCGAAGATGCTCGCGACGATAGGTCGGGATACGCGTCCAAAGAATGTGATGATGGCAGCGCTCGATCACGTTGATGGTGTCGATCTGCAAATAGCCAAGATGCTTGACCGCTGCCCGCGTGGCCTCGGGGCCGTCCCCGAAGGGCGCAGGCG
>JAFAHO010000459.1 GCA_019237205.1 Hyphomicrobiales bacterium
GGCCTGTCACGACAGCATAGCCACACACAAGAAAAAGCGGCTCACCCGCTCCTCAGCCCGCAAAATCTCTCCAAGGCGGCCAGCGAGTGCCGGAACGGTTTGGTGTTGTCAAAAGGTGCCGAAGTCGACAATCTCAGTTTTGGGAGGGCCGGTATCTGATCGGTGTTGGTTCTCTCAACAGACGAAAATAGACGAAAATATGAAGGGTGACATTAGCATTGCGCTGAGGACCGCACGGCCGTCCCATGTAAAAGTCGCGATCGCGAGCCTCATCGGCACGGCTATCGAATGGTACGATTTCTTCCTTTATGGCACCGCGGCCGCGCTGATCTTCAACAAACTGTTCTTTCCGGCTTTCGATCCGACGATCGGCACGCTGCTGGCGTTTGCAACCTATGCGGTCGGCTTCGTCGCGCGGCCGCTCGGTGGTCTGGTCTTCGGTCATTACGGCGACACGATCGGCCGCAAGACCATGCTCTATCTCACCCTGCTTATCATGGGCGTTTCGACGGCGGCGATCGGCCTGCTGCCGACCTACAACACGCTCGGCATATGGGCGGCGGTGGTGTTGATCGCCTGTCGCCTGATCCAGGGCTTCGCGCTCGGCGGCGAGTGGGGCGGTGCAGTGTTGATGGCGTTCGAGTACGCCCCCGCAGACAAGAAGGGCTTCTACGGAAGTTGGCCGCAACTCGGCGCGCCGATCGGTCTCGTGCTGGGCACACTGGTCTTCTCGATCTTCTCCGCCACGATGAGCGACGCGCAATTCGTGGCCTGGGGTTGGCGCCTGCCGTTCCTGTTCAGCATCGTTCTGGTGATCGTCGGCCTCTGGATACGGTTCACCCTGGCGGAATCGCCGGAATTCCAGAAGGTCAAGGAGACTAAGCAGGAGGTGCGGATGCCGATCATCGACGCCATCCGCATGTATCCAAAGAACATCCTTCTCGCGATGGGCGCGCGTTTCGCTGAGAATGGCTTCTTCTACATCTACGCGACCTTCGTGCTGGCGTATGCGACGCAGGCGCTCGGCATGAAACGGCAGGACATATTGAACGGCGTGCTGATCGCAGCTTTTATCGAGGCCTTCACCATCCCGGCGTTCGGCGCGCTGTCGGACAAGCTCGGCCGCCGGCCCGTCTACATATCTGGCGCGATCTTCTCCGCGCTGATGTCCTTCCCGCTGTTCATGCTGCTCGGCACGAAAACACCGCAGCTCGGGTGGATCGCGATCGTTCTGGGCCTCGCCGTCGGTCATGCCGCCATGTACGGCCCGCAGGCGAGCTTCCTCTCCGAATTGTTCGGAACCAAGGTGCGCTACAGCGGCGTGTCGCTCGGCTACAATCTCGCCTCGATCTTCGCCGGCGCGCTGTCGCCGATCATCGCCACCGGGCTCATGGCGGCCTACAAGCCGGCGACCTGGCCGATCTCGGTCTACATGACCATTCTGGCGCTCATCACTCTGGTTTCGGTGTACTTCGCCGGGGAGACGCGCAAAGGCGCGGAAAAAGGCGACGTGACCTCCGGCGGACTCGGCCCGGAGGAAACGACATGATTGATCATCCCGCTCTGCCTTTTCTCAAGCGCGACGAGAAAGGCAAGGTCGTCTCGGCCGCAGACGCGGTGAAGCTCATCCGCGACGGCGATACGCTGGCGACCGGTGGCTTCGTCGGGATTGGCTTCGCCGAGGAGATCGCGATCGCGATCGAGCAGCGTTTCCTGGAATCGCGCGACGTGGAAGGCTCGACCACCGGCCATCCGCGCGATCTCACGCTCGTCTATGCGGCCGGCCAGGGCGACGGCCGCGAGCGTGGGCTCAATCATCTCGCCCACCAAGGCCTGGTGAAGAAGATCATCGGCGGCCATTGGGGACTCGTGCCGAAACTGCAGCACTTTGCTGTGACCAACCAGATCGAGGCCTACAACCTGCCGCAGGGCGTGATCACCCACCTCTTCCGCGACATCGCCGCGCACCGGCCGGGCCATATCACGCGTGTGGGCCTGGGCACCTTCGTTGATCCGCGCAACGGCGGTGGCAAGCTCAACGAAAAGACGAAGGAGGATATCGTCTGCCTCATCGATATTGATGGTGAGGAATGCTTGCTCTACAAGACATTCCCGATAAATGTCGGGGTAATCAGGGCGACCACCGGCGATCCCGAGGGCAATCTGACGATGGAGAAGGAGGCGCTGACTTTGGAGGCGCTCGCCATCGCGATGGCCGCGAGCAACTCCGGCGGCATCGTGATCGCCCAGGTCGAGCGTGTTGCCGAAAGCGGCTCGCTCAATCCGCGGCAGGTGAAAGTGCCGGGCGTGATAGTCGACTGCGTTGTCGTGGCCAATCCGGAGAACCACTGGCAGACCTTCGCCACGCAATACAACCCCGCCTATTCCGCGGAAATCCGCGCCCGGTCGGGCTTGCTGCCGCCCATGCAGCACGGCGCCCGAAAGATTATCGCGCGACGCGCGGCGCTCGAACTGACGCCCAACAGCGTCGTCAATCTCGGCATCGGGATGCCAGAGGGCGTGGCGGCCATAGCCAACGAGGAGAAGGTCGCCGACCTCATCACACTGACCGCGGAGCCCGGCGTCATCGGCGGGATCCCTGCGAGCGGCATGGATTTTGGCGCGGCGATCAACACTCAGGCGGTCGTCGACCAGCCCTATCAGTTCGACTTCTACGACGGCGGCGGCCTTGACATCGCTTTTCTTGGGCTTGCGCAGGCCGATCAATCCGGCTCGCTCAATGTGTCGAAATTTGGCCCGCGGCTGGCCGGCGCCGGCGGCTTCGTCAACATCAGTCAGAACGCAAAGAAGGTCGTGTTCACCGGAACCTTCGTGGCCGGCGCGCTCGAAATCGAATGCCACGACGGATTGCTGCGGATCGTGCGCGATGGCGACATCAGGAAATTCGTCAGAGAGGTCGAGCACGTCACCTTCTCCGGCGATGTCGCGCGCAGGAGCGGCAAGCCCGTGCTCTATATCACGGAACGCTGCGTGTTCCGTCTGACGAAGGACGGGCTCGAACTGGCGGAGATCGCGCCAGGGGTTGATCTCGACCGCGACATTCTGGCGAAAATGGATTTCAGGCCGCTGATCCTGAACGAGCCGAAGCTCATGGACCCGCGCATTTTCGCGGCCGAGCCGATGAACCTCAGGGACCACATGCTGTCGATCCCGCTCGAACAGCGCTTTACCTACGACGAGGCGACGAACCGTTTCTTCGTCAATCTGGAGCGCTTCGCCGTGCGCCACGAAAGTGACATCGAGCGCATGCGGCGGATCGTCGTCAACCGCATCGCGCGGGTTGGTAAGCGTGTCTATGCCGTTGTCAACTACGACAATTTTACGATAGAACCTAAACTGCTCGACGCCTATTCGGCCATGGTGCGGGGCCTGATGGACAAATATTACGCGGAAGTGACGCGCTACACGACGAGCGGATTCCTACGCATGAAGCTCGGCGACGCGCTGGAAAAACGCGGCGTCGCCCCCCACATCTACGAGAGCGCCGCGGAAGCGGAAGAGTCTTTGCGGGAGATTGAGGGTTCGACGCGCTGAGTGTCGTTCCCAATGCGCGCAGCGCGAATCGA
>JAFAHO010000056.1 GCA_019237205.1 Hyphomicrobiales bacterium
GAAGAGGCGATCGCCTACCCGGCCGCGGTCGCAGCCGCCGCCGCGGGCCATGGCCTTCCGCTCGAAGCGAGCCTTCAGGCCTTCGTGCTGGCGCTCATCGCCAGCGCCGTCTCCGCCGTCGTCAGGCTCGGGCCGGTAGGCCAGACAGACGGGCAGAAGATTCTGGCCGCGCTCGTGCCGAGACTCCGCGCGCTCGCACGCGAGGCCGCAGGATCGTCGCTGGCCGATCTCGGCGGCTGCGCCTTCCGCTCGGACATAGCCAGCCTGCGCCACGAAACCCAATATTCGAGGCTCTTCCGGTCGTGAGCAATTTGTCAGTCCCGGCAGACCGCAGGTCCGACCGGGAATCCAGACTCATCGGGCGCCAGTGGACGTCAGCCTTGATTCCCGCTTGGCCGCTTCGCGCCCGCCGGGAATGACATCGGGAGCCCTTGACATGACCTCCGCCAAGCAGCCCCTGCGCGTCGGCGTCGGCGGCCCGGTCGGCTCCGGCAAGACCGCGCTCATGGAGCAGCTCTGCAAGCGGCTGCGCGAAAAACTCGACATCGCCGCCATCACCAATGACATCTACACGAAGGAGGACGCGCGCATCCTCGTCGAGGCCGGCGCGCTTCCGCCCGAGCGGATCGTGGGCGTCGAGACCGGCGGCTGCCCGCATACCGCCATTCGCGAGGACGCCTCGATCAACCTCGCCGCGATCGCCGACATGCGCAAGCGCTTCCCTGGCCTCGACGTGATCCTGATCGAATCGGGCGGCGACAATCTCGCCGCCACCTTCTCGCCGGAGCTCGCCGATCTCACCATCTATGTCATCGACGTCTCGGGCGGCGAGAAGATCCCGCGCAAAGGCGGCCCCGGCATCACCCGCTCGGACCTACTCGTCATCAACAAGATCGACCTCGCCCCTTACGTCGGCGCCTCGCTCGAGGTAATGGCCCGCGACGCAGCCGCGATGCGCAAGAGGCGCCCCTTCGTGATGACGAACATGAAGACCGGCGAGGGGGTGGATGAGGTGATCGCTTTCCTGCGCGATAGGGGCGGGCTTGCGGCGGGGTGAAGCCGCGGCGCTCCAGAAGCCGCAGCGTTTCCGCCGCAATCTTCCGCTGGAGCCGCTTCGAGACGCGATGCTCCGCATCGGTCGTCAGGACGAGGTGAGTGTATGGGTTAGCGCAGCTCCGGCACAGAAAAGGCTTCGCCGCCGTAGCCGGCCTCGGGCGGGATCCTGAGGCCCGGGCCGCCGTCGACTTGCATCAGCTCCGGAACGACCGTCATGACCGGCGCCGCGCGGGCAGCGGCGAGCGCGGAGGCCGCGTCGGCATTGCGGGCGAGCTTCCATAAGTTCCGCTCAGTCGGGAACAGGAGCTTGAACCGTTCGCCCTTCCCTTCGAGCGCATCGCGCGGCGCAATCCATACTGAATCGACTGTTTCGCGCCCGTCGTGCGCGAGCGCGTGATCGGGCGGCGCGAGCGCGAGGAAGAAATGGGTATCGAAGCGCTTGGGGAGGAAGGCCGGAGTGATCCAGCGGGCGAAGGGAACAAGGGCGTCGGTCGCTGGTCCGAGGCGCTCCCGCGCCATCAGGCCGGCGAAGGGCGCACCTCGATCGAGCGCGCTCGCGCGCTCGGCCGAAACGAGCACCTTCTCGCCCGCGGGCCTTGCGAGCAGGACCCCGCATTCCTCGAACGCCTCGCGGATCGCGGCGATCCGCAAGGCGCGCGCTGTCTCGTCGAGCCCGTCACAGAATGGCGCGCCTTTGCGCGCGAGCTCTGCGTCCGCCGCCTCCATCCGCCCGCCGGGGAAAACTAGCGCACCCGAGGCAAAATCAATCTCGTGATGGCGCACCACCATGAACACTTCGAGCCCCGTCGGCCCGTCGCGCAGCAACAGAATGGTCGAGGCGGCGCGGGGCGCGGCCAGGCTCTTGGCGTCCGTCATGCGCGGCCCTGCTCGAGCTCGCGCAGGCGGAAGCGCTGGATCTTGCCGGTCGCGGTCTTGGGCAGTTCCGTGATGAACTCGATCGCGCGCGGATATTTGTAAGGCGCGAGGCGGTCCTTGACGAAGGCTTTGAGCTCCGCCTCGTCCGCATGCTCGCCGGCCTTGAGCACGACAAAGGCCTTGGTTTTCACGAGTCCGTCCGCGTCGGGCGCGCCGATGACCGCGGCCTCGAGAACCGCGGGATGCTGTACGATCGTCGCCTCGACCTCGAAGGGGCTCACATAGACGCCGCTCACCTTCAGCATGTCGTCGGTGCGCCCGGCATAGGTCAGGCTGCCGTCGGAATTGCGGACGTATTTGTCGCCGCTCTTCGTCCAGCCACCCTGAAAGGTCTCGCGAGTCTTGGCGCGGTTGGCCCAGTACATCATCGCAGCCGACGGCCCGTGGATATAGAGGTCGCCCGGCTCGCCGTCGGGGACGGGTCCGCCGTTCTCGCCGCGCAGCTCGATCTCGTAGCCCGGCACCGGCCAGCCGGTCGTTCCGTAGCGCACCCGGTCCGGCCGATTGGAGATGAAGATGTGCAGCATCTCGGTCGAGCCGATGCCGTCGACGATGTCGACCCCGAAATGCCGCTTGAACCGTTCGCCGATCTCGGCCGGCAGCGCCTCGCCTGCCGATGAGACGAGCCGCAGCGCGACCTCGGCGCGCGCCGGCAAATTGGACGAGGCCAGCATGCCGGCGAAGCCGGTCGGCGCGCCGTAGAACACCGTTGGCTTTACACCCCCTACCCTGCCAGTCCAGCGCCTGAACACGGCCTCCGGCGTCGGGCGCTCGGCCATCAGCATGACCGTCGCGCCGACCGAAAGGGGAAAGGTAAGCGCATTGCCGAGCCCGTAGGCGAAGAAGAGCTTGGCGGCGGAGAAGCAGACGTCGTCCTCGCGTAAACCGAGGATCGCCTTGCCGTAGAGCTCGGTTGTCCAATAGGGGTTGGCATGCGAGTGCACCGTCCCTTTGGGACGGCCGGTCGAGCCCGACGAATAGAGCCAGAAGGCGGGGTCGTCGGCGTGGGTCTGCGCCGGCCGCGCGAGCGGCGCGTGCCGGTGGAGGAAGGCCTCGAACTCCACCTCGCCGAATTCGAGCGGCTGGGCGGGTCTCGACACGATGACTTTGTGGACCTCGTGGTCGGACTTGGTCAGCGCCCCTTTGAGGGCGGGCTTCACGGCGCCGCTGACGAAGACGGCCTGGGCGCGCGAATGTTCGAGCAGATAGGCGAGGTCGTCGGCGGTCATGAGCGTGTTGACCGCCACCGGCACGATGCCCGCCAGCATCGCGCCGAGAAACGTCACCGGCCAATCGTTACAGTCCTGCATAAGGATCAGAACGCGCTCCTCGCGCTTGACCCCTGCGTCTCTCAAGGCCGCGGCGAGGCGGCGGGCGCGCTCGTCGAGCGACCCATAGGTCAGCGCCCCCGCATCGTCGATGAAGGCCGCCTTCATCGCGCGCCCGGCGTTCGCATCCAAAAGATGCCGCGCGAAGTTGAAGGCGTCCGGAGGCGCCGGAACGGCGCTGGGGTCCATCGCCTGTCTCCTCCCGATGGCGAACCGAAGGGCGCGGAAAGGCTTGCCCGCTCTCGATTCAATGCACTATGTTGCCTGAAGGCACTCTTAGGAGCGCGGAATATCCATGTCAAACACTATGGCGCCTTTGGGCCGTGCGGCGTTGCGCGACTCGAACGAGGCGACCGCCGCCGGCGGTGACAAGGAGCCGTTTCTCATTGCGCTCGGCGAGCGCGTGCGCGCTTTGCGCGCCCGCCGCGGTTTGACCCGCAAGGCGCTGGCTCTCGCGACGGACGTCTCCGAGCGGCACCTCGCCAACCTCGAATATGGCGTCGGAAACGCGTCGATCCTTGTTCTTCATCAGGTGACGCAGGCGCTTCAGTGTTCGTTCGCCGAGCTTCTCGGCGACGCTACGACCCAGTCGCCCGAATGGCTGCTCCTGCGCGACCTCCTGGAGAACCGCGACGAGGCGACGCTCCGCCGCGTGCGAATAGCCGTTGGCGAATTGCTCGGGGCGCGCGCTGGCGCGCGCGAAGACGCGCATGGCCGATCCTCGCGGATCGCGCTCATTGGCTTGCGTGGCGCGGGCAAGTCGACGCTCGGCCGGATGCTGGCCGAAGACCTTGATTTTCCTTTCGTCGAGCTCAGTCGCGAGATCGAAAAGCTGGCCGGGTTCAGCACGGCCGAGATTCTCGGGCTCTATGGTCAGAACGCCTATCGGCGCTACGAGCGTCGCGCCCTCGAGGAAGCCATCGGGACCTATCCCGAGGCGGTCATCGCCACCGCCGGCGGTATGGTGTCGGATCTGATGAGCTTCAACCTTCTGCTTCAACGCTGCACGACCGTATGGCTCCGCGCCGCGCCCGAGGATCACATGGGGCGCGTCATGGCGCAGGGCGACATGCGCCCGATGGCCGCGAGCGCCGAGGCGATGGAGGACCTGAAGTCCATTCTCGCCAGCCGCTCCGCCTTCTACTCAAAGGCCGAACTGCAGGTCGACACCAGCGCCCAGCCCCTCTTGGAGACGTTCCAGATCCTGCGCGTCGAGGTCCGGGGCGCGATCTGTTTGCCTATATAACATATCAGAAACGTCTATCTGCGCGCTCGGGTGAATGCGAAACAATGCGTCGTGACGAACGGCCAATCTTGCAATAAAGTGCCTAT
Source organism: Hyphomicrobiales bacterium (assembly GCA_019237205.1). Classification (GTDB taxonomy): domain Bacteria; phylum Pseudomonadota; class Alphaproteobacteria; order Rhizobiales; family Beijerinckiaceae; genus Roseiarcus. Next base: position 4,653 of record JAFAHO010000056.1, read on the forward strand.
TCGAGGTGAACCTGATGAACCGTCCCGATCCGGTCGACTACCAAACCGCGCCCGCGCATTACCGCCACTGGAAGCTGCGCTTCGACGGCCCCGTGGCGACGCTCGTGGCCGATTTCGACGAGAACGCCGGCCTGCGTCCGGGCTACAAGCTCAAACTCAACAGCTACGACCTCGGCGTCGACATCGAGCTCAACGACGCCCTCAACCGCATCCGCTTCGAGCATCCGGAAGTGCGCGCCGTCGTCATCACCAGCGCGCGCGACAGGGTGTTCTGCTCCGGCGCCAATATCTTCATGCTCGGCGGCTCCAGCCATGCCTGGAAGGTCAATTTCTGCAAGTTCACCAATGAAACGCGCAACGGCCTCGAGGATTCCTCGAAGCATAGCGGGCTCAAGTTTCTGGCCGCCGTCAACGGCTCCTGCGCCGGCGGCGGCTATGAACTCGCGCTCGCCTGCGACGAGATCCTTCTGGTCGACGACCGCAGCAGCGCCGTCAGCCTCCCCGAGGTTCCTATGCTCGGCGTTTTGCCCGGCACCGGCGGATTGACCCGACTGACCGACAAGCGCCACGTTCGACACGATCTCGCCGACGTCTTCTGCACGAGGAGCGAGGGCGTGCGCGGCCAGAAGGCCGTCGACTGGCGTCTTGTCGACGCGATCGCCAGGCCGGCGCAGTTCGCAACCGCGGTCCAGGAACGGGCGCTGGCGCTCGCCGCTGCGAGCGACCGGCCTCAATCGGCCAAAGGGGTCGAGCTGACGCCGATCGAGAAGGCCGTTGAAGCCGATGCGCTGCGCTACTCCCATGTTTCGGTCGCAATCGACCGGGCAGCGCGCACGGCGACGTTCACCGTGAACGGGCCGGCCGGGCCCCAGCCCTCGAACATCGAGGGGATTCTGGCCGCCGGCGCCGGGTGGTATCCGCTCGCGCTCGCGCGCGAACTCGAAGACGCGATCCTGTCGATGCGCACCAACGAACTCGAGATCGGCGTCTGGCTGATCAAGACCAGGGGCGACCTCGAGGCCGCGCTCGCGATGGACGCGACGCTTGAGGCGCTGAAAGGACATTGGCTGATCCGCGAAACCATCGGCTATCTGCGTCGAACCTTCAGCCGCCTTGACGTCACATCGCGCAGCCTCTTCGCGCTCATTGAGGAAGGATCGTGCTTCGCCGGCAGTCTGTTCGAACTGGCGCTCGCCTGCGACCGGATCTACCATCTCTCCCTGCCCGGCGAGGCTGCGCGATCGCCGAAGATCGCCGTCGCCCATGCCAATTTCGGCGAATATCCGATGGCGACGGGGCAGAGCCGCCTCGGGCGGCGGTTCTATGACGACCAGCCTTTGCTTGGGGCCGTAGCGGCCAGGGTCGGCCAGCCCCTGGACGCCAACGCGGCTCTCTCTCTCGGATTGGCGACCAGCAGTCCCGACGACATCGACTGGGCCGACGAGATCAGGCTCGCGATCGAGGAGCGCGTTTCGATGAGCCCGGATGCGCTGAGCGCGATGGAAGCCAACCTCCGCTTCGACGGGCCGGAAACCATGCTCACCCGCATATTCGGCCGGCTCACGGCCTGGCAAAACTGGATCTTCCAACGGCCGAACGCCGTCGGCGAGAAGGGCGCGCTGAAGGTCTACGGCAAAGGCGAGAAGGCCGCCTTCGACTGGAGTCGCGTCTAGTCTTTCCGGAGAAAGCGCATGGGCCGCATCGACGCCCCGGTCATCAAACAGCATCTGATTGATCCCGAAATCTGCATTCGCTGCAACACCTGCGAGGCGACGTGCCCGGTCGGGGCCATCACCCACGACGCGCGCAATTACGTCGTCGACTCAGAGAAGTGCGACCTCTGCATGGCCTGCATTCCTCCGTGCCCGACCGGCAGCATCGACAACTGGCGCACCATGCCGCGCGCCCTGGCGTACGGCCTCGATGCGCAGTTGAGCTGGGACGCGCTGCCGGCCGAGCTCAGCGTCGAGGAACTCGCCGATGCGGGGGTCCCAAGCGATGTCGGGCAAGTCCTGGAGCCTAAAGCGCAGGCGTCGTCCGCTCCGTCGAGCGAGGAAGCCCTGTTCCAGGTCTCGGACTATGCAGCCGTCATTCCGCCGTGGTCCGCCGCCCACCCCTACGTGAACCTTTATGGCCCGCGGGCGGCCGACAAAACGATAGCGGCCGTCGTTGCCGGCAATGTCCGCGTGACGGAAATCGGCAAGGATTACGATACCCACCACATCGTGCTCGATTTCGGCACGACGCCGTTTCCCGTTCTCGAAGGCCAGTCGATTGGCGTCATCCCGCCGGGCGTGGACGAGAGCGGAAGGCCGCACCACCCCCGCCAGTACTCGATTGCGAGCCCGCGCAACGGCGAACGGCCCGGTTACAACAATGTGTCGCTCACCGTAAAACGAGTGCTCGAGGACCATCAGGGCCGGCCGGTGCGCGGGGCGGCGAGCAACTACCTTTGCGACCTCGATGTCGGCGACAAGGTTGAGATCATCGGGCCGTTCGGCGCGAGCTTCCTGATGCCGAACCATCCGAGAAGCGCCATTGTGATGATCTGCACCGGCACGGGCAGCGCGCCGATGCGGGCGATGACCGAATGGCGTCGGCGCCTGCGCAAGTCCGGCAAATTCGAGGGCGGCAAGCTGATGCTGTTCTTCGGCGCACGCACCAAGGAGGAACTGCCGTATTTCGGGCCGCTCGGGAACCTGCCGAAGGACTTCATCGACATCAATTTCGCCTTCAGCCGCACGCCGGGCCAGCCGAAGCGCTACGTGCAGGACCTGATGCGCGAACGCGCCGCGGATCTCGCCCCGCTGCTCACCGACCCGAACGCCTTTTTCTACGTCTGCGGACTGAAGGCGATGGAAGAAGGGGTGGTCCTCGCGCTGCGCGACGCGGCGCGGCAGGCAGGCCTCGACTGGGAGGCGGTCGGGCCGGCGCTCAAGCGCGATGGACGGCTCCATCTGGAGACGTACTAACGACTATGAGCCGCCGTCACAAGGCGACAAGCCCCACCCTATCTCGGCAACCGGTTGGTATTATAATGCTTACCTGGTTCGACTGGTGGTCAGGCTATCGAGGCCAATCAGCAACATTCTTCATACTGACTTGACAAGGACGCAACATAATGTTGTCTGCAGCCCTCGGCCCTAACCAATCGCTGAGCGACCAGCGTCCAGAATGGGAGGAGAACTCATGAGCTCCGTGGACACCGTGACCGAAGCCGCTGGAACGATCAGCTCGGATCGTTTCGTCGAAATCAGCTATGACGACGTCATCCCCAACAATGTCGAACTCTCCTCGGACAAGCAGCTCCAGCGGGCGCTCGAGACATGGCGGCCCAACTACCTCGACTGGTGGAACGACATGGGGCCCGAGGGCTACCAGCAGTCCGAAGTCTACCTGCGCACGGCGGTCGGCGTCGACCCGAGCGGCTGGGCCAAGTTCGGACACGTGAAGATGCCGGCCTATCGCTGGGGCATCCTGCTCGCGCCGAAAGTCGAAGGGCGCACGATCCCCTGCGGCCGCCACAAAGGCCAACCGGCGTGGCACGACGTGCCGGGCGAGTATCGCTCGCTCCTGCGCCGGCTGATCGTCGTGCAGGGCGACACCGAGCCCGCGTCCGTCGAGCAGCAGCGCTACCTCGGCGCAACCGCGCCGAGCCTCTACGACATGCGCAACCTCTTCCAGGTCAATGTCGAGGAAGGCCGTCACCTGTGGGCGATGGTCTATCTGTTGGTGAAATATTTCGGCAAGGACGGCCGGGAGGAGGCCCAGGCTCTGCTGGAACGCCGCAGCGGCCAACAGGACAACCCCCGGATCCTCGGCGCCTTCAACGAGCGTACGCCGGACTGGCTGTCGTTCTTCATGTTCACCTACTTCACCGACCGCGACGGCAAGATGCAACTGGCTGCGCTTGCCGAAAGCGGCTTCGACCCGCTCTCGCGCACCTGCCGGTTCATGTTGACCGAAGAAGCCCATCACATGTTCGTCGGCGAGACCGGGGTGCAGCGCACGATCGAGGCGACGTGCGCGGCGATGGTCAAGGCGGGCGTCAGGGACCCCAGCGATGTCGAAGCCGTTCGCAAGCTCGGCGTCGTCGACCTTCCCCTGTTGCAGCGCAAGGCCAACTTCCATATGTCGGTGACGCGCGATCTCTTCGGCAGCGAAATCTCGAGCAACGCCGCCGAAGCCTTCAGCTCTGGCCTCAAGGGCCGCTTCAACGAAGCCAATCTCAAGGGCGACGACCACGTGCTGCAAGACGCGACTTACGGCGTGACGCGCGTTGTCGATGGCAAACTCGTCGAGGAGCAAGTTCCGGCGCTCCGCGCGATCAACAGCAGGTTGCTCGACGATTACGTTGTCGATTGTCAGGGCGGCGTCGACCGGTGGAACAAGGTGATCGAGAAGGCCGGAATCGCCTTCAAGTTCGTTCAGCCGCACAAAGGCTTCAACCGCAGGATCGGCGAGTTCGCCGGCCATCGCATCAGCCCAGCGGGCGAGGTTCTGACCGAGGAGGTATGGCAGGCGGAGAGCGGCGGCTGGCTGCCCAACGATGACGATATGGCGTTCATCGGCTCGCTGATGAAGCCGTGCCACGAACGCGGCAAATACGCGAGCTGGATCGCGCCCCCGCGGGTCGGCATCAACAACCAGCCGGGCGACTTCGAATACGTGAAGATCTACTGACCTGCTCGATCGCTACAGTCTTGCGATGCAGCCGCGCCGCTCAAGCTCGGCGACGACGCGGTCGGCCAGGACCTCCGGCGTCTCCTCAGCAGAGTTGAGCACCAGTTCCGGCGCCTCTGGGACCTCATAGGCCTGGTCGACGCCGGTGAAGTTCTTGATCTCGCCGGCGAGCGCGCGCTTGTAAAGGCCCTTGGGGTCGCGCGCGATCACGGTTGCGAGCGGGGCCTCGACGAAGATCTCGATGAATTCGCCGACTGCGGCCGTATCCCGCACGAGCCGACGTTCAGCGCGGAATGGCGAGATGAACGAGCACAGCACGATCAGCCCAACGTCGGTCATCAATTTCGCTACCTCGCCGATTCGCCGGATATTCTCGACGCGGTCGGCGGCCGTGAATCCGAGGTCCTTGTTGAGCCCATGACGGACATTGTCGCCGTCAAGCAGCGCGGTATGCGCCCCCCGCGCATGGAGCTTGGTCTCGACGAGATTGGCGATCGTCGACTTGCCGGCGCCCGAAAGTCCGGTGAACCAGAGGATCGCCGGCCTCTGATGCTTCTGGGCGGCATGCGCCTCACGCGTCACCGTCATGCCGTGCCGGTGGATGTTTGTCGCGCGCCTTAAGCCATGCGCGATCATGCCCGCGGCCGCGGTTTCGTTGGTCTGACGGTCGATGAGGATGAAGGCGCCCATCTCCCGGTTCTCGGCATAGGCGTCGTAAGCGACCGGCATTGTCGTGGCGATGTTGCAGAAACCCACCTCATTGAGGTCCAGGCGTTTGGCGGCGAGCTTGTCGAAATTGTTGACGTCGACCCGGTGCTTGAGCTCGGTGATCGAGGCAGGCGTAGTGCGCGCGCCGATCTTCATTAGATACGATCGTCCCGGAAGCATCGGATCGGCGCTCATCCACAGGATGTGGGCCGTAAACTGGTCGGCGACTTCAGGCCTGCTCTCCGGATGCGCGAGCACGTCGCCGCGCGCGACGTCGACCTCGTCAGCGAGCGAAAGGGTCACGGCGTCTCCGGCCTCGGCGCGCTCGACCTCCTGATCGGCGACGAGAATGCGCGCGACCGCAGTGCGGCGACCGGATCCGGCGACGACAATCGGGTCGCCGCGCCCGATCCGGCCGCTCGGAATTGCGCCCGCAAAGCCGCGAAAATCGAGATGCGGGCGGTTGATCCATTGAACCGGGAGACGAAACGGCGCGGCTCTTCGATCATCCTCGACTTCAATGGTTTCGAGGCGCTCGAGCAGGTGCTCGCCTTCATACCACGGCATGCGCGGGCTCAGCGAGGACACATTGTCGCCATAGCGGGCGGAAATCGGGATGGCGAAGAGCGATCGAAACCCGAGCGGCTCGGCAAACTTGCGATAGCCTGCGGCTATCTCGCGAAAGATCGCTTCGGCGTAGCCGACAAGATCGATCTTGTTGACCGCGAGCACGACATGGCGGACGCCCAGCAGCGAAACGATGATCGAATGGCGATGGGTCTGCGTCAGCAGGCCCTTGCGCGCATCGACCAGCACGATCGCGAGATCTGCGTTGGAGGCGCCTGTCGCCATGTTTCGGGTGTACTGCTCGTGGCCGGGCGTGTCGGCGACGATGAACGAACGCTTGGACGTTGCAAAATACCGGTAGGCGACATCGATGGTGATGCCCTGCTCCCGCTCGGCCTCCAGACCGTCGACGAGCAGGGCGAAATCGATCTCGTCCTCGGTTGTGCCAAACTTTTTCGAGTCGCGCTCCAGCGCGGTGAGCTGATCGTCGAAAATCAGCTTCTTCTCGTAAAGCAGCCGCCCGATGAGGGTCGACTTGCCGTCGTCGACCGAGCCGCAAGTAAGCAGGCGTAATGTCGGCAGCGCGGCGCTCGAGGTCCCGCTCATTAGAAGTACCCCTCGCGCTTCTTTTTTTCCATCGAGGCGGATTCGTCGGTGTCGATCAGACGTCCCTGCCGCTCGGAGGTGGTCGCGGCGCGCATTTCGGCGATGATGTCGTCGAGCGTCTCCGCGCCCGACTCGATCGCTCCGGTCAGCGGATAGCAGCCAAGCGTGCGAAACCGAACGCGCAACATCCTCGGCGTTTCGCCCGGGTTCAGCGGCAGCCGGTCGTCATCGACCATGATGAGCGCTCCGGAGCGCTCGACCACCGGGCGCACCTTCGAAAAATAGAGCGGCACCACCGGAATGCGCTCGGCCTGGACATATTCCCAGACGTCAAGCTCGGTCCAGTTCGACAGGGGGAAGACCCGCATCGACTCGCCTTCGCGGATGCGGGTATTGAACAGCCGCCAGAGCTCAGGGCGCTGATTGCGCGGATCCCAGGCGTGGGCGACAGAACGATGCGAAAAGATGCGCTCCTTGGCGCGACTCTTCTCCTCATCGCGGCGCGCTCCGCCGAACGCCGCGTCGAAGCGGCCCATGTCGAGCGCCTGGCGAAGCGCCTCTGTCTTCATCACCTGGGTATGGACCTGCGAGCCGGACGCGATCGGCGACACGCCTCTCTTGAGGCCGTCTTTATTGACATGAACGATGAGTTTGAGCCCGAGCCGGCGCGCCGTCTCGTCTCGGAACGCGATCATCTCCCTGAACTTCCAGGTCGTGTCGACATGGAGCAGCGGGAACGGCGGCTTCGCCGGATGAAAGGCCTTCATCGCCACGTGCAGCATGACGCTCGAGTCTTTTCCGATTGAATAAAGCATGACAGGATTGCGCATCTCTGCGACAACCTCGCGCATTATGTAGATTGACTCCGCTTCTAGGCGTCTGAGATGGGCTGGCAGCGAACTTGTCATGGAGAGTTCCACAAAGAGCGGCGCTTTTATGCGGCTCAAGCCGACAAAGCAACCGTCTCACCGCTCATCTCTGGCGGCGAAGGCGCGCGCGTTTCGAGCGGCGTGGCGGACCGCGGTCCTGAGAATGGCGGCTGCGAACGAGATCCTTTTTGTACCGCAAAGCCGTCGCGCCGTCTGCGTAATAGTCCGAGTGCTCGCCGAAGTGGCGAAAGTCTGACTTCTCATAGAGGGCGATTGCGGCCGCGTTGTCGTAGCGCACCTCCAGAGTGAGCGCGGCGCGCCCCTGCAGCCGCGCATATTTTTCGCAAGCCTGAAGCAGCGCGAGACCGACGCCGCGCCGGGCATAGCGCGCGTCGACCGCGATCGAGTAGATGCGTGCAGAGCGCGCCCCCTTGCGGAGCGATACCAGGGCATAGCCCGCGAGTTCATTGCCGATCGTCGCGGCGATCACGGGCTGATGCGGCGCGCTCAGAAAATAGCGGAGCGAACGGCGGGAAACCCGATCCTCGGGAAATGAATCATATTCGAGTTTGGTGATTGCGTCGAGATCACCGAGGAGCGCCGCGCGAACGACAAGCCCGCCTCTTTCCATAGCGGATGTCCGATTCCGATTGTGTCCGACGATGCGGCCGCTGTTACTCCGGCAGGCAGCGACGAGTCCACCCTCACGTCCCGCAGATGGTGTATGAGCCTTCGCCGATGGCGTCTCCCGCCGAAGGATATTGTGAACATGAATGGAGCCGAATCCCGTCTTGCCGCCCGGAGTCTACCAGACGCTCGCGATGAAGCAGCTGCCGGGGCCGAGCGCCTGGCGCTGACGAGGGCGGACTGGTATCGGGTAGCGCCCGGCTTTGAGAATTGAGACGCGGGCGGTTACAATCGGCGTCGAGACGTCGCCCGCTGTCGAATGGGCGAGAGGAATGAGAGCATGGCGCGCAAGCTGGACAGCATCAACGGCGAGGCGCCCGGCGGGGCCGTCAAGGCGATCAGCAACGCCGAAGCCGAACGCGCGTTCCGCACCATTCTCCAGTGGATCGGCGAGGACCCCGACCGAGACGGACTGCGCGAGACGCCCAATCGCCTCGTGCGCTCGTTCCGCGAGTATTTCGCCGGCTACGACGAGGACCCCGAGCAGGTCCTGAACAAGACCTTTACCGAGGTCGAGGGCTACGACGAAATGATCGTGCTCCGCGGCGTCACCTTCGAGAGCCATTGCGAGCACCACGTCGCGCCGATCATCGGACGGGTCTGGGTCGGCTATATTCCGGACCGCCGGGTCGTCGGCATCTCGAAGCTCGCCCGCGTGGTCGAGATCTTCTCCAGGCGCCTGCAGATCCAGGAGCGTCTGACCGCCCAGATCGCCAATGCAGTCGAGAATGCGCTGAAGCCCAAGGGCGTCGCGGTGGTGGTGAAGGCCGCGCATCATTGCATGATCAGCCGGGGGGTCCACAAGCGCGGCTCGGACCTCGTCACCAGCCGCATGCTCGGCGTTTTCCGCGACCAGCCGATGACGCGGAGCGAGTTCCTGTCCCTCGTCAACGCGGACACGATCGAGTGAACTGTATCCTGCAGGATCGAGGTGTTGTTCTGGATGAACGGAGTTGAATTTGTAGGGCCGGATTTTCGCGTCCTTACGCAGCCGCTATCGAGCGCCGAAATTGCCCGTCGTATCGATCGGCACGACGTTCGGCCCGTACGGCGTTCCCTGGATCGTGACGCAGCCCGCGATGGATAGGCCAAGCGCGAGCACGGTCAGCGTTTTGAGAAACGGCGCGATGGTCGCCCAGTTGTCCTTCCTCCCGGCCCCGCTCACTTCGGCCGAAGATCCACCCCGACGCCGTGATTGACGAATTGCAGCGTATAGGCCTGCTTGTAGTCGGCGCGGGCGTCGACCATGCCGACCTCGACCATCTCGTCGAAGAAATCCTTCCAGCGCGCGTCGGTCATCGCGCCGATGCCGAGCTTCAGCGTGTCGCCGGAATCGACGACGCCGTATGACTTCATCTCGCCGATCGAGAAGGCGATCTGCGCGTCCGTTATATCCGGGTTCTCCGTCTTGATTTGTTCATTCGCCTTCGCATTGTCGCCGTAGAGGTAGTGGTACCAGCCGATCGCCGAGGCGTCGACGAAGCGCTGCACGAGATCGGGCTTCCGCTCCACAATGTCGGTGCGCGTGACGATCAGGGTCGAATAGGTCGAATAGCCGTGGTCGGCGAGCAGGAACACGTTCGGCTTGAACCCGCCCTGCCGTTCGATCTCGTACGGCTCGGCGGTCAGATAGCCCTGCTGGATCGACGTCTTGCTCTTGATGAACGGCGCCGAGTTGAAATTGTAGGGCCGGATGTTCTCGTCCTTGAAGCCGTAGACGAGCCTGAGCCAGGCGTAGAAGGTGTTGATCGCGCCGGCGCCAACGTAGACGGGATTCGCCTTCGGCAGATCCTCCCAGCGGTCGAGCCCGACGCCCGGATGCGACATCAGGATTTGCGGGCTTTTCTGGAAGTCGGCGGCGACCGCGATCAGCGGCAGCTTGCTCTCGGCGGACAGGTAGTTGCCGATCTGGTCGCCGCCCATGAAGAATTCCATCTTGCCGAAGAGCAGCATCAGCGCGCCGTTCGACTGGGGCCCGCCCGGAATGATCGTCACGTCGAGCCCGTATTTCTCGTAGGTGCCGTCGGCCAGCGCCTGATAGAAGCCGCCGGCTTCCGGGTCGGCAAGCCAGTTCGTGCCGAATTTGACTTTGTCGAGCGCCAACGCGTGGCCGCTGAGGCCCGCTATTCCCGCAAGCGCCGCAAGCATCGCCAATCGCATCTGCAGGCCTCCGGTAGGTCGGGCTATCTTAAGCGAGAAGCTCCGTCGGCGGCGAGTCTAGCTGCCTTCACATTCGGGGATGAGATCCTTTGGGCGACTTAAGCCTTTGACGCGGGCGCGTCGCCGTCACGCCTCGTCGCGCGAATTCGCGACATTCGCCTCGCGCAGGTCGAGCTCGCGGAACTCGGCCAGAAAACCAGGCCGTTGTCACACCCGGAGTTTGGGACCGTCCAGCCGGCTTTGACGCTGAGTCTAGCCTCGCGCAACAACGCCTCGCACTCGGCGCGCGCATTTGAAGTAGACGTCGAGTTACCGGCCGTCGTTGAGCGCATGACCCGTCGAGGCGCGTTTCCCGCCTATCATGCGTCGGCGCTCGAATCTGCTCTCTGTGTCGCGGTTGAGCGGGAAGGTCAGCGACGCGGCCGCGCCTCGCTATTTGATCTTCTCGATCTGGTCGTAGCTTAGCACCCAGATGTGGGCGGGAAGCGCGATGAAATGCGCGTCATCCAGATATTTCTGATTCGTTTCGTCCGGCGCGGTCGCCCAATGCAGGAATTTGCGGATCGCGGCGGCCGTCCCTGCGTCGGCCTGCTTGGTCGAAACGATCGCGTATTCGTAGTTGATCAATGGATAGGCGTTGGCGCCGGGGGCGTTGACCAGAGTCAGCCGCTCGTCCGTCGGTGTCCGCGGGCCAAGCGCGGCCGAGGCCGCCGCGATCGAATCCGGCGTCGGCAGCAGGAATTCGCCGTCATAGCTCTTGAGCGCTGCGGTTCCCAAGCCCGCCTTGGCGATATCATCGTGGTAGCTGACGCCCACGTAGCCGACGGAATAAGGTGTCTCATGAAGCTTCTCAATCATGCCTTCGTTGCCGGTCGCCTCGATCGCGCCCGGGACGGCGGGCCACCGGATCGCGGTCCCAAAGCCCAGGCTGTTCTCCCAGGACGGAGTCGAGAAAGTCAGGTACTGGGTGAAGACGAACGTGTCGCCCGACCCCTCGGCGCGGCGGATCGGAATGATCGGATTGTTCGGCAGCTTCAAGTCCGGGTTGAGCGCGACGATCGCCTTGTCGTCCCAAGAGCGGACTTTGCCCGTGTAGATGCCGGCGAGCGTCTGCCCGTCAAGCTTCACATTGACGTCGTTGAGGCCGGGCAGGTTGTAATTGACCGTCTGCGCGGAAATCGCCATCGGCACGTTGACGATGTTCGGATTTCGTCTGCTCTCGGCGTCCGACATGTAGGCGTCGGACGCGCCGATCTGGACCGCGCCTGAAATCGCCTCCTCGATCCCCTTCTCCGAGCCCGTGCCTGTGGTCGTGATTTTCACGCCGGAATGCGTCTTCTCGTATTCCCCTGCCCATATCTTGAACACCGGATAGAGCAGGGTGGAACCTGACTCGACCAACGTAACGTCGCCGGCGCGCGACGGTGTCGTCGCAGTCACGACGAGGCCCAGTTCCAGCAGCCCCACTGCGAAAACTGCGGCGAGGCCCCCTGCGAGCCCGGAGCGACGCATCGATTTCAGACAACTGCCCATGCGCGCGCCTCCGTCGTCTCGATGATGGCCCTCGGCCGACGTCAGTGGCCGAGCGTGTCGAGGTTTATTCCTGTCGTCTCAATGCGGAACAGCCATGTGATCGCGGCGCCTAGAAGGGACGTGACGACCAGGCCGTAGAGCAGGAGTTGCGTCCCGATCGTGTCGAGAAGAATGGGGAACAGAAATGCGGTCATGACAGCGCCGATCTTCGCGAACGCCGCTGCGAATCCTGCGCCCTTGCCGCGGATCGCGGTCGGGAAGACCTCGCCGGCCAAGAGGTAAGTCTGCGCGTTCGGCCCGAGGTTGGTCATGAAGTTGAACAGCATGAAGCCCGCGAAGATCAGCAGGGTCTGAGCGCCGCCGGCAAAGTAGGTCGACAGGGACGCCAGGAACAGGCCCACCGCGCAACCGATGAATCCGAGAATCTGCAGCCAGATCCTGCCCACGACGTCGGCAAGCAAGACGGCGAAGATAATCCCGACGATCAGCAGCGAGGTGATCAGCGCCGCCCCCTGGGCGGCCGCGATGTCGTTGAGGATTAGGTCGTGCACGCTGCGAGGATGGTCCGAATTGGCGCCCAACGCGGCGGCCAGGATGGTCGGGGTGAATATCCCGATGCCGTAGGTCCCGAGGTCCTGGAGGAACCACGGCACCGAGGCCAAGATTGTCGCGCAACGGTTTTCGCTATTGAAGAGAGAAGCATAGGTTTGGTGGGACTTGGCGCTCTCCGAGGTCTGGGCGCGCGCAGCGAGTTTGATGTCGCTCGGATATTGCGGCTTGCGCACCAAGAGTTCTTTCACGGCCTTCTCGGCTTTGCCTGTCTCGCCCCGCACGGAGAGCCAGTTGGGGCTTTCGACGATATAGAAGCGACCGATCGTGACCAGCACGGCAGGGATGATCGCGCTGGCGTACATCCAGCGCCATGCGCTGATGTCGGGCAGGGTCGAGAGGACGGCGTATCCGACCGCTGTGCCGCCAAGGGCGCCAACCGCCTGAAAGGCGAACGCGCCGAGCACCAGCTTGCCGCGACTGGTGCTGGGGATGGTTTCCGAGATGATCATATGCGCGGTCGGATAGTCGCAACCGAGCGCCAGACCGAGACCGAACAGACAGATCACGATTTGAATATAGCTCTGGGAAACGCAGAGCAGCGCCAGGAACGCGCAGAATATGATCATCTCCACGACGAACATCGTCTTGCGGCCGAACCGATCCGACAGGCCGCCGAGGCCGACCGCGCCGACGAGAATGCCGAACAGGCTAGCCGCGCCGATCACGCCATGCTCGGCGGCGCCGAGGCTGAACTCGTTGGAAAAAAGCGGAAGCGCGACGCCGGTCATGAAGACGACGAAGCCTTCAAAGAATTTTCCGGCGGCGGCAAGTGACCAGATCAGCCACTGCATCCCCGTCATGGGGGTCGATCTGAGCCCGGTGCCGTCCGCCCAGATGGGCAATTCGTCGATAAGCTCCTGCACGGACTTCGGGGCGACGTTCGTGCGCAACTGCGCTCTGGCGACGTTATCCATTTGAGCCCCCCGGGGTTTTCGGGCGCAGGAAGGCACTTGAGCATGCGGATGCGACATTCGTCTTACAGGCGCCCGCGGCGCGGCAACCATCGCATCGCCACGTTGGAGCGAGCTGTCCTACCCGAACCGCTCCGCCCGGAAGGGCGCCGGATCGACGATGGGCGGCGCGCCGGTCATCATCTCCGCCAGGAGGCGACCGCTAATGGGGCCCAGCGTCAGGCCGAGGTGGTGGTGGGCGAAATCGAGCCAGAGGCCTGGCTTGCCCGGGAAGGGGCCGATGATCGGGCGCATGTCGGGCAGGCAGGGACGGCGGCCAAGCCAGGGGGCCGCGTCCTTGCGCGGACCGATCGGAAACATTTCGCGCGCGAACGGCTCGAGCCGCGCGAGATGCGCGGGCGAGGACGCATCCTCGGGCCGCGCAAATTCGGCGCCGGTCGTGAGCCTGAGGCCGAGCTTCATCGGCGCGATCAGATAGCCCTTTTCGAGATCGAGCACTGGCCGGCCGAGCCCCGCGTTTCCCTTCGCCTCGTAGTGCATGTGATAGCCGCGCTTGACGAAGAACGGCAGACGCAGGCCAAGCGCCCGGACGAGGTCGTTCGACCACGGACCGAGCGCGATCACGACGTCGCGCGCCGCGAGCCGTCCCCTCTCAGTCGTGACCATCCAACCGGAAGCCGCCGGCTCGAGACTCGTCGCGTCGCCTTTTTCCATTCGCCCGCCACGTTCAAGGAAAAGGGCGGTGTAGCTCTGCGCGAGCCCCTGCGGATCCGGCGTCGTTAGCGGGTCGGGGTAATGGGCGCCGCCGATCGCGGCCTCGCCGACATGCGGCTCGAGCGCGAGGAGCGCCGAGCGGTCGAGCGGGACCGGCGAGACGCCCCAGGGCTTCAGCTCTTCGATCTCCTTGCGCGCCAGCGCCTCGCCGCGCGCGCTGCGCCAGACCTTGACCCAGCCTGTCTCGCGTAACAACGCGCCGGCGTTCGCTGCTGCCGCGAGCTTCCGATGCTCGGCGCCCGCGGCGCCGACGAGCGCCGCCATCGCTTTTGCCGTCTCGGTCTTGCCCGCTTCCGTAGAGGCCTGAAAGTAGCGCCAGAGCGCCGGCGCGATCGAAGGGAGCGCGCCGTAGCGGATATGCGCGCGAGGATCGCGGTTGAGCGCGGCACGCATGATCTCGCGAGGCTTACGCGGGAACACATAGGGGAGGATTCCCTCGCTCTGGACGATCCCGCTGTTGCCGAAGCTCGTCTCGCTCGCCGCCTGGCTCATGCGATCGACGATCGCGACGGCGCGGCCCCGCGCTTGGATAGCGAGGGCCGCCGAGACGCCGACGATCCCGGCGCCGAGCACGATCACATCGATGGTTTGCGACGGCACGTGTAAAGCCTCACTCTGAGCGGCGCACGGCGTAAAGCGCCTCGATTCTCGACGCGCGTTCCTATAGACCCCGGGGGGGACGGTTTCCAACACGAGCGCCCTGCGATGATCCCGCGCTATTCCCGCCCCGAGATGACCGCGGTCTGGTCGCCCGAGACCCGCTTTCGCATCTGGTTCGAGATCGAGGCCCATGCCTGCGACGCGCTGGCCGAGATCGGGGTAATCCCGAAGGAAGCAGCGAAAGCCATCTGGGAGAAGGGCGGCAAGGCGAAATTCGACGTTAAGCGCATCGACGAGATCGAGCGCGTGACCAAGCACGACGTGATCGCCTTCTTGACCCACCTCGCCGAATTCATCGGCCCCGATTCGCGCTTTGTGCATCAGGGCATGACGAGTTCGGACGTGCTCGACACCTGCCTTGCCGTACAGCTTCAGCGCGCGAGCGACATTCTGATCGCCGACCTCGATGCGCTGCTCGCGGCCTTGAAGCGGCGCGCCTACGAGCACAAACTGACGCCGACCGTCGGCCGATCGCACGGCGTCCATGCGGAGCCGACGACCTTCGGGCTGAAGCTCGCGTTCGCCTATGCCGAATTTTCCCGCGCCCGCGCCCGGCTTGTCACGGCGCGCGAGGAGATTTCGACCGCAGCGATTTCCGGAGCGGTCGGCACCTTCGCCAATATCGATCCGCGGGTCGAGGAACATGTGGCGAAGAAGCTCGGCCTCAAAGTCGAGCCGGTCTCGACCCAGGTCATCCCGCGCGACCGGCACGCGGCCTTTTTCGCCACGCTCGGCGTCGTCGCCTCCTCGGTCGAGCGGCTTGCGACGGAGATCCGCCATCTGCAGCGCACCGAAGTCATGGAGGCGGAGGAATATTTCGCTGAAGGCCAGAAGGGCTCCTCGGCGATGCCGCACAAGCGCAATCCGGTGCTGACGGAGAACCTGACCGGCCTCGCGCGCATGGTGCGCTCGGCCGTGACGCCGGCGATGGAGAATGTGGCGCTCTGGCACGAGCGTGACATCTCGCACTCCTCGGTCGAGCGGATGATCGGCCCCGACGCGACGATCACGCTCGATTTCGCGCTGGCGCGGCTCGCGGACGTTATCGACAAGCTCGTGGTCTATCCGGAGACGATGCGCAAGAACCTCGACAAGCTCGGCGGGCTCATCCACTCGCAGCGCGTGCTTCTGGCGCTGACGCGAAAAGGGATCTCGCGCGAGGAGGCCTATGCGCTCGTCCAGCGCAACGCGATGGCGGTCTGGCGGGGCGAGGGCGATTTTCTGTCGCTTCTGAAGGCGGACAAGGACGTCGGCAAGGCCTTGAGCACAAGCGAACTCGAGGCGCTGTTCGACCTCGGCTATCATTTGAAACAGGTCGACACGATCTTCGCCCGGGTGTTCGGGGGGTAAGCAGCCAAAGGTCCGCGCGCTCTTCCCCGTGCGGGAGGCGTGCGGGAGGGGGGCGCATCCTTTCTCTCGCTTGCGGGAGAAGGTGGCGCGAAGCGCCGGATGAGGGTTCTTTCCGGCGACTGCTGAAATCAGCCCGGCGGCGGCCGCGCCGGCGATTCCATGAAAAACCGCAGCATTTCGCGCGACGCGTCAGGCCCTTGATGATCGGCGAACGACCCGTCCGGGTTGCCGCCGGACCAGGCGTGGCCCAGTCCGTCGATGGCCCAGCATTCCGCGTGGGGAACGCCGCGCGCGTCCGTGACGACGGTGCGCGTGTACGCGCGCCCGCCCGCGACACCCTTGTCCAGAGTCTCGCGCCCAAGTTCGGAGAGGCCAGCGCGAAGGTCGGCAAGGATCGCCTCGGCGTTCGACGGATCGACGGTCTTGTCATCAGCGCCATGAAAAATGATGGTGCGAACCCGACCCTTGGCGCGCGACTTCCTTCGGCGAGACGCGCCGGCATTTGGCGTCCCGCGCATGGCTGCGAACGCCGAGGGCACGTCGGCGGCAGCCCCATGCGGCAGCCCGGAGTGAATGCCTGCCGCGGCAAAGAGTTCGGGATAGGTCGCGCTCATGGTCGCAGCCATCGCCCCGCCGGCCGAGAGGCCCGCCACATAGACCCGGGCGCCGTCGACTGAGAACTCGGCCATGACCGCGCGCGCGACGCCCGCGATGATGCTGGGCTCGCCCCCGTCGCGCGTCTGGTGCGCGGGATGGAACCAGTTCCAGCAGGCCGATGGATTGGCGCTCGCCGGCTGTCCCGGATAGGCGACGATGAAGCCGTGCTCTTCGGCGAGCCCGTTCATGCCCGTGCCGGACGCGAAATCGTCAGGATGCTGCGTGCAGCCGTGGAGCATCACAATCAGGGGAAGGGCTCGGCCTTCGGCGCCGCTCGGGACATAGACCTTGTAGTCCCTCGAACCCGCCGCGCAGGTGAAGGTTCGCGCGAGATAGGCCGCCCCGCTTGGCACGAGGATCGGCGGCGTTTTCCGCAATATCGGCGTCGGGGCCGAGCCGGGACGAATGCCCGGGAGATCGGCCCGACGCAACAGCGTGAGGACCTCACCGAGCGGCCGCCTCGGGCGCCCAGAAGACCGCGGCTCCGCCGTGGCCTCGCGCGCGCTCGCCGTCCGCGCAGTCTGCGGCGGTATTTCGATCGCATCCGGAGTCCTGGCGACATCGCGTGGGGGCATCAACAATCGCGCGCTCGCGGGCGGTTCATCGGCCGGAGGAGCGGCGGGGCCGCGCCTGGTGAGGGCGCGCTGGATGACCCGCGTCGCCTCCATGACGTTTTGCGTGCGCGTGAGCTGCAGGGCCCGATGCATGGCCGCGGTGAAATCCAATGTCATTCCTTTAGTCCTTGTTGGTGAACAGACGCGCCCCGTGCCGATCACCCGATGCGATCGGCGAGCGCGGCCTTGACGTCCTTGCTGGCGTGGAGAGCGCCGAGGACGGTGATCGAGTCGATTGTCGAGGCCGCGAGCTCGGGCGTGACGTCGTCATCGATCGTGGCAAGCCCGACGACCTGGATGTTTAGCCTGTCGCCTTTCGCCCTGGCCGCCTCCAGCTCTTCGCGGCTGAAGCGTCTGAGGCCGAGTTCGAGCGTGTGCCGCACGATCGACTGCTTAACCGCGTCGGCGTGGGAGCCGAGCTGGTTGCGGATCGCCGTCCTGATGAAGTCGGTGCGGTTGGAATAGAAGCCTTCGCGCACCAGAAGATCGATATGGCCAAGGTCGACGAAGCCTAGGTTGATCGTGATTTTTTCGCTCTCGCTTTGCCTGTCCGGCAGTCGGTGAATCGTTCCAGCCATCGTTCCTACCATCCTGATGGATGGTATATGGATGGTGTTGGGAAGGATTGCAAGAGGCCTCGACCGGCTCGGCAGCCACAACCGCTCAAGAGTGCGGACTGCTCGCCCGGGCGCTCCATTCGCCAGCGGCCAGGGAATGGGAACGCGCCATGGCGACGGCTCTGGTCGCGGGAACAAGTAGCGGCATTGGACTTGCGACCGCCGTGTCGCTCGCGCGGGCGGGACATGTGGTCGCCGCGACCATGCGCAATCTCGATCGCGCGGCTGGTCCGCACTTCCGCACCAATTCGTCGAACGGTCAAATCTCCAGCGGCAATATGGAAGCGGTCACGACTTCCGCTTCAGCGCGACGCCCGCGCCGGCTTCGGGCGGATGGGGCATTGCGGCCTGGACTTTCGCCAGAGCCTCGAGCGCGGCCTGGGTTTCAAAACTCCAGGACGCGGCGCGGGGTCCGTCTTCAGTCTGCGTCACCGACAGCAGCAGCTGCTCGGACGCGGCGAGCCGCTCGCCCCCTGCATCCGTCATGACGAGCCACACCCGCATGCGCTTGTCGTCATGCTCGAGGAGATGACAGGAGACGGCGAGCGCGTCGCCCTCCTTCGCCTCCTTGAAAAAGTGCAGCATCATTTGCATCGTGAACAGCGACTGGCCGGTGCGCTTGCGCACCGCCGAATCGAGGCCGATGCGATCCATCAGCGCGTCGACCGAACGGCTGAACACGATCGCGTAGGCCGCGTCGTTCATGTGGCCGTTATAGTCGACCCATTCGCCGGCGACCGTCGTCGCAAGCACCGCAAGCACGGAGTCGTGGCGCATCGCGTCTCCTCCTGAGCCATTCAGAGCCGGCCGGGCCGACCTTCCGCTTCGGGCCAGTATTTCTGCACGAGCGCGAGCAACTCGACAAGAAAATCGTCGCGCCGCGCCTCGAGCTCCTTGATCGAACGGCCCGCCGCCTGGGCCTCGCAACCGTCAGCCACTCTATCGATCAGCTCATCGGTCAATTCGGGCGAGACGAGCTTCGTCCAAGGCAGTTTCAGCGCCGGACCGAATTGCTGCAGCATGTGCCGCATCCCCCCTTCACCCCCGGCGAGATGGAACGTCAGGAATGTGCCCATCAGCGACCAGCGCAGACCACAGCCGTAAACGACGGCGGCATCGATCTCCTCGGTCGTGGCGACGTCGTCGCTGACGAGCCAGAGCGCCTCGCGCCACAGCGCCTCCATCAGGCGGTCGGCGACGAATCCCTCGATTTCCCTGCGCAAAGGCAGCGGCCGCATGCCGACCCATCGGTAGAAGGCGCCTGCGTCATCGATCGTCGCCTGCGCCGTCTTCTGACCGCCGACAAGCTCGACCAGCGGCAAGAGGTAGACCGGATTGAACGGGTGCCCGACCAGCATCCGCTCCGGCCGTCTCATCCTCGCCGCGAGCGTCGTCGGCAAGAGCCCCGACGTGGACGAGGCGACGAGCGCGTTCGGATTGGCGGCGTCGATCCGGGCGAGCAGGTCCTGTTTCAGCGCCTCGCGTTCGGGGGCGTTTTCCTGGACGAAGTCCGCGCCGGCGACGCAATCCTCGACCGTGGCGCAAAAAGTGAGGCGCGCCGGGCTCGCGCCGGGCGCGACG
>JAFAHO010000149.1 GCA_019237205.1 Hyphomicrobiales bacterium
CCCTCTGAGCCCGCTTTATTTTCGAACCGAATCAAAAATCGCGCCTGCGTTGACTATGAGGCCTTGGTTGCACGGGAGGACAGCTTGTCCCTCGGCGCCGTTGTCGGGAGCATCTTGGCTTGAGAATATCCAACTTCGCGTCAAAAAGCCATCAAATGATCAAATGTGAGAATATCGACCAAAAATATTCTCACATTTGATGGGTCTGCCTCACTTTGCGTGCCTGCGGAGACCACTTCGAACACCTCTGACATCCGCGGACGCGCCAGCCTCAGTCGCCGCTTCGCATTCTCTCCCTGAAGAAGTCGAGATGCTTCGATTGGGCGCGAATCATCCGCTCCCAATACTCCCCGTAGATCAGGTCGGTGTCGCGCAGCGTGACGCCCGCGATCGTCGGCGAAGCGAAAGTCGGCAGCTCAACGCCTTTCTCGCCGAGTTTCTGCGCCGTCTGAGCCAACAATTCGTGCATCATCATCATCGCGAGCACCGTCGACGATCCGGCGACCGGCCGCGACCAACCGGCGACGGGAACAATGGCGTCCTCGATCGGCGCGCCCGTGTCGATGACAATGTCCGCGGCGTCGGCCAGGCGCTTGCCGGACGAATGCGTGGCGGGCTTGTCGAGATTCGCTTTCGCGGTGATCGCGACAACCGTAAGCCCACGCGTCTTCGCGTAGATCGCAGTATCGATGCCGGAGACGTTGCGGCCGCTGTGGCCGAAGATGACCATGCTATCGCCGGGGTTGAGCGGCTGGTGGTCGAGGAACTTTTCGGCGTAATGCTCCGTCCTCTCGAGCCACAGGAGCTCGCGAACCCCGCCGGGGCCGAGCACGGTGTGCCACATGACGCGCGGATCGGTGAGCGGGTTGAAGCCGATATAGCTTCCGTAGCGCGGGTAGGTTTCCTGAGCGGGCAGAACCGAGTGGCCCGATCCGTACAAATGAATCAGGCCGTCGCCCGTCAGCGTCGCCGCGAGCGCCGACGAAGCGGTCTCGAAGGCGCTTCCATTCTCTTCCGCCGCCTTTTCGGCAAGCTTGACGAGGCGGCTGACATAGAGGGTCGTCATGGCGCAGGGTCCTTTCGCTGATTGTCAGAGGCGCAATTCGGATCGGATTTCGTAGCGGTCGCCGCGCATCGTCGAGACCGTGAACTCGCAAGGCCCGCGCGCGTCGGAAGTCATGCGCTGAACGATGAAGGCGGGACTGCCGGCCGCGACCTCGAGAACGTCGGCGTCTGCCGCGGAGATGGCGCCGACCGAGGGGTGAGCCCAAAGCGGTCGCGCGGCACGGCGTAAAGCGAAGGCAGCGGGTCGCCGATCTCGAGGAGGCCGGGCACGCGCTTCGCGGGCAGGTAGGCCGTTTGGATGCCGATCGGGCGGCCGCCGCCGGAGCGCAGCCGGAAGAGCTTGCAGACCATTGTTCCTTGGCAGACCTCAAGCGCGGAGGCGATCTCATTGTCAGCCGGCACGCTCCTGAGCCCAAGAACGCGCGATCCGAAGGCGATTCCTCGCTCGGCCAGTTCCTGTGTGAGGCTCGCCGGCCCGCGGGCGCCAGGGATGACCGTGGAGGTGCGCACGAACGTGCCGCGTCCCTGCTCGCGCCGCAGCAGCCACCATTCCTCCATGTTGCGCAGCGCATGACGCATGGTGATCCGGCTCATGCCGAGCGTCTCGCCAAGCTTGGCTTCGTTCGGAAGCTGCGCGCCGTCCGGCCGCGTCCCATCCGCGATCAGCGTCCGCAAGGCAAGCTCTGTCTGATGCCACAAGGCTTCCCGCCGGTTGCGGCCGGGGCGCATGACATGGATCGGCAGAGTCACGAACGTCCCTCCACCCAGAGCGGATGGCCATGCGCTGCGAGCCCCGCGCCGATTAGGCTGGCGCGCGCGCCGAACTCAGCAGGCCCCAACGCGATGTCGCGCAGATGAGGCGGCAGATGGCGTTTCAGAACTGGCAGGATCAGCTGTGCGAGCACGTCGCCCCCTTCGGCAACGCCTCCAGACACGATCACGGACCGGCTGCCGAGCAGGGCCGCCGCGCCAGCCAACGCGGCCCCGAGGGCGGCGCAGGGCTTCGCGAGCGCTTCCAATGCGGCAGGATCGCCAGCGCGCGCCGCTTCGATCAGCGCTCGCCCGTTCGGGAGCCCGAGAAGGTTGGCGATCATGTCGAGGGCCGTGCCCGACGCATTTCGTTCGAGCCATCCGCGGACGTCGTCTCCGGCGTCGGCCGGATCGGCGCAGGCCCAGCCGAAAGAGGCCGCGGCGCCGAGATGGCCGCGCACGATCCGGCCATCCGCCAGCACGGCTGAACCAATCCCTGTGCCGATCGCGAGGAGAATGACGTCCTTGACGTTTCGCGCGGCGCCCAGCGTCGCTTCGGCGAGGAGGGCCAGTTGGGCGTCGTTGCCGAGCTGCACGCTCACGCCGGGAAAGAGGCGCGCCAGATCTTGCCCGTCGAGGTACTGCAGGTTCGGCGCCCAGAGGCAAGTCGAGCCCGACGCCAGTCCGGGAACCGCCATCCCAACGCGCGACGCGCCGTGCGCGTCGATCAGCTCTGCCACACGGCCCCGAAAAGTCGCTAGATCTGCAGGCGCAGGCCAATTTCCGAGCGCTACGAGGTCGCCTTCGCGTCCGGATCGCGCAAGCGCCGCGCGCAGGTTGGTGCCGCCCAAGTCGAAGCAGAGCGCGGCGATCATCCCTTGATCCCCGAGCTGACGATGCTGTCGACAAAGAACCGCTGCAGGAACGCAAACAGGATCAGAGGGGGCAGAACCGCCAGTGTAGCGCCGGCCATGACAAGGTTCGTGTTGAGCGCCCCCCGGTTGTAGCTGAGAAGACGGCTGAGACTGATGACGATCGGGTACTGGTCCGCGTGTCCCTGCAGCACCGTCAGCGGCCAGAGATAGCTGTTCCAATGATAGACGAAAGCAAACAGCGCCAGCGCCGCGAGGGCCGGCGTCACGCTCGGCGTGACAATGAGAAAAACGATCCGCAGCTCGGAGGCGCCGTCCATGCGTCCCGCGTCGATGAGGTCGTCCGGCACGCCCTTGATGAACTGGCGCATCAGGAAAATGCCGAAGGCGTTGGCGAGGTTCGGCGCGATCACGCCCGCAAGGCTTCCGTCGATGCGCAGATACCCCACCAGCCTGTAGAGCGGAATGAGCGTGACGATAGGCGGAAGGAACATCGTGGCGATCACGGCTGCGA
>JAFAHO010000170.1 GCA_019237205.1 Hyphomicrobiales bacterium
ACGATGCGCCAGACAGGCGCGGACATGCAGTCGAAATACAAGGAGACGTCGCTTGGGGGCCTTGCGGTCAATTTCGTCGAGTGCTGAGCGCTACCGCTCAACCCGGCTCCACCCGTGCAGGCCGAGGCGCTCCTGCGGCAGATAGGCTGCCTTGTAGCCCATCTTCTTCGAACCCTCGACCCAATAACCCAGATAAACGTGGGGCAGGCCGAGCCGCCGCGCTTTATCGATATGGTCGAGAATGACGTAAGAACCGAGCGAGCGCCGCGCCTGATTGGGAGCATAGAAGGAGTAGACAAGCGACAGGCCGTCGGCAAGCCGGTCGGTCAGGCAGACCGCATAAAGCGGCCCGGTCCCCGATTCATCCTCAGGGCTTCTGCGCGCGCGGTATTCGGCGAGATGGGTGTCGATATGCGTGTCCTCGACCATCATCGCGAAATCGAGCGACGACATGTCCGCCATTCCGCCTTCGGGATGGCGGGCGTCGAGATAGGCGCGGAAGAGGCCGAAGTGTTCGCTCGTCGGCTTCGGGGGCACAAAGGCGCCGACGAGATCGGCGTTGACCCGAAGCGACCGGCGCTGGCTCTGGCTGGGTTTGAAATCGTCGACGAGCACGCGCACGGAAACGCAGGCGCGGCAGCTCTCGCACGCGGGCCGGTAGGCGATCGTCTGCGAGCGGCGAAATCCGGTCTGGGTGAGGAGGTCGTTGAGCGACGCGGCGCGCTTGCCCACGAGATGGGTGAAGATTTTGCGCTCCTGCTGGCCGGGCAGGTACGGGCACGGCGAGGGCGCGGTCAGATAGAACTGCGGGGCATCGCGCACTTCCCTGGTCACGAATTTCCCCCGTTATTCTCGCTGCCTGTCGATGGGCTGCTCCTCGACGCCCGGAAGGACCTTCGTTTCAAAGCCGCCGCACGATCACGACGCCTGCGATGATGTCGTGCAGGCACCGTTTCTCGGGGTCGACCAGGGACACGAGGAAGATCGGCGGAAAGCACCAGCTCACATAGAAGAGCACCGCTTGAACCGCCGCGTTGACGAAAGGCACGCGCGCGCCTGTATCGTGCATGCGCATTTCGAGGTCCATCGCGCGCATGCCGGGCGTCGCCATCTTCGATCCCGAGACGGTGAGGCCATTGTAGAAGAAGGCAACGATCGGATAGAGCGGCGGTAGGATGAGAAAGGCAAGGCCGAGCGTCAGGACGATCGATACGATCCAGATCAGCGCGACCAGCACGCTGACAAGGACGAGATCGAAGCAGACGGCGAGAATGCGCCGCGAGCGAACGCTGGCAAGCGCATCGGCGCGCAACAGCTGGGTGGGCGTCGCAGCCGTGAAATTGGACATCTGGACCTCCGCGCGCAACTCCCCGAAGGGCGCCGCAAGGATGTGGGAGGCCGAGGCGCCAAGTCAAGACCGGCGCGGGAAGAGGTTGTGCGTTATCGTGTCGCCCGTTCCAACAAGCCCCGTCGGACGCAGGGCGATGAAGATCACCAGCAGCGCGTAAACCGCAAGATCGCGGTCATTGATCGGGAAAAGCGCCGACCAGCCGACTTCGACCGCGCCGATGACGAGCCCGCCGACAAAGGCGCCCGGGAGGGAGCCGATGCCCCCGACGATCGCCGCCGCCAGCGCCTTGAGGGTCAGCGTCGCCGAAAGGCCGTAGCCGACCGCGCCGTAGGCCGCAGTCATCGTCGCTCCCGCGAGGCCGGCGAGCGCGCCGGAGAGCACGAAGGCGCGTGCGGTCGTCCCGGCCGGACTCACGCCGAGCATCTCGGCGGCCAGCGGATCGTCGGCGTAGGCGCGCCATTCCCGCCCCATCCGGGTCCAGCGGAAGATGACGACGAGGCCGAGGCCGGCCCCGAGCGCCACGGTGGTTGCGACAATGGTCATTGGCGTCGCAACGGCGATGAAATCGCCCGAGCGCGCGAGCGCGAAGGGCTGGTTGAGTTCGGGGGTCATCCAGCTTGTGCGGTCGCCTTGCGCGAGGCGCAGCAGCTCCTCGAGGAAGAGGGCGAGGCCAACGGTCGCCACCAGAGCCTGCTGTCCCCTTGCGTGCCGGAGCGGAATGAAGACGCAGCGCGCCGAGGCGAATCCCCAGCCCGCGGCGACGGCAGCGGCGAGCAGGAATGCGGCCGCGAGCAGCGGGGCAGGGGCCGCGCCGGTGAGCGTGAGCGCGGTCATCGCCGCCGCATAGCCGCCGGCGGCGGCGAGTCCGCCGAAAGCGAAATTGATGCGCCCGATCAGGCCGTAAACAAGCGAATAGGCCGCCGCGAGGAGCGCGTAGATCGCCGCCAGCGGCAGTCCGTCGAGCGCCATCTGCAGGCCATATGCAAGACGAGGCCCAACTACGGGCGTGCGGCTCAAATCCCCGAGCGGGGCCGGGTCAGCGGCTCGCCCCTCGGGAGTCGCGAGCCAGTATCGGACGAGGATATAGAGCTCGGTGTCGGAGAGCGCCTCGCCATCGAGGGTCAGCGACGTGAGGTCACGCGACTCCCGCGGCCGGCCGGCCTCGCGGAACCGACAGGTCGCGGCGTGATCCCGGGACTCGCCTCCGGCGGTCTCTGCCGTGAAAGCGACTGTCAGGCCCCTCCCATCCGCATCGGGCTGTTGCGAGACGATCGTGATCCGCTGATCCGCGGGCGTCAACGCCGGCAGCGCCATGCGGCAGAGCCGGGCCTGATCGGTTTCGAGCACCGGCGAACAGCCGGCGAGCAGTGCAGCGGCGAGAAGAGCCGCCAGGACCCGCGTCAAGCGCCACGCCTCCGGGCCACGAGCCGCTTCTGCTTGGCGCGGTTGCCGCAGACCTCCATCTCGCACCACCGACGGCTGTTGTTCTTGCTTGTATCGTAGAAGAGCCACCCGCAAGCGTGACCTCCGCACTCCTTGATGCGGGTGAAGTCGCCCTGGGTGAAGAGTTCGACGGCCGCGAGCGCGATCGGAGCCAGAGCCGCTTCGACCGGAGCGTCACGCACGTTCCAGCGCCAGCAGCAGCCGTTGGCCACGAGCATGAGCGAGGCTTGACTGAGGCAGTGCGCGTATTGGGCGGAAAGGCGCGCCAGCGAGGTTCGCGGCGGCGCGGCGCCTCGGGCGATCGCTGCGCCGACGTCGTGGATGGCGGAGCGCAGCGCGACTGCGCTCGCGAGCAGATCCGTGGCGAGACCGGCGCGCGCCGATGCCTCGGCTCGCAGCCAGTGCGTCTCATCGGGCGAGAGCGCGCGGGCGTGGTCGAGCCAATCGATGACGTTCGTCCCGTCGCGCAAGTGGTTCTGATGCGAAGCGAAGCCGCGGCCCGATTCCGTGTTGGCGAAGTCGAGCGCGAGGTTCTCCCCGACCAGCGGCAGGGAGCCGGCCCGCGAAGGCGGAAAATGAGAGTCTATAACCATCAAAACAATCTTTACAAGTTAGTCAGTCGTGGCTAGCCTCGCCAGATTAACTGATTATGGCCCAATGGGAGGTTAGAAATGCAAGGACTCTTTCTCAAATCGCTAGCGGCCTGTCGGGCTGGGGTTTTGGAGTGGGCGATTTTAGCGAGCTGAAACGTCTTGCCGCGTGGGATCGGCTGCAAGCGCGATTGAGAGGCGGGATTTAGGTCGCCTCTCGGACGCTTGCTTTGCTGGCGGAGGGACGCTTGG
>JAFAHO010000347.1 GCA_019237205.1 Hyphomicrobiales bacterium
TCGATTCCGCCAGAGATCACGACTACGGCCTGTGCCGCGGCGGCGCAGGCCAACGGCAATGCGGCCATCGCGACCGATTGCGCGTCGAACGAATCGAAGGCGGGGTGGATCACCACGGTGGCTGCCAGAGAGACGATCAACAGCGCCGGCATACCGAACAGCGCCGGATTGCCGGCTGCGGCGCGCCTGATCTTGTCGATGACGCCGGAGCCTCGCGTCGGCCCTTGAACGTCCGGGGACCGATTGTCGGCGGGCGCCGCAGTCGCGCCCGTTCCTCGGCGCGGGGCGCCCGCGCCTTGCGCGACGCCCATGCCGTGCGCGGCGCGCAGCAACGCTCCCTCATCCGCCGCGCTGGCCGGCATCTCAGCGACGATTTCGCCCCCGAACAAAACAATCGCGCGGTCGCAAACAAGGCCGATTTCCGGAAGCTCGGACGTGAACAACAGGACGGACGACCCGGCGTCGGCCATCTCACGCAGCAACCGATAGATCTGATGCTTGGTGCCGATATCGATGCCACGGGTTGGATCGAAGCAAAGCAGGGTTTGAAACCCGGCGGCGATCCATCGTGCGATCCCCACTTTCTGCTGGTTGCCGCCGCTCAGCCGGCGCAGTTCGGATCCCGCGCGGGCATCGATTTGCAAGCGCTTGACCGCGCCGCCCACGCGATGGCGCTCGCTAGCGGCGCGAATCAGGCCCCAATTCGACGGGTTGCGGACCAGCGGCAAGGCGACGTTCTCGCGGATCGAGCGCTGCGGCAGGAGGGCCTGAAGCCGATTCGCCGGGATCAGCACAAGGCCCGCCGCGATCGCGTCGCCTGGGTGGCTCAGCTTCAACTTTCGGCCGTGGGCAACGATCTCTCCGCCGCCATGGCGGCTCACCCCCGCAATGCAGTCGAACAGTTCCTGCTGCCCTTGTCCCTCGAGCGCAGCAACGCCGAGAATCTCTCCCGCCCGAAGGCTGAAGGAGACGTTCTTGAGCATATGGCCGTAGCAGAGGTCCCGGACCTCAAGCGCCGCCGGCTCCCTAGCGCCGCGATTCGTTCGCCCGGGCGCAGGCTCGGCGGGACCGGCTTTCACCGCCTCTACGCCAAGCATCAGCGAAACGATTCGGTCTTCGTTGCCTCGGGCGGCATCCGTGACGCCGACGGAGACGCCATCGCGCAAGACTGTGGCGCGATCACAAAGCGCGGCCACCTCGGCGATGCGATGAGATATGAAGATCACCGAATTGCCGCGCTCGCGCCAGCGCCGCACGACCGCGAAGACACGTTCCGACAAATCTGCCGGGAGGGCGGCGGTGATCTCGTCGAGCATCAGCACGGCTGGATCGGACGCCAGCGCGCGGGCCAAATCGATGAGGCGCAGGACCGGATATGGAATGTCCCGCACCAGCTCGCCAAAATTGAGATCCGCTATTCCAAGGTCGTTGAGATGGTCCCGCACACTCGCCAACGCGACATCGGCCAATCGCATGTTCTGGCCGACCGTCAGGTCGGGAACGAGCGCCGGATCCTGGTAAACGGAGACGATGCCCGCTCGACGCGCTTCGGCGGGGGAGCGAAACGTCCGTACTGCGCAGTCGACCGTTATGGTTCCGCCATCCGCGGGGTAGATGCCCGTGAGAATCTTGACGAGCGTGCTCTTGCCCGCGCCGTTCGCCCCCATCAACGCATGGATCTCGCCGCGGCAAATCGTCAGCGTCGCCGATCTCAGCGCGACGACCGAGCCGAACCGCTTGGCGAGATCGCGGACCTCGAGCAGAGGCGCCGAATCGTTCATTGGGGCGGCTTCACGTCTGCTCGCGGCGTACTAACGACCACGCGCCCCTCGTATCGAGGAGTGTGACGAAACGATCGCGGTGCGATCAATGGGGACGCGCCGACGCCCGCAAGAAGGACGCCGGCGCCAACAGCGGCTACTCGCCTGGGCCCTTGCAGGCCTTCTCCTCTGCCGCAGTGAAGTGACCGTAGTCCTTCTCCGGGCCGTAGACCGGATCAGTCGGCGCGACATTCGGATCGTAGAGCGTCTTCAGCTTCGCCACGTTTTCGTCGGTCGTGTTGTCGTACCAGGCGGTCGGAACCGTCGTCACCTTGTCGCGCGGCTTTTTCTGCAAGACATCGAGGGCGACAACCAGTCCGGCGGCGCCGATCGCGGGCGAGTTGCTGACGGCGACGCCGACCAACCCATCCTTCTTGTAGTCGATCAATTGCTTGATGAAGCCGTTGTTGTCGGCGCCCACGAACGGCACAAACGCCTTGTTTGCCGCCTTGATCGCCTCGATCACCGTATAGTCGATCCCTGAAGTCCACACGCCGTCGAAATGCTTGCCGGAGGCCAGCATCGCCGACATCTGCTGCGCGGCTTTTTCGTTGGACCAGTCCATGAAAGTCGTCGCAACGACCTTGATCCCAGGGTAATCCTTTAGAACCGCGTCGAAACCCGTCTGCCTGACGGTATCGCCGGGCGCCCCATCGATGCCGCGCATCTGATAGACGTCGCCCTTGCCCTTCAACTGATCGAACAGCCACTTGGCGCCTACCTTGGCGTAGGTCACCTGGTCGCCGGTCACGATATAGGCTTCCGGAGCGCTGACGGGCTGGTCCGCCGCAACGACGACGATCCCCTTGTCTGCCGCCTGCTTGATGACACCGTTGAGCGCCTTCTCGTCCGACGGGTTTATGATGATGGCGTTGACGCCCGCCGAAATCAGCGTGCGCAGGTCAGCGATCTGCTCGGACGGCCCGGCCTCGCGATTGGCTAGGACAATCTTTGAAACCAAGCCCGAAGCGAGGGCTTCGGCTTTTATCGAGCAGACGAATTCCTCGCGCCAGCTGTTGCCGATGTGGGTGTTGGAGACCCCGATCACAAACTGCTCTGCGGCGCTGGCGCCGCCGACGGGCGCAGCCGCCCCCAAAACCGCGAGCAAAGATAGCGCGGCAATTCCGCTAACGCGTGAAATGGACCCGCGCAGCGGGACCGCTTGAGGCGGTTTGTTAGTTGGAAATCCGACCGCTCGTTGTTCCTTTCTATCACGCAGCGAGAGGCTGCGTCTGCTTCTGCGGCCGTGGGCATGTGGGCAACGCGGATGCGTTGTCCA
>JAFAHO010000338.1 GCA_019237205.1 Hyphomicrobiales bacterium
TGGCGGTCTTGCCGGTCGCGCGGTCGCCGATGATGAGTTCCCGCTGGCCGCGGCCGAGGGCGAACAAAGCGTCGACCACCAGCACGCCGGTGGCGACGGGCTCTTCGACGAGCGCCCGGTCAATGATTGCCGGCGCCGGCCGTTCGATCGGATGAAGGGCTTCGGCGGCGACCGGCTCGTCGCGGTCGAGCGGCCGGCCGAGCGGATCGACGATCCGGCCGAGCAGCGCCGGCCCGACCGGAACGCGGACGACCTCGCCCGTCCCGGTCACCCGCGTGCCCGCTTCGATCGCTTCGCCGTCGTCGAGAAGGACGGCGCTGATGGCCTCGGCGTCGAGGGTCAGGGCGAATCCTGTCCTGCCTCCATCGAACAGAAGCAGTTCATTGAGACAGGCGTCGGGCAAGCCGGAGACGAGCGCGATGCCGTCGCCGACGCGCTCCACGCGTCCGATGCTTTCGCCCTCCGCGGTGAGGTTCGTTCTAGCGACGGTCTTACGGCTCCGCGCCAGCCAGGCGTCGTCGCGCGCGTCAAGCGTTGTCTGTGTCATGATGCACCAACTCGGATTGGAGACGGGCGAGATCCGCGCGGAAGCTGTTGCGGACGGCCGCTTCCGGCGCCGCGAGCTCGATGCCGGCGATCAGCGTGGGATCAACCGAGATGTCGACCGCGACGGCATGGCCAAGGACTTTGGAGAGGGATTCGCGGAAGGCGCCCTCTTCCGCCGGACTGACCGTGCTCGCCGCGGTCAGTCGGATCGGATTGCCCTCCGCGCCAAGAGCCGCCCGCGTCTCTTCCGGCAGTTTCCGAACTCCGGCGGCGATGCCGTCCATGAAGCCGGAGATGCGCGCGTCCGGCGGCAGCCGGTTGAGGAGCTTTGCGGCGATGTCGACGGCAAGCTCAGCCGACCGCGCATCGGCCGCGTGGGCTTCAGCGCGGCGGTCATTTTCGATTTGGACTTTCGCGGAAGCCACGAGCTTGTCCGCCTCCGCCTGGGCCTTGGCGAGAAGCGCCGACTTCGCTGCCGCGGCCTCGGCTTCCACAGCCTTGAAAGCCTCAGCCCGATGGTCGGCGAGCCGCGCGGCTTCCGCTTCGGCCTTGGTCCGCTCGCCCTCCGCCGCGGCCTTCGCCGCTTTTGCGTCGGCAAGCATCTGCGCGGCCTCCTTCTGACGTCCGGCGATGGCGTCGGCCACCGGCTGAAACAGAAAGCGGCCGAGCAGCCAGATCAGAACCAGCGCGTTGACTGTCTGAAGCCCGAGGGTCCACCAGTCGATATGCATCGGACGCCTGCGTTCACTTGATGAAGGGATTGGCGAACAGCACCAGCAAAGCGATGACGAGCGCGTAGATCGCCATGGTCTCGATCATGGCGAGGCCGACGAAGAGGGTGCGCGACACGGCGCCGGCTTTTTCGGGTTGCCGAGCGATGGCGTCCATCGCCGAGGAGACGGCGCGCCCTTCGGCGAGCGCCGGCCCGATGGCGCCGAACGAAACGGCCATGGCGGCCGCAAAGATGCTTATCAGTTGGATCGCGTTTTCCATGGTTCTGCTCACTTTCCTACCTGGTTGGCGGAGGTTTCTTGCGTCTCCCCGGCCACTGCCGCGCCGATGAAGACCATTGCAAGCACGCTGAAAATGTAGGCCTGGATTGCGCCTGTCAGCACATCGAGGGCCATGAACGGGATCGGCACGAGCAGCCCGGCGAGGGACAAGACGATGGCGCCGATGAACACTCCGCTCATGATGTTGCCGAAGAGGCGGAGGATGAGCGAGAAGATGCGGGTGAACTGCTCGACGATATTGAGCGGGATCATGAGGAAGGTCGGTTCGGTGAAGGTCGCGAGATACCCCAAAAGCCCGCGCGACCGGACGCCGAAGACGATCGTGGCGCAGAAGACGAGCGCGGCGAAGGCGGCGTCGGTCTCGATGTGCGCCGTCGGCGGCTCGACGCCCGGGATCAAGGACGACCAGTTGGCGACGAGGATGAAGACGAAGAGCGTTCCGATGAAAGCGCGGTAGGGGCCGGGCTCGACCTGCATGGTGCCGCGGATCTGATCGTCGACCGCGCTCACTGTGATTTCGAGGAGCGTTTGCGCCCTCAAGGGGATGGGCTGGAGCTTGCGGGTGACGACGGCGGCAAAGACGACGAGCGCGCCCATGATCGCCCAGGTGACGACGACCGGCTCGGTGACCCCGACGGGGCCGACGCGAAACAGCGTCGACGTCTCGAGCGGCGAATGGATCATCGATCCTCTCCGTAGCGCGAGAGCGCGACGGCGCGCGCCGCGAGGAAACCGAAGGCCCCGGACAAGGCTGCGATCCGGTTCAGTCGAACCAGCAAAATAAGGATGAGCGCCGCGAGGGCGACCCGCGCGACCTGGAGCGCAATGGCCTTGCCGACCGATCCGGCCACGAAAAGCTGGGCGTTCCACGACAGCGAGGCGAAGTGCAGGCCGCCGACGGCGAGACCGGCGACGAAACCGATGGCCACGCTGACGGCGAGGTTGGAGGTCGGGCCGGTCATGGCCGCTCCCCTCCCTGCCGATGCATCCACCGCCAGGCCGACCAGAAGCCGATAGCCGCCCCGAGCATCAGCAAGGGCGCCGAAAAGAACACGCCGGTTTTAAAGGTCTGATCGAGCCAGCGTCCCAGGAAGAGACCGACCAGCGTCGGTACGATGATGGTCCAGCCGAGCACGCCGGCCTGACCGAGCCGCGCGCCAAGCGAGGGCTCGGGATCGGCGCGCCCTTCCGCCTCGCGTCTGGCAGCGCTCTGCGCGGCCTGCGCGAGCCAATCGAGATCATCCCTGCTCACGACCCGACCCCGGTTCGAGCGGAGAGACGGCGGACCGCCCGGGCCGCAAGTAGCGCACCAGTTGACGCGCGGCGAAGGCGTGGGCGCGGACCTCCCGGACGCGGGCCTGGCGCTCGGCTTCGAGCTGCTGCGCGCGCGCCGCGCGCACTTTCGCCTCGAGGTCCTCGAGCGAATCGCCGAGCACGCCGTCGCGACACGCAACGCCGACGGTGCGGCCGTCCGAGACGGTGAAGACGCCGCCGCGCACCGAGCAGAACGAGGCCGCGCCGTCGTCGGTGGCCCAGTGGAGCACGCAGGGCGTGAGCACGGTCAGGAAATCCGTGTGGCCGGGCAAGATGCCAAAGCTGCCGCTCTGATCCTCGGCCCGGACCGAAACGACGTTCGCGGCGTCCACCAGGACCTTCGACGGCGTCGTGACCGTAAGGTGCAGAGCATCAGGCATGTGCGGCCGCCGTCTGAGGCTGGCTCGCCGGAGCGGCTCTGGGGGTCGCCTGATGAGACGCCTTTTCCTTCTCGCGCGCCTCTTCGAGGTTGCCGACCATATAGAGCGAGCTTTCCTGCCAGGCGTCGCATTCGCCGGCCAGGATCGCCTTGCAGCCGGCGATGGTGTCGGCGACCGCGACCGACCGCCCGGGCATTCCGGAGAAGGCTTCCGTGACGGCGAACGGCTGGGTGAGGAAGCGCTGTATGCGTCGCGCGCGCTCGACAATTCGCCGGTCTTCCGCGCCAAGTTCCTCGACCCCCAGAAGGGAGATGACGTCCTGAAGCTCACGGTAATGTTCGAGGTTGCGGCGAACCTCTATCGCCACGGCCGCATGCTCGTCGCCAACGATCAACGGATCGAGCAGGACGGACGACGACTGGATCGGATCGACGGCCGGATACATCCCTTCTGCAGCCATTTGGCGGGAGAGCACGATCTTGCTGTCGATGTGCGACGCAATCGTCGTGACCGCGGGATCGGTGAAATCGTCGGCCGGCACATAGACGGCCTCGATGGCCGTGACCGAGGCGGCGCCGACTGAGACGATGCGCTCCTGGAGCGCGGCGACTTCGCTCGCGAGCGTCGGCTGATAGCCGACCCGCGACGGCAGGCGCCCGAGCAGGCCCGATACCTCCGAGCCCGCCTGGACGTAGCGGAAGACATTGTCCATCAGCAGAAGGACATTCTGGCGCCGCTCGTCGCGGAAGTATTCGGCGATGGTGAGCGCGGTGAACGGCACGCGCCAACGCGCGCCGGGCGGCTCGTTCATCTGGCCGTAAACAAGGACGGTGCGCTCGAGAACGCCTGAACTGCGCATGTCGTGCAGCATCTCGTGGCCTTCGCGCGACCGCTCGCCGACGCCGGCGAAAACCGAGATGCCTTTATAGAGCTCGACCATGGCGTGGATGAGCTCCATCACGAGCACCGTTTTGCCCACGCCGGCGCCGCCGAACATCGCCGCTTTTCCGCCCTGCGCCAGCGGCGTCAGGAGGTCGATGACCTTGATGCCGGTCGAGAACAGGTTCGTCGTCCCCTTCTGGGCGGCGAGGGGCGGCGGAGTGCGATGAATCGGCCGCCGCGGCATGTCAAGGGGGAACGGCTTGCCCTTGTCGCCGATGGCGCCGGTGAGATCGAGCAAGCGACCGAGCACTTGCTCGCCGACGGGCACCTCGAGCGGCGCGCCCGTCGCCTCGACGGCGGCGCCGCGCTGCAGTCCCGACGTCGACTGCAGCGCGATGGCGCGCACCGTCGCCTCGTCCAGGTGCGACTGCACCTCAGCTTTGATCGGGGCGCCGTCGTGCGGGGTCACGATGAGAGCCTCGTCGATCTTCGGCAGCGACGCTCCCGCGAAGGAGACGTCCAGCACCGCGCCGCGCACTGCGATCACCCGCCCGTTCATCGGTTTCGCCTGTGTGAGTTTGCTCTTTCTGCTCGGCTATCCATACGAAATGATCGCCCACTCGACCAAGTCTGCCGGCGTATCGACGTACCTTCAATTCGGATGAGGGAGGCTAAACCAAGGTATGAATCTAACTGACCAGCGAGTAATCGCGTCCGCCTCCGCTTCTTCCGTAATCTCTCGTCTCCAGCGAGGAGGTCGTTGGCTTCGCGGCGCCATCGGGTGACGCCGAACCCGACCCGCAGGGCGACAAGTCGGCGCGCAAGATTGCCGGCAGCAGCGTCCAAGGGGATGCCGGGCGGCTCGTCATCGGTTGAGACGTCTTTAAGAGGAGGCTTTTCATGAACGTCAGAGCCGCAGTTCGAAACAAGACCTGGGACGAGATCGAGGTTGGCGATTCGGCCAGCCTGGAGCGCGCCTGCTCGGTGCAGGACCTCGTGCTGTTCGCCCATGTTTCGGGCAACGTTAACCCCCTCATGCTGCCGTCCGCCGTGAGCGAATCGAAGGCACAGGCGCCGGTCGCACCGTCGATGTGGGTCGGCTCGCTCGTCTCCGCTGTGCTGGGCAACATGCTGCCAGGTCCCGGAACGCTCTACCGCGAGCAGGACCTGCGTTTCCTGCGCCGCGTCCATATCGGGGAGAAGGTCAAAGTCTCGGTGACATGCGCCGAGAAGCGCGATAGGCCGGTCGCCGTTTTCGACACTCGGATCGAGGACATGGCGGGCGCCGTCGTGTGCGAGGGCAAAGCGGTCGTCGAGACGCCGGCCGTTTCCCAGGAGATCGAGGCGCGCGAGTTGCCTGCGCTCATCGTGGACGCGGTCGATCATTTTGCCCAGCTCATCGACCTTGCGGGCAAGCTGCCGCCACTCA
>JAFAHO010000415.1 GCA_019237205.1 Hyphomicrobiales bacterium
CGCGGCGCCGGCGCGGTCGCGGCCCACGACTGGGACAGGTTCAGCGGCGGCGGACGATTCGCCGTCGCGGCTCAGGCTCTCAAGCCGCGCGGTCGTTTCCGGATGGCTCTGCGGGGCGAGCAGCATCAGAACGCTTTCGCCGACGACCTCCTTCCCATCGTAGCCGAAGAGCCTTTCCGCCGGACGGTTCAGGGACAGGATGCGCCCGGCCGAGTCGAGGGTCGCCACGCCGTCGACGGCGCGATCAAGCATGTCCTGCAGATCACTTGCCGCGCCGTTGCGGCTCGGCGTTTCGTCATCGATGGGTCGGCGGGCGTCGAGGTCCACGTTTCGCAATCGGCGGAACGCGATCAGCGTTGCTGGCGCGCCATCCCAGTTCACAGCTTGCGCGTGGCCGTCAACTGCGAGCGACTGGCCGTCCGACCTGACGATCTCAAGACCGTCGCTTTGCTTCGCCGATACGGCCTGCGGATCGCGCCCCCTGAACATGGCGGCAAGACCGTTCGAAGCCAAGAAATGCTCGAAATTGGCATAACCCAAAAGGTCGAGCAGCGTCCGGTTCAGATAGAGCGCCCGCGCGTCCCTGGCGACGAGCACGCCGACCGGCAGTCGATCGATGATCGCCCAGGCGTTGCCCGGGACGGGTTCAGGCGACTGCGCGGCCGCGTCACGCTGCCCGACTTCAGCAGGCGGGGACGGCGCGGTCGGCGCGCCGACAGTCTCGGCCAAACGCTCCGGCGAATCGCCGATCGGCGTCGAGCCGTCGGGTCCAGCGTCCCGACGCGCATTGTGGGTCCGCCCGATCAGTGCGCGCGCGATTTCCCGAAAGGCGTCGCGCTCGCTCTTGCTGAGTTCGACGCTGTCACCTCCAGGGCCCTGCGCCGGATCGAGAGCCAGCGCCTCAAGGGCGCCCGGCCGGATCGGAACGATTTTCGACGTCACCGCATGGGCCTGGCGAAGGACATAGATTTCGGCGGTACGTTCCGGAGCCGCGTTCGCCGCATCGCCCGGCGCGTTGATTCGCGGATCCTCGGCGCGATCACCCTGAGCCGTCTCGACACTGGGCCTCGCGTCCGCATCCCAGGTTGTCTCCGGCGCGGCGCCGTCCTCGTCCGCGCGCTCCGGCAAAGCCGGAGCAAGCTCGCTTCCATCCGCGAGGTCGTCCGCCTGACTGGGGTCCGCCGGTGCGGCGCCTGCGAGGACCGCCGCCGTAACCTCGGCGGTCTTCTCCGCCGCAGGGACGCCGAAGGCATCGGCGCTCGCATCGCATTCCGCAATGTCGACGAACGCTGCAGCGCCTGCAGCCGCGGGCCCATCGACCATCCTGACCGCTTCGTCGATGCGCCCAAAGCCGCGAAAGCCGCCGAATTCGCGCCCGCGCTCGTACACCGGCGCCGCCGAGAGCCTCATGCGAAACCGAATATTTTCGCTGGCCGACGGCCAGTCAACGGGAACATCGGAGAACGTCTTGCGGCCTTCGAATGCGCGCACGAGGTCGTCGCCATGCCTCAATCCGGTCCGCAGCCGCAATGCTTCGAGCGTTTCCCCGGGAAGAGGCGCATTCGCGCCGAGCGCTGCCGTGAGGACAGGGTCCGCGGCGCCGAAGCGGCCCTCGTTGTCGAGCGACCAAAGAAACCGCGACTTCATCGAGGGCTTGGTCGAAGGATTGGGCGCGTCAGCGCCAAGCGGGTCCGTAGCGCGCGCATCCGTGTCCGCGAAGTCGATCCGGCTCATCTCGTTGCGCCCCGCGCTCGCGGACGGCGCCCAAATAACCAGATACGCGCCGCCATCCCGGACCTGGATACGGGCGCAGCGCAGATTGACGCTCGCCGGCTGGCGCTTCGAGAAATAGCGCAACCGCTCGAGACGCGCAGCCTCCCCAATCGGCAGTGACGTTGCCAGACGACTCAGTCGGCGGGGGGTCGGTCCCTCGCCCGCGAGCAGCCGGTCTTGCAGGTCCGAACGGTCTTTCGCGCCAAAGAGCTCGAGAGCCTCCTGTGTCGCATAGACGATTCGCGCCCGCGCATCGATGATCAGGAGACGCGCGTCGCCTGGGCCGGGCGGCGTGAGCTCAGCGGCGTCGAAGATGGCGTAGGCCGCGTCGGCCGTCATGGCCGCGCAGGCTTCTGAGGGTTTCGGCGGCGCAGAGGTCACTAGGCGACTCGCAAAGGAAAACCCGCCGCGTGGTCCGCGCGCTGACGCACGCATCGACGCAGTGAGGATTAGCCAAAGTTTAACCCTGTTGGTCGGATTCCACCACGCCGTCGGCGGCGCAGGTTCGGGGCAGGGTTAAAATTGTTGGTGCGGCGCAAAATTATGTTGCACTGCAACAAAAGACGCCCTATAATGCGGCAGATGATGGATGAGCCGATTTCACTGCTGAACCATGCGAAAGGGATGAAAATGTCCAATTCTCCGTTTGAGGTCCCCAACGAGTTGCGTGATTTCGCCGACCGCAGCGTCGAACAGGCCCGCAAAGCCTTCGAGGGCTTTCTCGCGGTCGCGCAGCGCACCGCAGGGGTCGCCGGCGAGGCGGTCAACTCGGGCGAGGGCGACGCCAAATCCGTAAGCGCCCACGTCCTTGCCTATACCGAGCAGAACGTAAACGCGGCATTCGAGCTCGCCCATAAGCTCGTCAGGGCGAAGGATCCGCAAGAGGCCTTCGCCCTCCAGAGCGAATACATGAAGACCCAGCTTGCCGCCTTGCAGACGCAGGCCAAGGAGCTTGGCGTCCTCTTCCAGAAGAGCATGACTCCCGGTTCGTACTGACATCCGACGCCAGTCCACAGTCCATTCCAGAAAGAAAGGAAAAACCATGGCCGCTTCACCGAAGAAAACTACCGTCCCGCAGACTGCCCCCGCAGCCCCCGCGGAGCCCTTGTCCGACGTCGTAACGCAGGCCGCCGAAAATGCGGCTGAAGTCGTGGAGGCGACCGTTGAGCCGGTCGCCGGGATGCAGGAAAGCGTTCGCGCCGCGCTCGAAAAGGGCGTTGCCGAATCGCGAGCCGCCTTCGTCAAGGCGAAGGTTTCGGCCGACGAGGCCGCCACAGCTTTCGAACAGAGCTTCACCGCGGCGAAGGATGGCGTGATCGCGATCAACGCGAAGGCTCTCGAGGCATTGCGCGCGAACACGGAAGCCAATTTCGAGTTCATGAAGGCGTCCTTCGCCATCAAGTCGCTCGCTGATCTGGTCGCCCTGCAGAGCGAGTTCACCCGCAAGCAGGTCGACGCGATGACTGGACAGGCCAAGGACATCAGCGCGCTTACGCAGAAGACGGTGGCGGACGCCATCGAGCCCCTCAAGGACCAGATGGCCAAGTCCTTCAAGATCGCGGTCTGACATCGTATCGAGCGGCGCGGTCCTCCCACGCGCCGCTCCTTAGCGCCGCCCGCTCATTTTGCGGGCGGCGCGCCTCAATCCATCTGCGGCGAGCCGACGCGAGGCCTTGCCACGCTGGGCCTTTGACACTAGTTTCCCGGCCCGACCTCGTCAGGCCGCCATAGCTCAGTTGGTTAGAGCGCTAGATTGTGGATCTAGAGGTCCCCCGTTCGAGCCGGGGTGGCGGTACCAGTGTCGATCAATTGATACTGTTGAACATCGTTGCAATGGCAATCCCGCGCTTTGAGGATCCAACCAGGCTCCAAAATCGGAAGCCATCGCGTCCACTTTC